>JAAAOB010000063.1 GCA_009909035.1 Bacteroidota bacterium
GATAATCCTCGATCAGCAGCATATCGCCGGGATTATCCTCGATCAATAAAATATTAGTATGAAGGACGGGGAGGTTTTGCATTAAATTACCGGTTCAAAAGTTGTGCATAGCAGTTGGTGAAACAAATAGACGTAAGGAACTTATTTTGCAGGTATATGACAAATAAAAAGAATATACTTATTTGCTGCCGCGATTTTTACACCTGTATACCGGTCTGACGCCCCCTTTTCAGTACCGGTACGCTACACTCAAAGACTTCCGAAGTCTTTTCTGGCTGTATGAATGCTCAGTTCCTTTTATAATTCTCACTTTTATTACGAGCACGCAGACTTCGGAAGTCTCCCTTACCCGCAATTTTAACCGACATTTCAGTGTAGACATGACACTACACTGAGTTTAAATAAACGGTTCGCACATAACGTGTTAGATCATAATTTATTAACAAACTATTCATCAATCCATAACAGTGGAGCAACAATCCGGTAACAGAATAACCTTTCTTTATAGGCAGGCATCTGATGAAAGCACCTTGTTAAAAAATACTCAGTGCACACTACATCATAATAAATCATCTGCTAATGAAAAAACGTCCGGTCGATATCGTGGTGTTATCCGACATCCACCTTGGAACTGTTGGCTGCCATGCACTTGAGCTTCTTCAATATCTCAACAGTATAGATCCTAAAACGATTATTCTTAACGGAGATTTTATTGATGTCTGGAATTTTAGAAAATATTACTGGCCTGAATCGCATATGATGGTTCTTCGCACGCTACTCACCAGCATGGCAAACGGAACGGACATCTACTACCTGACAGGCAACCACGATGAAGTGCTGCGAAAGGTTTCAAGCCTGCAGCTCGGGCCCCTGTTCATCCGCGACAAACTGGTTCTGGAGCTGAAAGGAGAAAAAATATGGATTTTCCACGGCGATATTTTTGATGTCTCGATGAAACACTCCAAATGGATTGCAAAAATAGGCGGCAAGGGATACGACCTGCTGATTATGATTAATAAACTGATCAACTGGTTTTCTATTAAGATGGGGCGCGGAAAACTCTCCCTCTCCAAGAGAATTAAAGACAGCGTAAAAAAGGCCGTTCAATTTATCGACAATTTTGAAAATACGGCGATTGAACTGGCGATAGACCAGGGCTACGACTACGTTATCTGCGGGCATATTCATCAACCGAAAATCCGTGGCTTTCACAACAACAAGGGATCCGTGATCTACATGAACTCCGGCGACTGGGTCGAGAACCTGACCGCCCTTGAATATGATGGTGAAGAGTGGACCATGTACCGCTATAAAGAGGAGGATTTTAACTCGGAGGAACGAATCGAGAAGATTATTAAACAGAGAACAAACGGCTCGCGCGTGGTGATCGGATGAATATACTCTACGGCATACAGGGAACCGGACACGGACACATCAGCCGGGCACGCGAAATACTGCCCGCCCTTAGCCGAAGTGCATCGGTAGATGTTCTTCTGAGCGGTACAAACTGTCAAATGAAGCTGAGCAACCTGGAGATCTCCTACAGGCGCGGGGTAAGCCTGACTTATGATTCGAACGGAGGCGTGTCGTACCTGAAAACGGCGCTACAGTTCGATCCCATCACCTTTTTGAAAGATATTCATTCGCTGGATCTGGACCAGTACGACCTTGTGGTGAGTGATTACGAACCGATCAGCTCCTGGGCCGCTATGAAAGCCGGCAAACGGTGCATCGGCTTGAGCCACCAAGCGGCTTTTCTTTCCGACAGAACTCCCCGGCCGGCCCGCACCTCTCTGCTGGCGGAACAGGTACTGAGGCATTTTGCCCCCTGCCATAAAGCGATAGGCTTTCATTTTATCAAGTACGACTCGTTCGTTGAGGGACCGATTATCCGGCGTGAAGTCCGGGAGCTACGCCCATCCACCGATGACCACGTAACGGTCTACCTCCCCGCCTTTGACCACGAAACGCTACTCTCTGTGTTTACACAATGTATGCAGGTGAAGTGGCACGTCTTCTCCCCTTTGTGCGACACGACCTATACCCGCAAAAATGTAACCGTCCATCCCGTCGGGAACGAATCGTTCCTCAAAAGCCTGGAATCCAGCCTGGGTGTGATGACCAGCGCCGGCTTTGAAACCTGCGCCGAATCGATCTATCTCGGAAAAAAATTGATGGTACTGCCCATCAAAAATCAATACGAACAGCTGTGCAATGCGGCGGCTTTAGACAAGATGGGGGTGCCGGTGGTATTCCAGATGGGCAAGCCGTTTATTCATTCCATCCGCCGCTGGCTCGATAAACCGCAGACGGCTCTTATTCCCCAAATTGCGGATGCCGCTCAGATTTCGAAAAAACTGATCCGGTATGCGGCTGCAGGCCGGGAAAAAGGGAGTCAGAAGAGTACCGATTTTCACAGCATCAATATTTCTTGACACTTCATAACCATTCGGAGCCAGCGGTTTACGTTATCTCTTTATCCCGGAAAGGTACATCGTCCGGATCACCTGCCGATGGTGCATATCGTGTCCTGCAATGATGAAGCCAAGGGCGCGCACCGAAAAGCGGCAGCCACTGGCAATTCCGGTTTCTAATATCATCTCCGGGGTGAATGATTCGAACATCTCCAAAGTAGATGTCCGAACCGTACGATAGTTCGCCAGTAATCTATCGAGCGCAAGAGAGTCGAAGTTGGCAGCTGTCACATAGGCATCGTGATCGTAGCCCGGAAGATTGGCCCGTTCCCCCCTTGCAAACGACAGGGCCCGGAACGCCATAATGCGCTCCGTATCCATTACATGGCCGATAATCTCTTTGACCGACCACTTGTCCGATGCATACCGGTGGCGTGCAGATTCATCGTTCAGTGTTGCCGCCAAGGCAAGAAAATCTGCTTTGCTCTCTTCCAGTCGGGTTAAAAAATTCTTGCCGCGGCTGTGTTCAATATAGCGGCCGTAAAACGGGTCGTATTCATCCTCGCCTACCCGGCTGTACAATTGCTCATCACGGCTATTTTGATTTGACATCATACGATTATTTTTTGGGAAGATACGTACAAGAGATCGATTTATGAACAGCTGCGTTGCAGAGACCTTGGGGAGGGGTAGTCTCCCCTTGAGAGGCTGTGAGGAAATACATAGCCAAGTATATCAGCCATTTGTTTTTGCCACGAGGACGCAACGTCACGAAGGTGCACGAAGTGAAATAATATCAATGAAATAACCTTCGTGAAGTCTTTGTGTCGTCGTGCCTTCGTGGCCCACATAGCGAGTGTTTGTAATGCTTGTTGTTCTATTTTTTCACAGCCTCTTGAGGAAGGGGAGGTCTCCCCTTGAGGGGAGTACCACGCGTGTTTTATCGCGTGGGGAGGGGTGTAATTCGTTATGTCTCTAAACCAAATTCAGGACATCTCTAAACTCTGAGAATCATCCCCCCGGCTTTAACCCCAGCTCTCGGGAACGCTTATGCTAAGCATTCAATAATGAGCCTCCTTCATCGGGAGATTTCATCTTTTTGGACAGCCTCGGAATTCAACCACTTAAGAATACAAAAGGCCGGTTGCCCGGCCTTTTTTCTTAAACTCCGGCTGTGCTACCCGCCTACTCAACCGTATGAGATGTAACCTCTGTCTTGGATCGCTGTTCATCGCCGGCATAGCCCGTCATTTCGTAAGGCATCATCACGCCCCCGGATTCGCGCCAGTCATTAGCCACCATACGAACGGTAACGGTCTGCCCCTGCTGCGGGTCGAACTGTTCGTAGGTCGTAATCATCGGGAGGTTTGTCTCGGGATTGATGTAGAGATTGAGGGTGATTTCATCATTAACCCGGACGTTTGCATACTCGTTGCCGTCCATCTCCTCCATTCCCATATAGTCTACATCCAGGTCATCCCGGTTCAGTGCCAGGTAGATGTGATTTCGGTAAAACTCAGCCATAATCTGCTGCTTCTGTTGAGGCGCCATTGGTCTCTCGTTACCGCCTATCACCATTTTCCCTTCACCATCCTCTATCTGCATGGTGATCTCCCCCATGGGTGCATTCACGACGGATACCAGCTTCTCGCTGTCGAAGTTGATGGTTTGTTTCAGGCCCATGACCATCTCACCCTGGGGAGTTTGAATGGTATTGTCCGCCTGAAAGACCAGGTCGCCATCTATGGTTCCGCCCGGAATCACCGCTTCTGCCATTCGGTCCATCCATTCACGGCCTGCGGCGGCATCACCTTCTGCCACTTCCGGCGCTTCTGCACCCGGAGGTGTCTCCCGAATCGTGATATCAAACTCCTTCACATCGCCAAACTGGTTGAGCTGATCGCCCAGCTCCTCCCCGTTTCCAACCACAAGGATCCGCATCTGATCGGGATTCATATACTCATTGGCAACCCGTTGAATATCTTCTGGCGTAACATCGCGCAGCTCCTCGATGTAGGTTTCAAATGCATCGGCCGGAAGCCCAAGGTACTCATTCGACATGCGCTGGCGCAGCACGCCGCTTTTGCTGTCGTAGCGGAACACCAGGGAGTTAAGAATCGATTCACGCGTATCTTGCAATTCCTCCTGGGTGACGGGCTCCTGCTGCAGCTTCTCCATTTCGCGGCGCACGGCCTGGATCGCTTCTGCCGTGGCCTCACTGCGGGTAAAAATTCCTGCATAAAACTGGCCCGGGTAAAGTGCATTGCTTCCGTAGTTTCCAAAGACCGAGTAGGCAAGGCCAAGGTCTGAGCGTACATTTTTAAAGAGTCTTCCGGAAAAGCCACCACTCAGTACCTCGTTCATTGCCTGCAGCGCCGCATAATCGGGATTGTCTCTCATCCCACCGATATGGCCCATCAACACAACCGATTGATTCACGTCCCGTTTATCCACAAAATGGATCGAGGAGTCGAATTCATAATCGATTTCCGGCAGGTCGATCTCATTTTCTTCGCCGGCCGGTATCTCTGCAAACGCCTCCCGGAGCTGTGGTTTTATCTCTTCGATATCAAAGTCGCCAACCAGCCCGATCATTAAATTTTCGCCGGTATATGCGTTTTTGTGAAACTCCACCATGTCATCGCGGGTAATCTCCTCCAGAGTATACAGCTCCGTTGTACGTGCCTGCGGGGAGTTCTCTCCGTAGATCAGCTTTTGAAACACTCTGAACCCGACCTGCTGCGCGTTATCATTTCGCCTGGAGATAGCGGTTCGCTGCTGACGTTTTGCAAGATCGATCTTCTCCTGCGGCAGCAGCGGGTTCATCATCACATCCACATAGACAGGCAGCAGGTCTGCAAAATCTTCCTTCAGCGCATTGAGCCGGCCCGAGCCGCTGGTCAGCCCCATGCCAAATTCAAGCTGTGCGGCACGATTCTCAAGGAGCTGATTCAGATCCTCTTCCGGGTAGGCCTCCGAGCCGCCGTTTCTCATCACATTTGCCGTGATGGATGCCAGTCCCTCCTTTTCAGCCGGCACCATGAATGAGCCCGCTCTGACAATCATATTTAAATTAATCAGCGGCACCTCACTATCCTCCACAAGATAAAAGGTGATGCCATTATCAAGCTCGAACGTCTCGATCTCCGGTATTTGATAGTTGTTCAATTCAGGATACTCTAATCCTTCAACATCCACAGGCTGCGACTGCGGCTGTTCGGGTTGATCGGGTTCTGTCTGCTCAGAAACCTGCTCCTGGGTTGCACAGGATACCATAAACATAAGTAGTAATAGAAAAGATGATAGAGTTTTCATATCGGTCTGTTTAATTCTTTTAGCTTTGGATTTAATTTGCTGAGATCTGCTCATTTTCCGCGGTTTCCACGTTTACAATCTTTCCGACCGTACGTGTCTTCTTTTTGATGTATTTCTCAGCTACTCTCTGGATATCCTCCGGGGTGACATCATTCAGCCGCTGGAGATCGGTAAATGCCGAACGCCAGTCTCCGCTGTTCACATGGGCAAAGGCGAGCGTACGCGCTATGCCGGGATTGGAGGTCAGCGTTCGCACAAGCGATGCACGACTGTTGGTGCGAACCCTTTCCAGCTCTTCACGGGTGACTCCTTCATCGATAATTTTCTGGAACTCGGTTCTCAGCGTCTCTTCAACCTCATCCATGTCAACCCCCTGGTTCGGAACAACAAATGCAATAAACATCCCGGGGTATTTACTGCTGGGGAACCCGTTGTTGGTTCCAACCTGCAGGGCCGTTTGATCTTCTACCACCATTTTTTTGTAGAGACGCGAGGTACGTCCGCTGGATAAAATTGCGCTGAGCAGATTGAGTGCCTGGTAATCGGGGTGCTGGTTGCTCACCGTATGATACCCTTCAAGGTAGATGGGCTGTGTCTGTTCTTCAATGGTAAACCGGCGCTCCCCACGCTGTTCCGGCTCTTCTGTTCGAACCTCGGGAGCCGCTTCTTCTGCGGGCATGCTGCCGAAATATTTATCAGCCAGACGTCTCATCTCAGCAGGGTCTACATCCCCCACAATTGTGATGGTGAAACTGGACGGAGCGTAGTAGGTTTCGTAAAAATCCCAGGTATCGGCAATGGTCGTGTTCCTGATATCGGACGGCCAGCCGATGACGGGATTGCGGTAGGGATGTGCCGAAAATGCGGTTGAGGTAAACTCCTCAATCAATCGCCCGAATGGGTTGGAGTCTGTCCGCTGGCGTCTCTCCTCATAAATCACCTCTTTCTCTGAGTAGAACTCCCGCATCACCGGATTCATAAATCGGTCGGCTTCCAGCATAAACCACAACTCTGCCTTATTTTGCGGTAAACTGTAGAAATAGCCGGTTGCATCATTCGAGGCGAACGCATTCACGCCTGTGGCTCCCTCTTTTTCTATGATTTCAGTAAATTCATTATTTACAACAAATTCACCCGCCTTTTCCTGCAGCTCTTCAAATGCCGCCCAGAGTTCATCAAGTTTCTCTTCATCCGGTTCAAATTTGTTTTTTTCATCCAGCCACGCAATATACGCTTCATCCATCTGGTCGATATATTTCTTCTCTTCCTCGTAGTTTGTTGTCCCGATGGTTTTACTGCCTTTAAAGACCATATGTTCATACACATGGGCTACTCCTTTATTTCCAACCGGCTCATTTACGGCACCGACATCCAGGAGTGTGAAAAAATGCGCAGTTGGTGCCACATCCCGTTCCACAATAATGAAATGCAGTCCGTTATCAAGTGTAAATTCCGTGACCTTTTCCTCAAATGCCTCAAGATTCTGTGATGCACCCGTTACTGGCAGTAGCAAAACTGCCGCCAACAGGAGTCCCCATATTTTTATCGCTCTTATTCTCATAGTATCATTAGTTTTTGGTTAGATATGAAGTGGTAACATTCAGTTCGTTACAGAGAGGACTGGACTATGTTCAGGATGTTCCCCTTAGTATGAATGTCTTATCTTAAAAATATGCCTAACCGTCCTGTCAAATTCAAGTCGTACTACTCATTTAATTTTTCACGACTTCAGTCTATTCTGCATGAATGCACCTGTTTTCAGCAAAAAACTGATTTGAACCATTCACCCTAAGAAACGGATTTATCCGGTGCAGATATTGATTCAATAGTGATTGAACTGTGATAAACGTATCGCCAATAAAAACTATTTTAGGGATTCAAGTTATGACGGTAGCACTACGATTAAGTAAGTTTTTGACCATGACTTTAAACATCTCGTAAAGAAGATATTTACCGGGCATTGGAAGATGTTGCCTGTTCACTGAAACGTCTTTAAGAATTACCAGCGGTTTAAAATGACGTTCATTCCCCACTATTTCCGCAGATCAGCCTGGAACAAATACCGGGTATGTTTATTGCTCTTTGGACTTCTTTATGTCTATTTTTTCTTTTTCCACGATGCAAATGTATCGGGGATTTTGGCTGTATATTTTCTTTTCCTGGCAATTTCAGGCCGCGGATGCCTGGCTGGCGGTTGTTCATCTGCTGAGCATGTTGGCAGGGAGTTTCCCAACTAAAATTGTCACGATTTTCCACGGGCACCTGGCCGGACTGGTTGGATTTTCAGTTTGCGACGGGCAAGTACAGGATTTGTTATAAGAACTTGCGTTGATTATTACTCAGCCTACCTTTTCCTACTCGACCTGTAAAAACCAGCTTTCGTTAGTTCTGCGTCTGTTCTCCTCCTCTCAGGCTGTCTTGAATATTTCTCCAGCCACCGCATATCCAGCACATACTTCAGAATGGCGAACAGCCTGCCACTGATCACATATTTCCCAATCACGTAATAGGCTTGATCGGGTCCGTCCGACAATATCAGCGGATTGACCGGGTAGGGCCTGAACTCCGATAATGGCTTGCCCTGAATTGTTGCCTTGATATTTTTCCTGAGCACAACACCCTGTTTTACAGCATGCACGCCAATGGGTTGATAATTCTTTCCTCCAACATCGGCCATATCACCCGCTGCAAATACTTCCGGGGCATTTGCCACCTGTAGCGTATCATCTGTCAAAATCCTGCCGCCAGCACCCGTTTCGAACGTATGGTTAACGGAGATTGAGCCGGGCTGATTTCCGGCCGCAAGAATGACCTGATCAACTGATTCAGGCGGATTCGATTCGGCATTCGCACCGGTATGAATGGTGACTCCCCGGCTCTTCAATTTTGAGGTCACCTTGTCGGATAGTGTGTCAGGAAAATCGGCAAGCAATCGATCGTTTTTCTCCAGTATGGTGATCTCCATGCGGCGTCTTGCCCCGGGATGCGATAGGTTTAACGCAAGTTCCGAACCTGCGGCCCCGCCGCCTGTAATCAGCAGAGACCGGACCGATCCATTAACTATCTGTTTTCTCAGCTCCAGCAGTTTCGACATCGGTTTAACAGGCGAGACATCCTCACCCTCGAGGATCGGTTTTGAGGATGCCCCCAGGTTCAGGAGCAGATAATCATATTGAATCCGGGTCCCGTCCGATGTGAAAACCAACTGCTGATCCTTATCCACCGATGTCAGTCGTTCGGTCAGAAACGTTACGCCATACCGTCTGCACAGTTCTTCAAGATTTACCGCGGTTTGATCCCACTCGTAAAATCCTGCCATATACTGGGGCAGTGCGCCGGAGTAGATCAGGTAGGGATGTTCAGAAATGAGAATGATCTCAAGATCGTATCGTCTCCATTTCCGCCCCATTTTAATAAGAGGCAATGAGGCGTGTCCGCCGCCGGCAATTACGAGTGTTTTAGTCATACATGCTCATGTTGCTCCGTTTCAATTTTCGTGTTCAGCCGGGATTGTTCATTCCTGTCGTGAGCTAAATACAGGGGCAAATTCCTTCAGCGGCATCTCTTTTGAGTCCGGCTCCGTTTCACTGTCTCTCTCGAGCGTTACCTGATACTTTACTTTGTCATTTCTGTAATATCGTTTTTGATAATAAACCGGCTTCTCTCCGATGGTGTAGGAAAATCTGTCGATCAAAAAAAGTGCTGAGTTTTCAGGCACATCCAAATGCTTCGCCACCTCGGGATCCGCCAACTCGGCCGACATCCGGTAACAGCCTTTGATCACCGAAATGTCATAATTCTCCTCGAGCTGCCGGTAGATGGTTGACTCCTGCAGGGCGTTTTTGTCCAGAAGCTGACCGTATAGAATTGGCAGCCATGTGGTGTCGAATGCAATCGGTTCTCCATTGCCCAAGCGCAGCCGGTCAATCCGGAGAACTTTATTGCCGACCTCCACATTTAAATGAACGCTTAGCCACTGAGGGGCGTCAACAGTTTCGAACCGAAGCACTTTCGAAGACGCATCCAGCCCGGCTTTTGCCATATCTTCGTTAAAATCGGTAAGGTGCACGAGATTATGCGGAGTGCGGTCGTCTTTCACGAATGATCCCAGCCCCTGGCACCGGTAGATCATCTCTTCACTTTCAAGAGATTGCAGGGCCCGTCTGATCGTCACCCTGCTGACATCGAACTTGTTGGATAGCTCATTTTCAGACGGCAGTTTTTCATCGGGCGCATACTCGCCACTCTCAATCTGCTCACGCAGCCACTGGCTGATTTGCGCGTGTCGGGGTGTACCGTCTTTTAATTTCATATGATGACTGAAATTGAACGTTTTATTGAATTATAGTAGCTGAGTTACCGTGAGTTCAGGAAAAGAAACGAGGACACTTCTTAACAAGTCCTTACCTCGAACTCTTAAAACCTCAGTTCGATTCTTAAATCTGTCAAATACCACCAAAAGCAGAAAAAAAGGGCGTTCGAACCATTAATTCATCAACAATAATGTCATGCCACGCCCCGGCGTGGCATCTCCTGCCTTTGGTAAGGAGAGAAGATTTCACTCCGCTGGCGCTACGTGTTCAAAAAATGAGCGCATCGAGTGCGAGATGACGCCCTTTTTGGACTGCTTAACCCATTATTTTTTAATCGTACTCAGGTTTATAAATTTAGGCAAACCCACCACAACTATCAATACTTGTATTTACATGTATTATTTTTTCTCTCCACCATGAAGTTGGCTCACCACGTCCAACCAGTTAAGCAGAGAGATGACCTTGATATTTTCCGCTGCCGGGTATGTATCTGAAGCTGGTGTGATTACGTAATTGTGTTCACTTTTCAGGTATCCCACAACGTTTCTGAACCCTTTGGAAAGTTTAGGAGCGTTTGTCCATTTGATTTCCGCAGATGCGATTGGGGAATCATTTTTAGAGAGAACGATATCGGCTTCTGCCCCTTCATGAGTGCGGAAAAACCAAAGGTCCATATCAGGTGGCAATATTGAACTGGTCTGTTGAATCACAAATCCCTCCCAGGATGCGCCCACAGCGGGATGCTCTATCAGACCTGGGTAGTCAGTAATTCCCAAAAGTGAATGGAATATTCCGGAATCTGAAATATATATCTTAGGGCTCTTCACAAGCCTTTTTTTAACGTTCGAGAACCACGGCTCTACCCGGGTTACGATGTACGATTTCTCCAAAAAATCGATATAACGCGAAACCGTTGGCCGGGTAACTCCAAGCGAATTTGAGAGACTCTGAACGTTAAGCACACTGCTTTGAACATGGCAAAGCATAGTGAGTAATTTCCTTAAAATTCGAACATCGCTGGTCAACCCGAGAGATGGAAGCTCCCTTGCAAGGTACGTTTGAATAAAATTTGTTCTCCACCGGTTACTTTTTGAATCAGATGATGTTAACAGCGAATCCGGGAACCCACCACGCAAGAGGTGGGTTTTTAAATCTATTTCATTTTCGGTTTCAACCACGTTCAGCGGATACAGTTTGTTGTAGGATATCCGCCCAGCCAGGGACTCGGAGCTATCCCTCAGAAGCGCAGGTGAAGCTGAGCCTAAAATGAGGAATCGACCCGGTCTTCGGTGCTCATCAATTAAGCCGCGCAATACGGGAAAGAGATCCGGCATATGGTGAATTTCATCCAGTATTACACAGTGGTCTTCATACTCTCGCAGAAACAGCTCAGGCTCCTGGAGTTTGGCAATATCAGTCGGCAGTTCCAGATCCAGATAAAGTACGGGAGAGTTGATTGCGGAGTGAATAGATCGCGCAAGCGTTGTTTTCCCGGCCTGCCGTGCCCCTGTAATGGCAACGGCGGGAAACTGACCCAAATCTGCAACTAAATTATGCAGCAAGTATCGCTGTACCATAACCCTGAAATATGAAGAATTAATTTACGATATTCAGGGTGAATTTAAATATTAACCCCGTGATTCGAAAGTTTTATTTACGAATTACGGGGTTAGTAAAAGGAGGCATAGTTCATATCTTACTGATATTATTTATTTTATGCTTTCAAAGCCTCCCTTTCCTTCATAAAGGATGACTCCACCTGAATGCGGATAATCGATTTCATCTGGAGTAGCAGAATGCTCCGTTTGCTCTGAAAAGTAGGCAATCCACTTGTATTGACAAGTACATACATATTGCTTACCTTGGATTTGGAATCAAACAAAAAATTCAGTTACAACCCATGACAGACGTTTTATATAACCCCTGGCCCTGGTACATTGCCGGGCCGATCATCGGCCTTACCGTACCCGCACTTTTATTACTGGGCGGAAAAATGTTTGGGGTATCATCCAACCTCAGGCATGCTTGTGCGGCCTGTAATTTTGGAAACGTTGAGTTCTTCAATTACGACTGGAAAAGCGCCGGGAAGTGGAACTTCACGTTTCTCGCCGGAACGGTTATCGGTGGATTTTTAGCCGGTTCCGTTTTTGCAAACCCGGAACCCATCGCCCTGGCACAATCCACCGTCACCGATTTGCAGCAGCTGGGTATCCGGGATTTTGACGGCCTTGTTCCCGCCGGACTCTTTTCCTGGGATATGCTTGGGACCGGCGTTGGGCTTACAGTTTTAGTTATCGGGGGATTCCTGGTTGGATTCGGAGCCCGCTACGCCGGAGGATGTACATCCGGTCACGCAATTTCCGGACTCTCTGATCTTCAGATTGCGTCGCTGATCGCTGTCGTTGGATTTTTTATCGGCGGACTGATCATGACCTTCTGGATTTACCCGATCATTTTGGGGTAAGCGACCTGTCAGATTTCCAGCGTCTGTTTTGCTGGATTCTGACAGTGTCGACACGAAACTCAGACCTGGCAGGTTCTCAACGAAAATTCTTTAAAGCGAACGCTGTCAGAACCACGCAAAAAGCGTGGATGCTGACAGGTTCTTGATACTTACAAACATGAAATTTTCAGAATATATAAAATACTTACTCATAGGCACGGCATTTGGCTTTGTGCTGGTGAAGTCGGAAGTGGTATCCTGGTTCAGAATCCAGGAGATGTTTCGGTTTGACTCTATCCATATGTATGGCATCATCGGTCTTGCGGTAATCGTGGGTATGATCTCCGTACAGATCATCAAGCGAAACAACGTGAAAGATACGCAGGGAAATCCCATCTCGATTCCTCCAAAAGATCCATCGCAGGTAAAGCGATATATTATTGGCGGAAGCCTGTTTGGACTTGGCTGGGCGCTGCTCGGGGCCTGCCCCGGTCCGATGTTCGCCCTGCTCGGATCAGGATTGACCATTATGATCGTTCCCATCCTGGCCGCGATTGCCGGAACCTACTCGTATGGAGTTTTGAGAGATAAATTACCACATTGATAGCATTAGAGCATCGGTTTAAAATCCCCTCTTGAGAGGCTGTGAGAAAATAAGGACGCAAATTTATGTCAAAAAAATGGAGTTTTATGCTGCTTATTAATCGACTAAGTCACTGTTATTTATTATCTTAATGTCTT
>JAAAOB010000039.1 GCA_009909035.1 Bacteroidota bacterium
TTCTGTACCCGCTGCACTGGGAAACTTTATATTGCCACTACAACTTGGAGCCAAGGATGTAGCCTTCCCGCGATTGAACCTGGCAAGTTTTTACATATACACGATTGGCGCAATTTTTACACTCGTTGCCATCTTTACCGGCGGAGTGGATACCGGGTGGACTTTCTACACGCCGTATAGTGCCGAGACGGGTGGAAATGTGATTATGATGACGCTGGGAATCTTCATTCTCGGTTTTTCATCCATCCTGACCGGTGTCAACTTTATCGTAACGATTCATAAAATGCGGGCCCCCGGTCTTACCTGGAACAAACTTCCCCTGATGCTTTGGGCGCTTTATGCAACCAGCATCATCCAGGTGTTAGCCACACCTGTCCTGGCTATTACATTACTTCTCCTTACCATGGAGCGCGCACTCGGAATTGGAATTTTTGACCCGGCCCTTGGAGGAGACCCGGTGCTATATCAGCACTTCTTCTGGTTCTACTCTCACCCGGCTGTGTATATAATGATTGTTCCCGGTTTTGGCGTGATTTCGGAAGTTATATCCACATATTCCAGGAAAACAGTTTTTGGGTACTGGGCGATCGCTCTCTCCTCCCTGGCAATTGCATTTATTGGATTTTTGGTCTGGGGACACCACATGTTTACGGCCGGACAATCATCCCTTGCCAGCATGGTCTTTTCCTTCCTGACGTTCCTTGTGGGTATACCAACGGGAATTAAAATCTTCAACTGGCTTGCGACAATGTACAAGGGATCTATTGATATGAAGACCCCGATGCTCTATGCCATGGTCTTTTTATTCCAGTTCACGATTGGTGGATTCACTGGTATCATGCTTGGGGCGCTATCTGTAGACGTACACCTGCACGATACCTACTATGTTGTGGCGCACTTCCACTATGTTATGATGGGTGGAATGGTCATGGCATTCCTGGCCGGCCTTCACTACTGGTGGCCCAAAATGTTCGGGAAAATGTACAGTGAATTCTGGGGACGAATTGCGTGTGGTGTCATTTTCATCGGCTTTAACATGACGTTCCTGCCCCAGTTCATTATGGGTTCGCAGGGAATGCCGCGCCGCTACTATAATTACATCGATCAATTTCAGCCTTTTCACCAGTTTTCCACATATGGAGCCTACATAATCGGCATTGGATTTCTTATCATTGCCGCATACCTTGTTTATTCTCTGATGAAAGGGAAAGCATCGGGCTCAAATCCATGGGGAAGCCGGGCGTTAGAGTGGCAAACATCCTCTCCCGCACCTCATCATAATTTTGAGCACACGCCGGTTATCATTAACGGTCCTTACGATTATCATAAACCGATGTCGGAATTTCAGCTTGGAATTGCATCTTCACACAATGGTCACTCTACTGATGGCGAATCGGTAGTCACCGAAACCGGAACTGCTAAAGAGCAAGCATAAACCTTACACTACCAGATGTCTCAACCTTCTGCTGTAAAAGAAAAACCGAAACACGTAAAGCATTACTTTGTTGACTCAGATCAACAATTTGAAGCATCCAAAATGGGTATGTGGGTGTTTCTTGTTACAGAAATTCTATTTTTTGGCGGGCTGTTTGGTGCCTATATCGTCTACAGAGCGTGGTATCCTGATCTTTACCTCCAGGCATCAACAGAGCTGGACACCTTTTGGGGCACCGTTAACACCGCCGTTCTTATCGGCAGTTCGCTAACCGTTGCCATGGCCATTCGTTCGGCCCAGCTCGATCAAATCAAAGGGTTGATCATCAACCTGTGGATCACGATTAGTCTTGCCGCTATTTTTATGGTCGTCAAATATTTCGAATACACCCACAAATTCGAGAAAGGAATCTTTCCAGGCGAGTATTACACCTACGAGGGCATCGCGCACGAAAAAGCCAACATCTTTTTCAGTATCTATTACATGATGACGGGACTTCACGGAATTCACGTATTGGTAGGTATCGGGCTCATGCTTTGGCTTGTATTTAAAGCTAAAAAAGGCGTTTTCAGCAGCCAGTATTACACACATGTGGAGATCACAGGGCTCTACTGGCACCTTGTGGACGTCATCTGGATCTTTCTCTTTCCACTACTCTACCTAATTGATTAACCCACAGTTACATTATCATGAGCGGACATCACATTTCATCTGCTAAATTTTTATGGGGAATCGGGGCAGCTCTGTTTTTCCTCACATTTATTACCGTTGCTGTCACATGGATTGAAATTCCTTCTCCCTGGAATGTAGTAGTAGCTATTGGCATCGCATCACTAAAAGCGATGATTGTCGTGTCATTTTTCATGAACCTGTGGTGGGATAGTAAATTCAATGTCATGATGTTTATTTTCTCTATATTGTTTTTCCTGCTATTGATTGGCATTACATTGCTGGATACTCTCTTCCGAAATGACCCAATTCCAATGTTTTAGGCACCCTGATTTTTATCTTTTAAAGCCACGCCAATAAACGCGTGGCTTTTTTTATATCCCGCTTCCAAACGCTATTTTAACAAACGGATGAAAGATTCAAAATCGTAACCTAACATAACAGTAATGGCCCAGCAACCTGTCAAAATTGGTCAATTTGAACTTTACACCGTTGAGACCGGTCGGTTTAGGCTCGACGGCGGCGCCATGTTTGGTGTTGTTCCAAAAACATTATGGAGCCGGAAAATTGAGGCGGATCAAAAGAATCGGATTCCGATGGCCACACGATGCCTGCTGATCAAATCAACAGCCTCCAATAGAATCTATCTTGTGGATAATGGCTGCGGCGATAAATTCAGTGAAAAGATGAGCTCTATCTACTCACTCGATTTTGAACACAGCGAACTGGTTCGTTCCCTCGCCGAACTCGGTCTTCAGCCGGGCGATATCACCGACCTGGTATTCACCCACCTCCATTTTGACCATTGTGGCGGCACCACAACCTACGATGAGGACAACAAACTTGTTCACCGATTCCACAACGCAACCTACCATATTAATAAACGACACTGGCAAACCGCAACCCACCCAAATGCACGGGAAAAAGCAAGTTTTCTGAAGGAGAATATAGAGCCGATATCAGAATATGATGACCTCAATTTTGTAGATGACAGGCACGTGTTCGAAGATGGATTTACCACGATTCCGGCGGACGGGCATACCATAGGCCAACAACTGCCGTTTATTTATGATGACAATCGAACACTTGTATACTGCGCCGACCTTGTGCCGACATACGCGCACGTTCCGGTTCCCTGGGTTATGGGATATGATATGTTTCCACTGCAAACACTTAAAGAGAAAGAGTCATTTTTGCAAGAGGCTGCCGACAGCGAATGGTACCTCTATCTCGAACACGATGCGCAGAATGAAATTATTACTGTACTGCACGAAAACGGTCGATTTTCGGTTAACCAGTCGATGACGATGGACGATTTGGCCTAATTAATTGCCAAGAATTTTGTTACAGGTAAACAATTCGGTGCTTTAAAAATAAAATCACTGCGGACGATTTCCACCAGTATGACCCATTCAGAACAGAAGATCACGAGGCTACAGCATGCACTTCAGTCTGCATACGAGACAGCTATACGGAAAAAACGCCATGGTATTCTGTCCATTACAGCTGCATCCTTACTGGCCGTTCTTGCTATTCTAACAGGTATCGAATCGTTTGCTTACCTGCCCGCCATATATAAATCTGCTGCGGTGGCTGCAGCCATCGGTTTTTCACTCCTCATCGGGTGGTACATTCACAAAACATTTGATTCAATCTCCGGCGATCAGTTTATCAGCCGCTATCTCAAATCGCGGCGTACAGACGGAGAAAATATCCAGAGTGCCCTGGACCTGTTCCATAACAGTGCTCAAAAATCATCTGTCTTTTATGATGTGGCACTCAAGGCTAACCTCACAAAAATAAACCCCGATGACATAGAGCGGGATCTTAAAGAATACGTCAGCAGTCATTACAGATCCATCTTTGCATATCGTTCTCTCTTGTTTTTCGCAGCCTCCGGAATACTATTTACTCTTGCGGTGGGATTTTTTCCCGATGCCACATCCCGCACCGCCGCATTTTGGAAAAATTTCGAACAGCCAAATCCATTCAGCTATGTGGTGTTTCCCGGTTCAACTACAATAGAACAGGGACGGATGGTGTCCCCTGAAGTAGAGTTCTCCGGTGAGAGTCCCGAAAGTGTCGTGTTTGCCTATAAAACGGATGTGGAAGAAGAGTTCAGAGAGCGCCCTATGACAACATCCGGCAGCTCAGTCTTTAGTACCGATGAACTGGAAGTCTCCAGCTCGATTGACTATGCGATCTTAATGGATGGTTTCAGGTCTGAGATTTACAGGGTGGAAGTTCAAACACGCCCGCGATTCGAAGAATTGACGGCAACGATCCGCCCGCCGGAATATACGCGGCTGCCGGAGCAGACGTTTGAGTATCCCTACTCGGCACTCAACCTCTATCCCGGATCAACCCTGCGTTTTAGCGGCCGGCTAAACAAACCTGCTGCCACTGTTCAGCTTATTTCTGAGCATCACACAGATAGCACCACTGTCCAAAAAAGCGACTCCCTTGGCTCCTATAGATCTGAGATTCAACCTGAAAACACAGACACACTCAGCTTTCGGATAACAGATCAGGATGGACTCAAAAACCGTAACCCGTTCAGAACTTTTCTGACCATGACCTCCGATGCTCCCCCGGTGGTGGTGATCCGGGAACCGTCGGGAACCGTCATGGAAAACGAGCCGGAAACAGTGGACATACTCTACCAGGCTACGGACGATTTCGGACTTTCTGAAATCCGCCTGCGGTGGGATATTTATAAGGCATTTGTTGACGAGCCCCTGCGTGATAGCCGGCGGCTTTCATTGCCCGAGAACGGCCGTAATACTCGCATCAGCTGGGATCTTTCGGAACTGGATCTTGGCCCAAGGGATGAAGTCCGGTTTCGTATTCGCGCAAAAGATAACGACGCCGTATCAGGTGGAAAATGGGGAGAATCGCAATTGGTTACCATTAAGATACCCTCCATGGCTGAATTTTTTGACGAGATCGACTCCAGGGAACGCGATGTGCAGGGGGAGCTTGATGAGGTTTCAGAGCGTTTTGACCAGATGGAACAGGAGTATGATCGGTTTATTGAACGCCTGCGTGAAAACCCTGAGGGTGGATTCGAAGAACAGGAGATGCTTGAAAGCGTATCAGAACAGCAGCAGGATATTGATAAATCCGTCGAGCAGATGAAGGAGAAATTTGAAGAGCTGAAGCGCGAGATGAATGAAACCGGTAACGTTTCCGAAGAGACACAGCAATCCTACAGGGAGCTTCAGCAGCTTATGGAAGATATTGACGACCCCGAACTCCAGGAGGCTCTGCGCGAATTGCGGGAAGCCATGGAAAACATGAATCCGGATCAGATAGAGCAGGCCCTTGAAAACGTAACATTCAATGAAGAGCTCTATAAAGAGCGGCTTGAACGCACCAAAGAACTGTTCAAAAAGCTGAAAATGAACAGTGATCTCGACAAGCTGGCCAAACAGTACGAAGATCTTTCGGAACGAATGCGAAATAAACCCAACACAACTCTTGAGCAGCTGGACCGGGAAATGGAGACAGCTGATGAAGATATGGAGAAACTCTCCGATCAACTTGAAAAGCTTGATGATACCCCACCCAAAGAGCTTGGCGAAGAGTTAAAAAACATAAAGGAGCAGGCACAGGATCAACTCAAAAAGATTCAGCAAGAGATGGACCAGCTGAACCAGGATGTGGAGAATGAATTGAAAAACGGCAGCCGTTCGCCTACGGAGCAAATGGAGCAGCAACAGCAGCAGATCAGCCGGAAGATGCAGGAGGAAGCCGACAAGCTAAAACAGAAACAGAACGAGATGAGCGGCGAACAGCTGCAGGTAAACCTGCTGGCTCTGCAGCGGGCACTCTATACCCTATTGGAACTCTCCGAAACACAAGAAACTCTCACAAAAGACGTGCAGCAGACCACAAACCGCAGCGCTGGATTTGTGGAACTGGCCCGGCGCCAAAGCTATATAAGTAACCAATTTTCAGCCGTTGCTGACACCATTTTCCAAATTTCATCTGAAATTCCAAGCGTTCCCAATCTCATCAATAAGAAAAAAGCAGAGGTTGAACAGACACTTGGCAGAGCTGTTGAGCAGATGTCTGAACGGAATCAACGAAGATCATCCATCACCTCCAGGGAATCTCTCGGGGGAATCAATAACCTGTCATCCACAATAGCATCGCTCATTGATCAGCTTATGAATCAACAAGGCGGCGGAAGTGGCTCCGGAAGCATGTCGATGCAGCAAATGATTGAACAGATGCAGAAGATGTCTGGCGAGCAGCAACAGATTAACCAACAGCTGCAACAGATGGTTAACGATATGCAGGGGAATCGGCTAAGCCGGGAACAATCCGAGCGGCTGGATGAATTGGCCCGCCAGCAGAAAGAAATTCGCCGCCAGATCCAGGAATTGCAGCGAAGCGGTGCACTGCAGGACGGTGATGAGGCTCTGAGTGAACTGCAGCGCATGATCGATGATATGGAAGATAGTATCAACGACATGCGCGGCGGTGTGACGGACAATTTAATGATTGAGCGCCAGCAAAACATCCTTTCAAAAATGCTCAGTGCGGAAGAGGCTATGGAACAGCGCGGTGAGACCAAAGAACGAGAGGGATCCAGCGCCGACTCATTTGATAGTGAACTTCCTCCCGATATGACCCTCGAAGAGCTCCAGCAGGAGATCCGATCCAGGTTGCAGGACCCAAACTACACACGGTTTCGCGATGAGCACCAGCGTCTTATCGAAAGATATTTTGAGATGCTGAGGCGGATGGAAGACCAGCGCATTCAGTAATACATTCTATTACACCAGCTATGAGCAATGGAAAACATGATGTAATTGGCGATATTATTCGTTTTCTTGAAAACGAAAAAGAGATGTACGGCCCATTTTCAATAGAGCCGGAAGCTAAACTCCGTCCGTCAGAATCCACCTTGAACCCCGAGGCTCCAAAACAGAAAACCGATAAAGGCCTGGCAGAGCAGCGTGGCGATGAACAAAAAAAGAATTTGGCTTCAGGATCTGAAGACCAAGCACGGACCATCCAGCAAAAACTGGCCAACTGTTCCACCCTTGATGAGCTTCATAGCCTTTGCAGTGCATCCGAGCTGCTAAAAACGGATCTTGAAGGAACCAACCTGGTGTTTGGAGTGGGGAACCCAAATGCCGACCTGATGATTATTGGCGAGGCACCCGGGTTTAACGAAGATAAAGAGGGGGAGCCTTTTGTGGGGGCTGCAGGTCAACTGTTGAATAAAATTCTTCGCGCCATCGATTTCAGTCGGAAGGATGTATATATAGCAAATATTCTTAAACACAGGCCACCGGATAATCGCAATCCGCTTGCTGAAGAGCGAGAACGCAGCCTCCCGTTTCTTTTGCGCCAGATCGACCTGATATCACCTAAAATTATTCTCTGCGTTGGTAAAGTATCAGCTACAACGCTCCTTGATAAAGATGAAGCGCTCAAGCGAATGCGTGGAAAATTTTACCCTTTTCGCGGTGCCGAACTCACCGTAACGTACCATCCTGCCGCCCTTCTCAGAAATAAAAAATGGAAACGCCCAACCTGGGAGGATGTACAGGCCGTGCGTAAACGATACGATGAACTTGGCGGGAAACCTTAAGCCTGAAACAGCGTTATATCAAGAGCCGGAGATCGAAATAGTGAACGAAGTGTGCCGATTTCATCCAAATAGCTTATATTAAATCGGTTGCAACGTTTATAAGCAAAAATCACTTATAAGAGCTGCAAATAACGGCATGTAGCTATTCTATCCTGATAATTTCTTATGAGGACACTTTCATCCATCATATTCGTCGTTATAGCTATCCTGGGTTATGGATGCACTTCAAACCAGACGTCGTTTGAAGACTCGATCCCTCTTTTTACGCTAAATACGGATATAGTACCCGAGGGAGCAGGAACAATAGAGCCAAACGAGGGAGAATTCTCGACCGGCGAGAATATCACAATAACCGCCAGCCCGGCCGAAGGGTTTGTTTTTGAACGCTGGGAAGGAGATCTGAACGGTAATACCAACCCGGAAACCCTTATTTTTAGTGGTGACCGCAGCGTAACGGCTCACTTTACCGAAAAAACATTCGATCTCACTATTGAAATCGTCGGTGAAGGCGTCGTACGGGAAACCATTCTTTCCACATCCGGTGAAAACGAGTCAGATTCAGTGGCAACCGGCGGTTCGACTGTTCGGCTTGATGCAGAGCCGGGAGAGAACTGGGAATTTTCACGCTGGGAAGGGGATCTCACCGGTAATAATAATCCGGAAACCATAGTTGTTGATTCTGAAAAAAATGTTACCGCCATTTTTGATCGCTCGGCTCAGGATGGCTTTTCTATATCGATCGATATTATTGGTGAAGGAACCGTTCAAAAGGAACCTGACAGAAATAATTTTGCGGATGGAGAGGAGGTCACGCTGACTGCAGTTGCTGATTCCGGCTGGGTATTCATTGAATGGCGTGGGGATCTCTCCGGGCAGGACTCCTCCCAAACGATTACCATTTCAGATGACGTTGAGGCTACGGCTGTTTTTGCTCTGCCGGTTGATCCATCCATTGAAATCATTCAACAGCCTTCTGAAACCGTTGCCGGAGAATCGATCTCGCCTGCACCTCAAGTACGCCACCTTGATGAATTTGAAGAACCCATTGAAGGAGCCGAAATCAGGGTAAATCTCAACACAGGCTCGTTCACCACAAACAGTTCAACTTCAGCCGTTACCAACTCCCAGGGCATCGCTACATTTGATGATCTGCAAATTGAAGACGCCGGCACTGGCTATGTGCTTCTGTTGAGTGTAGATGACGATGATACCCCGCAAGGATCTTCTCAACCTTTTGACATTGTACCTGCGGCTCCCGCACCTGCCGGCAGCAGTGCGGAGGTACCGAATGGTACCGCCGGTGAACCAACCGACATTTCGATATCCATAAACGATTCCTTTGGCAACCCGGTACCCGGTGTCGCTGATGCCATCAGCCTTTCGATTTCCGGTTCCAACAGTGCCAGTCCCGAGGTGTCAGGTACCGGTGACGGTATCTATATGGCAAGCTATACGCCAACCACAGCAGGTATTGACAGGATTGAGATTGAGATTAACGGCGAGCCGATTTCCGGCAGCCCCTTCAGTTCAACAGTGGGTCCGGGTCTGCCTGACGAGATCCTCATCATAACGCAGCCCTCTTCGGGTGTTGCCGGTGAGTCTCTTGTGCCGGCACCGTCTGTCCGGGTCCTGGACCGTTTCGATAACCGGCTCGAATCAGTCGATGTGGAGGCCGGCCTGAGCAGTGGAGAGTTTATCACAAATAGTACCATCCGGGCTACAACCAATGCCGGCGGAGTTGCAAGCTTCGGCAATTTATCCATCGCAAAAGCATCTGAAGGTTACACGATAGAGTTCAGCGCCGGCGATGTTTCAAAAAACTCTGATCCATTTTCCATACGGCCGGGACCGGTAGATTTTTCATTGATTTCGGCAACTGTTCCCGATGGAGAGACAGGTCAAGAGCTTCGTATCTCCGTTACGCTTACCGACTCGTTTGATAATTTTGTTTCAGATGCAGAAAACAGACTTTCGGCAGAGGTACGGGGAGCAAACAATCTCGACCTACCCTTCGATGAAGCCAGCGGAGGGTATGAAACTCAATATGTACCTGTAAACAGGGGAACCGACAGGGTGAACATCCGCTTTGATAATCGCCCTGTGGGTGGAAGTCCTTTTAGCCGAACCATCGAAGCAGCTGACGCCGGACCATCAGCATCTGAGGTGTCGGCCTCCCCCTCCACTCTTCAAGCGGATGAAACCGCTGAAGTCACAGTTGAGGTTAGAGATCGTGACGACAACCCGATCGGCGGGCTGGAACCCTCCTCTTTTGAAATTAACGTAACCGGCAATGCCGCCACCGGAAACATCGCAGAAACCTCAACCCCGGGCACGTACCGTTTTAACGTAACCAATAGCACGGTAGAAACTGTGGAGGTATCGGTTCGGGTAAATGGTGTCCTGCTTTCAGATCGTCCTGAGATAACGTTTGAGGTGGGAGATCCGCACGAGATGGTTATCATAACACAGCCCGAAGACACTAAAAGTGGTGAACCGGTGGAAGGGCCTCCCACCGTACGTGTGTTCGACGAAGGCGGGCGTCCCGTTCCCGATGTGGAGGTGACGGTTCGTGAACAAAACAATACGCCATTCGCCAGTGGAACCCTGATGGTAGATACGGACGGAAGCGGCACTGCCGTTTTTGATGACCTGGTCTTCGAAACAAACCTGCGGTTTTTAAACCTTGTATTTTCTGCTGATGGGGTAGATGATGTCACCTCTAACCGGTTTGTTGTCAGAATTATCGGGATTGATACGGATTAAAAAAAAGGTTCTGCCGGAAACCTTGAGGTCATAATATAGCCTCAGGCCCACATGGACGGTCCCTTGTTCATTTTGACTTCATGAGAATGTTCAAAAAGTGCGTCATTTCATTCGGTATGGAGAACTGCTGTCTGCAATCTTGCCTTTTATCCTGTAAAGGATCGTTTAAATTTTTATTTTAAAATCACTTAATCCTAAAATAAAGGAGACACCGTGGCTGAACACAAATTTGCAGGAAAAAAAGCTCCCTACTCGCTACTTGAAAATATTCCGAGACTCGTTACCTCCTATTATGCTCACGAACCCGACCCTGATAAGATAACAGAAGCTGTATCATTTGGGACGTCGGGCCATCGCGGAACGTCGCTGAACAGCACGTTCAATGAGCATCATATCCTTGCCGTCAGTCAGGCTGTTGCCGATTACAGGGAAAAAAATAGTATTAAGGGACCGCTGTTCCTGGGTATTGATACACACGCACTTTCTGAGCCTGCACTCGTTTCAGCGATTGAAGTTTTTGCCGCAAATAGTATAGAGGTTCGATATGAACATAATTTTGGCTATACGCCAACCCCGGCTATCTCTCACGCAATCCTGAGCTGGAACCACAGTAAAAAGAAAGAAAAAGCCGACGGGGTTGTCATCACGCCATCTCATAACCCCCCATCTGATGGTGGATTTAAGTATAATGCGACCCACGGCGGCCCGGCAGGATCTGCAATTACAAAAGAGATTGAAAAAAACGCAAATATCTATCTTAGCAACGGACTTAGCGGCGTACGGAGAATTCCGTTGAAAAAAGCCCTGCAAAAATCTTATGTGCAAACATTCGATTACATCACCCCGTATGTCGATGATTTAAAACATGTGATCGATTTGGAATCTATCGCTGCCTCCGGTTTGAAAATCGGGGCTGACCCGATGGGCGGTTCAGGCATCGACTACTGGGAACCAATTGCAGAAACCTATGGTCTGAACATTGATGTGGTAAACAGAGAAGTAGACCAAACCTTCCGGTTTATGACTGTGGATAAAGATGGTAAAATACGGATGGACTGCTCCTCTCCCCATGCCATGGCCAGTCTTATCGGGCTAAAAGACTCGTACGATATCGCATTTGGAAACGATACGGATTTCGACCGTCACGGCATTGTTACCAAACGTGGCCTCATGAATCCAAACCACTACCTTTCTGTGGCCATTCAGTACCTGTTCAAAAACAGGCCGGATTGGAGCCGTGAAGCGCTAATCGGAAAAACGCTGGTGTCGAGCAGCATGATAGATCGTGTTGCAAAATCAATGGATCGCGGACTTGCCGAAGTTCCTGTCGGGTTTAAATGGTTCGTAGATGGATTGCTGAACGGTACCTATGCATTTGGTGGCGAGGAAAGTGCCGGCGCCTCTTTTCTAAAGAAAAATGGAACCGTTTGGTCTACCGATAAAGATGGAATTATCCTGAACCTCTTGTCTGCAGAAATAATGGCTGTAACGGGGAAAAACCCATCTGAACACTATACCGATCTCGAAGAACGATTCGGAAGCCCTGTCTATGAGCGGCTGGATGCTCCGGCAACGCTCGAACAAAAGAATATATTGGCCAATATGTCTCCGGAACAGGTAACGGCCGATCAGCTTGCGGGTGAGCCAATATTGAAAAAGCTAACCCGGGCGCCGGGCAATGACGCTCCTATTGGCGGGTTGAAGGTTGAAACTGAAAATGGATGGTTTGCCGCTCGTCCTTCCGGTACCGAAGATATCTACAAAATTTATACGGAGAGTTTTAAAGGTACCGATCACCTGAAGCAAATCCAGGAAGAGGCCGTCTCTATTGTGGATTCTGTACTGGGAGAACACTAAACCGTTGAATGAACGACTCGGGGACGAAGCCCGTGACGTATCGGTTTTGAACTCAACCTCAGTTGGACCTCATGGTCTATATTTTGAAGTCACTCTCTCCGCCACGGAGCGCCGTTGAACTACATTAATTATGACGAAATAAATAAAGAAATGGACGGGCAAATCCCATTTTCGTTCGATATATCCACTGTAACCGATATTACCAACCAGATAAAGCACCTGCTGGAATCCAATTTCCGGGACGTACTGGTGGAAGGCGAAATCAGTAATGTAAATCAGAGCCGAAACGGCCATTACTATTTTACGGTAAAGGATTCTGATGCTCAATTGCCCTGCGTAATTTGGCGCTCCACAGCTGCCAGAATGGACGTGGAGCTGGCGGACGGGCAGCAGGTTATCCTTGGGGGGGATGTCCAGGTGTATGCTCCTCACGGCCGGTACCAGATGATTGTCTCCCTTGTTCAGCAAGCAGGTGTCGGAAGGTTGCAGCAGAAATTTGAAGAGCTAAAGAGTAAATTAAAGGAAGAGGGCCTGTTTGATGATCGTCATAAAAAACCGCTCCCTCCTTTTCCACAAAACGTAGGGGTTATTACATCATCAACGGGAGCTGCATTTCACGATATTTCCTCTACGTTTGAGAAACGCTGGCCCCTGGCAACCCTTTACCTCCATCACGCCAGCGTTCAGGGACTCAACGCTGCCGGCGAACTGGTAAACGCTTTG
>JAAAOB010000087.1 GCA_009909035.1 Bacteroidota bacterium
AACAACCTTGCACCTTGCACCTTGCACCTTGCACCTTCACTCATTCCGAACGGCATCGGCCGGCTCAACGGCAGCAGCTCTAAGGGACGGGTACCAGCTCGCGGCCACGCACAGAAGCATGGTTACGCCTAAAATCAGTAAAATATCCCATGGGTTGATTGATACTGGATATGCGCTGATAATAAAAGCTGAGGAGAGCTTTACCAGTCCGAACTGTTGTTGGGCAAGCGCCAGCAGGATACCTGCGGTTCCTCCAATACCACATCCAATCAACCCGATGCGAAAACCCTGAGCCTGGAAAATTTGCCGCACTCTCTTTTTCGACATTCCCATTGAAATCAGGATGCCGATATCTTTTCGCTTCTGCAGCACAATCATGGTCAGGGACCCGACAATGTTGAGCGCAGCCACAAAAATGATGATCATCAGTATGATATACGATCCCCATTTCTCTACCATCATAACATCATAGAGTGGTTTTTGCAGATCGTACCAGCTTGAAACAGTATAATCTGCCCCCAACAACTCTTCCAGATCTCGTTTAACTTGCGGCGCTTTATCCGTATCCGTCAGTTTCAGATCGTAGCCGGTCACCTGGTTTTGCATATTAAACAGGCGCTGAGCGGCAACCAAATCGATATAAACAACATCCCCTTCCAGGATCTGCTGAATACTGTAGCTTCCACGCACCTGGAACCGGCTTGCGCGTGGAGCTGAAAATTGAGTAAGCGCGCGGCGCATACCCACTGTACTCAGCAGCGCCGTTTCATCTCCCGGATCTATTCCAAACCTGTTGCTGAGCGCTTCGCTGATTACAACACCCGGCCGGTTATTCTGCACAGACAAATCAAAGACGCCTCTGTTTACACTATTTTCAAGTTCTTTAAGCCGGATATACCCCCCACGCTCTACGCCCCGCGCCGTAACCACTTCATTTCGCCCCTCGGTCGACGCAAACATCACGCTTCCCTCAATAAATGGGGTTAATTCGCTCACATCCGGGTGGTCCCGCACCACATCAAGCAGATCCGGATACTGATTCATTGCCGGTTCGTCTGCCATAACAATACGGATGTCGGGATCAAACGAGAGTAGAAACCCTCTGATCACATCAAAAAATCCATTAAATACGGAGAGAATAACGATCAACAAAGCCGTACCGATTGTAATGCCTGCTATGCTAATTCCCGTAAGGATTGAGATCAGTGAAACATGTTTTTTTGAAAACAAGTAGCGGCTTGATATAAAACGGACTACATTCATTCTTCTTTAAAACTTGTATTTATCCATAGGTTTAAGTTCCTTTTTGGAGTGACGCCCTATTGATGCAGTCCCTTAAAAAGTGTAAAACTGCCTGAACCATTAAATCCTACTGATGTGAAACAGTCCACGCTTAAAATCGAAGAAATTCAAGCCATATCCAACGGCTCTCATGGTAACATTTTTTCAGTGCTTGGTTTGCACGCCATCGAACAGAAAGGGAAAGAGGCGTTGGTTTTCAGGGCATTCCGCCCGGATGCCGAATCTCTGGAACTGGTCATTCCCTCAAGAGATAACACAATTTTGGTACCTCGTGTGGAAGGCACGGACCTGTTTGAATATGTATTTCCGCGCCGTAAAAACAGGTGCAGTTACAAATTAAAGATTACAGGGCGTGACGGAGATACCTACACGCTTGAAGATGCCTACCGCTTTGGGTCTCAAATCTCCGATTTTGATCTGCAGCTCTGGGGCGAGGGTAACCACCATCACGCCTATAAATTTATGGGGGCTCACCCTAAAACGGTCGACGGTGTTGATGGCACACATTTTGTTGTTGTGGCCCCCAATGCCGAGCGGGTCAGCGTTATAGGAAATTTCAACGGCTGGGATGGCAGAATGCACTGCATGAGAAAACATCCGGCACAGGGAATTTGGGAAATTTTCATACCGCATGTACAGAACGGTGATCTCTATAAGTATGAAATTAAAACGCCCATGGGTGATGTGCCGACGAAAAAAGCTGACCCTTACGCTTTTTTCTCCGAGTTGCGGCCGGGTACAGCCTCGAAAGTATATACAAGCAGCTATCGCTGGAAAGACGGCAAATGGATGGATCAGCGTCAAGATATTCAGAGTGAAGAACAGCCGATCTCTATTTACGAAATCCATGCCGGCTCATGGAAACGCCATACGGACAGAGATCCCGGATTTCTTTCTTATCGCGAGTTAGCGGATGATCTTGTCCCTTACGTAACCGATATGGGGTTCACGCACGTTGAGCTCATGCCTATTGCCGAGTACCCGTACGACCCGTCCTGGGGATATCAAACCACCGGGTACTACTCGCCCACGAGCCGTTTTGGAGACCCGGATGGCCTGCGATACTTTATTGACAAGTGCCATAAGGCCGGAATTGGTGTTGTTGTGGATTGGGTACCGGCTCATTTCACCAAAGACGATCACGGGTTGCGGCGTTTCGACGGCACCGCCCTCTATGAGCATGAGGATCCCCGCATAGGCGAGCATAAAGATTGGGGGACCAACATCTTCAATTTTGGCCGGACGGAAGTGCTCAATTTCCTGATATCCAACGCTATTTACTGGTTGGAGGAGTTTCATATCGACGGGCTCCGCGTGGATGCCGTTGCCTCGATGCTCTACCTGGATTATTCGCGGGATGAGGGAGATTGGATCCCAAACCAGTACGGGGGGCGCGAAAATCTTGAAGCTATCCATTTTCTGCGCCGGTTCAATGATCTTGTGCACGAATACCACCCCGGCGTACTTACCATGGCCGAAGAGTCGACCTCCTGGCAGGGTGTGTCGCGGCCCACATCATCCGGCGGCCTTGGGTTCGACCTGAAATGGAACATGGGCTGGATGAACGACACGCTCGATTACATGGAAAAAGACCCGATTTACAGGCGCTATCACCAGGATCAGCTTTCGTTTTCCATGATCTACGCCTTCACCGAACAGTTCTTACTTCCACTCTCGCATGATGAAGTCGTGCATATGAAACAGTCCCTTATTAGTAAGATGCCGGGCGACGATTGGCAAAAATTCGCAAATTTACGGCTGCTTTATACCTACATGTACGGCCATCCAGGCAAAAAACTTCTTTTTATGGGTAGTGAATTCGCCCAGTGGAGTGAATGGTCTGAAGCAAAATCCATTGACTGGCACCTTTTACAGTGGGAAAATCACCAGGGAGTTCAGAACCTGATGCGGGACCTGAACGGAATTTACAAGCAGGAAAAAGCGATGCACGAAATCGACTTTAACTGGGAAGGATTCCAGTGGATCGACATTAGCGATGCCGATAACAGCCTGCTTTCCTTTATCAGGCGCGGCAGCGGGCACGACGATTTCCTGGTCTTCATCCTGAATTTCACTCCCACCGTTCATAACTCATACAAATTCGGGGTACCCAAGTCAGGCAAATATTCTGTACTTTTAAACAGCGATTCGGAATTCTATGGTGGAAGCAATACGGGCCCCAAAATTATTGAGGCCACTGAAGGCGACTGGCACAGCCAGCCTGCACATGTTTCCATACAGGTTCCGCCATTGGCAGGACTTATACTCAAACCGGAATAAATACCACATCAATACATGAGATTTCCACGATCGAGCGGAACGCTTGTCCACCCCACATCATTTCCTTCGAAATACGGAATGGGAGACCTTGGAACCGAAGCGTACAGGTTCATCGATTTTTTGTATCAAACAGATCAAACCATCTGGCAGGTGCTGCCCCTGGGTCCCACGGGATATGGAAACTCGCCCTACGCAAGCTATTCCGCCTTTGCCGGGAATCCATACTTAATCAGCCTGGAGCTTCTTGAGGAGAAGGGGCTGTTAACATCAAAAGAGACCCAAGGCGCTGAGTTGCCACTCACTGCCGAGGCGCAATACGAACGCTCCTATATCAACAAAGATTCACTGCTAAGCAAAGCTTTTCAGCGATTCACTGAAGATCAGAGCCGTGAACATCAAAAGAAGCTGGAGTCTTTTACAACATCCAATAGCTATTGGCTTGAGGATTATGCGATGTTTATGGCCTGTTCCATATCCAACGACAGGGCCTCGTGGAACACCTGGGATGATGACATCGCCCGGCGTAAACCAGCAGCACTAAAAAAATTAAAACAGCAATCCGCTGATGAAGTTGCGTTTCAAACATGGCTGCAGTACGAGTTTTTTGAACAGTGGTACGCCCTAAAAGAGTATGCAAACGCCAAAAACATCCGCGTTATCGGGGATATCCCGATATTTGTAGATCACAACAGCGCCGATGTCTGGAGCCACCCGGAGTACTTTGAAGTCGACAAGAAGGGCAACCGAAAGCTGGTGGCCGGTGTCCCACCCGACTATTTCAGCGAAACGGGCCAGCTCTGGGGAAATCCACTCTACAACTGGAAAAACTTAAAAAAAGACAATTTCTCGTGGTGGATTGAACGGTTCAAGCAGATGTTTGAACTTTTTGATGCCATACGGGTTGATCATTTCCGTGGGTTTGATGCATACTGGGAAGTAGAGGCCAGCGAAGAAACTGCCATTAACGGACAGTGGGTAAAAGCTCCGGGCGTGGATCTTTTTACAACAATCAAAGAAAATCTTGGCGAACTGCCCATCATTGCGGAAGACCTTGGGGTCATGACGGATGCCGTAGAGGAGCTGCGGGATATGTTTAACTTTCCCGGCATGAAAATACTTCAGTTTGCCTTTGACAGCGATGCCACCAACAGTTTTCTGCCCCATAACTACCCGCAAAATTGCGTAACCTATACCGGCACTCACGACAATGACACCACCATCGGGTGGTATAGCTCGGCACCCGACGTGGAAAAACATCGCGTTAGAGAATATACCCGCAGCGACGGAAGCAACATCCAGTGGGAGTTGATCCGCCTGGGTATGCTCTCAGTAGCCGACCAGGCGATCTTTCCTTTGCAGGATTTCATGAATCTGGATTCCTCTCACAGAATGAATATTCCCGGCACCGTTGGGGGAAACTGGATGTGGCGTTATACCCCGGATATGCTCCAGAAGGTAGATAAACAGAAAATTAAAACGCTTGTAGAAATGGGGAATCGCAAAAGATAGCACGGTCAATTCCCCGGTTTTTTCCAAGCTTTTATTCAAAACTATGGTTTCGTATCTTGTTGAATTACTTACTAATACAAAACGATAAATGTCCTTTCACTTAAGTAACCTCCCGACGCGCACCAAAAAACCCCGAAATTCAGGAATTACTCTTGCCATCGACACCGGATTTAGTGCCCGGCAGGCTGAAGATTTCTGCAATGTTGCATCTGAACATGTGGATATCGTTAAGCTCGGCTGGGGTACGTCTTATGTTACCGGCGGACTGGATGAGAAGCTGCAGGTCTACAATAAACACGGGATTTCCGTCTATTTTGGAGGAACCCTTTTTGAGGCTTACCTGCTACGTGATGAACTCGATAACTACATCAAGTTCTTACACAATAAAAACATCCGGCATGTCGAAGTATCCAACGGTACTATTCGTCTTTCTGAACACAAAAAGCTCGATATTATTCATGAATTGAGCCGCGATTTTACGGTATTTTCTGAAGTCGGAAGTAAAAATCCCAACGACATTATACCGCCGTACAAGTGGGTTAAAATGATTAATAACGAAATTGAAGCCGGGGCATGGAAAGTTATTTGTGAAGCGAGGGAGAGCGGCACTGTTGGAGTTTTTCGCCCCAACGGAGAGATACGATCGGGGTTAATTGAAGAAATCACCGATCAAATTTCGCACGACACCCTGCTCTTCGAAGCACCAAAAAAAGACCAGCAGATTTGGTTTATCAAAAAATTCGGGCCCAATGTAAACCTCGGAAACATAAAACCTGAAGAAGTAATCTCTGTCGAAACTCTACGGCTTGGGCTGCGAAGCGACACCCTTTTTGATTTTTTGTCCATGGATAATAGTCAAAATCAGACTCTCGTTAACGATGAGTCCACTGACAATTCACAGGAGAACTACTAACAACCGAACATATAAATTATGAAAATACTCTACGCAGCCACTGAAATTGCGCCATTTGCACGAATGACATACACCGCTGACTTGCTGCGATTTCTGCCGGCATCTCTTCAGGATAAAGGATTTGAAATCAGAATTTTACTCCCAAAATTCGGCTCGATCAACGACCGGCGGAACAGGCTGCACGAGGTAATTCGTCTCTCGGGCATTGAAGTGGAGGTGGGAGATACTGTCGATACGATGAAAATCAAAGTGGCAAGTATTCCAAATGCCAAGCTCCAGGTCTATTTCCTGGATAATGACAAACACTTCAAGCGCAAGGCGATGTTCGAGAACCCCAAGACCGGGAAGTTTTACGACGACAACGACGAGCGGCTCGCTTTCTACAATAAAGGCGTACTTGAAACTGTTATTAGTCTTGGATGGGAGCCGGATATTATCCACTGCCACGACTGGCCGGCCGGTTTAATTCCGCTTCTTGTAAAGACGAAATACAAAGATGAGAAAATATTTCAGAATACGCAGATTGTGTATAATCTGCACCACGCGGAAAACAAAGGGCATTTTGAGACAAACAATATTCTCAAGCTCCTGGGTCTTCCCGACGGCATAGACATTGACAGCTTAACAAAAAACGATCAAGTAGACCTTCTCAAACTTGGTTTGCAGTATAGCGATCACGTTGTAACCGGAAACCACTTGAAGGACCAGTTCGACGACCTTTTTAAAGAATTAAACATCAACCCAACAAAAATTCAGGGCTCGCCCGAAGATGTATCAGACAAATTTGCAACCTATTACCGGTCAATCGCCGGAGAAGAAGATTAAGACCTGCCTGCCCGCCGTTCAAAAAAAACTATTCCATCGGGTTCCATCAGGCGTCAGATCATGGATCAGCGCCACCTTGGTTGCTCTCATTCTCTTTTTAATATCAGGATGTGATAATGAGGGAATTGTCGGAGAAGGCCTCTCGCCCGATGGCGACAAGGTCGAAACCACAACGATCGACGTAACCAACCTCGAGCTGATTTCGAGTAACGGCTTTTCAGGAAATCTTAGAAATACCGGTATGGGAATCGTGGACGATCCGGCGTACGGAACCATACGCTCATCGGCTCTTTTAAAACCCTCAATCTCAACCACTGACATCCAGTTTATTCCCAGCGGGTATACGTTTAAGCTAAAGGTTCAGCTTAACTCCCTTACCTATGGTGATGAATCCAGCGTTTCGGACTACACCATTTACGAAGTTGATGAGCTTTGGAGGGGACGCGAAATTACATATAACGATCCGGTATCTGTTGACGAATCGAAAATTATCGGCACATTCCAGGTATCCGATGAATCCTCCGTCGAAGTTGACCTGAACCAGGAGTGGGTAGACCGCTACCGCAGTTTTTTCAATGATGACTCCGCGGACCGCGACTCCCTTTACAGATTCGAATTTCCCGGAATTGCCATTACACCGTCCCCACAGAACAAAAAGATCGATTTCCTGCGTCATGCAGAGGCCGAAGAGGATACGGCCGGTACGGCGATCACCCGTTTTCTTCTTGAGAATGAGCAAGATTCCTTGGTCGCCACAATTCCACTGCTGGATCAGGGGGCATCGATGGAACGGCTCAATGAGCCCGACGCCGGGGATGATATCGTGCTCCATAATACCTTTGAACAAATTTTACGAGCAGATATCGAGACCGATCCCGACCAGTTTGAGGGGAACGAAATTGTGAATGTAAGCCTTGTATTTACCAAAAAACCGGTCCAAACAGCGCCTACATTTACACGTCCCGAAACCGATCTGCTGCGGGCTCATTTTTTCAGAACGGAACCCGTGAATTTGGCCTCGGAAATTTTCGCCCGGAATCCCTCGTTCGGAGCCACACTTGCAGATGACGGCGAAAGGTTTGAAATTAATATCACCAACTATTTTATAGACAAATTATTTGGTGACATTGACACCACCCCCCTCTACCTGACAAATCAGGGAAACATCGGGTTGTATTACTCGACAACCCTGCACGGTCCAGATGCACCTGAGGATCTGCGGCCACGGTTAATAATCACCACTATCAATCCCGAAAACTGATATGCATTTTAAAGTTTTTGTTTTATCATCGATCTGCCTGCTTCTGCCATCCCTGCTGTTCTCGCAGGTCATTGAACCGGACAAATCAAGATCAGGGTCCATCTATTCAAGTATCGGGTTTGGGAATATTGCCAATCAAAACTCCTCTCACACCAACGGGATGGGATTAACCGGAGTCGCCACACTCAGCCTCTTTTCACCCAGCTTATCGAACCCGGCCCACTGGGGGAGTGCGGAATTCACCCAATCGCAGCTTTCACTCTCCATGACCAATTACGAGGCAAGTGATGATTTTTCCACATCCAGTAACTCCAAATTCAGTTTTGACAACTTTCAGTTTGTCTTTCCGATTCTCAGAAATGAACTCGGCGCTTCCATATCGGTTACCCCGATTACCCGTGCAGATTTTGCCCGGGTGGATGAAGGAAGTTTTCAACTTCCCGGCAGCGGTGACACGATTGATTTTGCCACAAGTACCATTGGTTCCGGTGGAATAAATCGTTTTGAATTTGGTCTTGGATATAAGTTTAACGACAACTTCAGCGTTGGTTATGCTGCCTCTGGCTATATACTCTCAAAAAAGGAAGATATTACGACATCTTTTTCAGATGCAAGGTTTCAGCTGAACAACCAGCCATCCGTAATCAACGAGGAATTTACCGGTTCAGGCTTTGGAAACCGCTTTGGAATTTATACCCAGTTCAGAAATCTCGGCAGCCAGACCGACCGCATAGTGGCCTCCGCAACCCTTAATTTGCCCGTAAGTATCGATTCAGACCGTTCCGTGGAGACCTTCCGTACGGTGAATGGGGTGCCCCGGCGTGTTGAGCTCAACGAAAATTCCCCCGGCAGAGATGGGAATATTGAGTTACCATTGGAAATTAACACTGGGCTTACGTATTATTTAAATCAGTTTCACATTTTTGCTACTGAATATCAGTACCAAAACTGGGAAAATGCTGAGTACAGCTACAATTTAACTGAGCAAGGGTATTTCAAAGACAGAACCAAAGTTGGCGTAGGCTATCAGTATCAGCCTTTTTTCAACCAGCAATCCCGAGGATTTTTCTCGAATTTCAGATACAGCCTTGGCGCAACATATGACAATGGCTTTTTATCGATTTCTGATCAGGATATCGAGACCGTCATGTTTCACGCCGGGCTCACGATACCATCACAACGCAATCGTTCATCGATCGACCTGAGCTTTAATTATGGCATTCGAGGAACAGAATCTGAGAATCTGGTTAAAGAGAATATATGGGGGTTTAAAGTTTCTTTAAATCTCGCAGAATTTATGTTCTTGAGACAACGGTTTCAATGATCATGATACAATAGCTGCATTTGCTTTTGAACTAAGATAACGGACCAATGAAAAGATACATCGCACTATTTTTCTTACTGGCATGCTTCTCGTCTATCGCACACGCTCAAAGTGAGCCGCCGTACGGCATGAGCGAGTTGGAGGCCTACTCGATCTTTTACGATAACTACAGGCAGGGAGAGTACGACATGGCCCTTCAGTTTGGCGGCTGGATGCTTGAAAAAAAACCCCGCACCATTGAGGGATACGGAAATTTTGAGCTTTCGAAGCAGTATGACAGGCTGAAGCGAATTTTTACAGAACTGGCCGAAGAGCAGTCAGATCCCGCCCTGAAAGAGTCCTACCTCGATTCAGCGCTCTTCGTTATGGATGATGCACTGGAAACTTTTTCAGATGAAGAGATCGATAAATTTGAATGGAGATTTGAAAAAGGCCAGTTTTACCAGCGCTACTCCAGCTCAATTGAGGGCGGCATGGATAAAGCCCTGGAAATGTACGAACAGCTTTTCCAGGAAGATCCGGAGCGCTTCACCGAAGCGGCAGACGGCTACTATGCCCGGCTTCTGCTGAACGAATATGTCAATTCCGAGGAAAGAGAAAAAGCTCTTGGAATGATTGAGACCATTGAACCAATCGGCGGTGAAGAGGTCACAAAGGCGATTCGTGAAGCTCAAGACGAAATTTTCTCCGATCCTGTTGAACGTATTGAATTTCTTGAAGGTGAACTTGCCGAATCTCCGGACAATGAAGAAACCCTGATTGAGCTTGCTGACCTTTACGAAAGGCAGGATATGAGGAGCAAGGCCATCGAAACTGCTCAAAAGCTCTATGAGTTAAATCCGAATTTCGAAAACACAAAGAAACTTGCGGATTATGCCAAGGCAGATGCGCAGTACGAACTGGCAAACCAGTACCTTAAGGAAGCGCTGGATAAAACCGATGACAATAAGGCAAAGCGTGATATTACTCTTGAAATTGCCAATACGCATCAAAATTTAGATCAATTTCAGGAAGCGCGGCGCTTTGCTCGACAGGCAATCGATCTCGATCCAAACTGGGGTGAACCGTACCTGACGATAGCGTCTATTTACGCACAAACGGTGTCGCAGTGTACCGAGAATCGAAAAATCGACAGGGACGACAGACGAGTGTACTGGCTTGTCATGGATTACCTTGATAGAGCACGCCAAGTGGACTCTTCGGTAGAGAATAAGGTTCAAAACCAGTACAATACATATGAACCGGTGGCACCTACTACCCAAGACAAATTTTTCAGGGGATGGGAAGAAGGCAATGAGATCAGTATAGATGGATCTAAACATGAGTGTTATTCATGGATTAATGAATCGACAAGGGTTCGGTAAATCTTCACTCTTTTTTACATCTCTTCTATTTACATTTCGTGAGGCGGTATGACCACCGCTTCACATTTCTTCTTCAGCCTCTCACATCTTCTGCAACCTAACATCATCAGCCACCTCCAATCACTGGAACATGGTTTCCTGAAGCAGGAAAAAACTATCAATATTTAACTTAGTGTATGGCACGTTCAAAAAAAGGTAAAGGACGGAACTACAAGAAAAACAATAAAAAGGGAACGTCGGGAAATGTATTTATCCCCAAGTTTCACCATAATCAAAAAACCCGCATTGGCGGACGCTACAGCGGTATTCTTGAGATCAATCAAAAAGGATACGGGTTCATACGAAAGCTCGATTTCGAGTTCAACTACAATCCCAAAGATCCATTTCTGAAACCGGATGAGGTAAAGCATCACGATTTGAGGTCCGGACTAATTATGGAAGGGGAGTTTGAAGAAGACCAAAGCGGGAACCGGCATGTACACTCCATCGAAATGATAAACGGCAAACCCCCGGAGTTCTGGCAAAAGACCAATCGTTTTGAGCTTCAGACCCCAATCATGCCGAATCAGCAAATAAAGCTGGGCCACTCACCCGAGGACCACGAGCTGCGGGTTATGGACCTGATTTCTCCCGTAGGCCGCGGCCAGCGCGCCCTCATCGTGGCACCCCCTCGCACCGGAAAGACTGTATTATTAAAGAAAATTGCGCGCAGTGTTACAGAAAACTATCCCGACATCAGTACAGCCGTATTACTTGTGGATGAACGGCCGGAGGAGGTAACGGATTTTATCCGGTCGACCAACGCAGAGGTTTTTGCATCTTCAAACGACAAACCAACGGAAAGCCATGTTCGGATCTCTGAAATGGCCCTCGGCTATGTAAAACGCAAAGCCGAATGCGGGCAGCATGCCCTGCTCTTAATCGATTCGCTGACGCGTCTCGGGAGAGCCTACAACGCGGCTCAATCCAACAGCGGGCGCACACTCTCCGGCGGACTGGATATCCGGGCTCTCGAAATTCCGAAAAAGATTTTCGGTTCAGCTCGTAAAATTGAGGGCGGCGGTTCACTGACAATTATCGCTACCTGCCTTGTTGAGACAAATTCGCGCATGGACGACCTCATTTTCGAAGAGTTTAAGGGAACCGGCAATCTTGAGCTTGTGCTGGACAGAGACCTGGCAAACGACCGAATGTATCCCGCCATCAACATCGCAGCCTCCGGCACCCGAAACGAGGATAAATTTATTACCGATTCTATCGAGGAGAGGAATATGGTAAGACGCTTTTTGCTCAAAAAATCCCCTAAAGAGTCGATGCAGATGCTGTTAAAAGTTATTGAACGGACGGAAAGCAACGAAGAGCTCTTTGCCCAGCTCGCGGCAACCACATAACCAAGAGATATATTTAACCTCACGTCGGTTCTTTCATCTGTCAAAAACCACCAATGAGTAGTCAAAAAAAGAGTGTCATCTCGCACTCGATGCGCTCATTTTTTGAACACGTGGCGCCAGCGGAGTGAACTCTTCTCTCCTTACCAAAGGTGGGAGATGCCACACCGGGGCGTGGCATGACATCATGGTTGATGAATGAATGGTACAAACGCCCTTTTTGGACGGCTTAATCCATTATTTTAAAACGACCTCAGGTTCCTATTCTTGAGGCTGAGGCAGCGCCAGTGTATCGAGAAACTCTCTGAATTCCGACGTGTTGTAGTTGGCCATGCCCTGTTCCTCCAGGGCTATTTTACCATCCGGCGTAATCACATAGGTGGTTGGCAGCAGGTTACTGCTGTAAACCTCTTGGTTTCGGCCGCGATAGTGGTAGATGGGAAGATCCATATCACGGCTCTCCATAAACTGTTCTGCATCTTCAATATTCTCGTCCATTGAACGAGA
>JAAAOB010000022.1 GCA_009909035.1 Bacteroidota bacterium
ATTTAATCGTCTGGCTTTAAGATGAATATTCCGTAATTAGTAGTTCCGCGAATCACCTGTAATAGTTGTTTTTTTGATGTAACGAATTCGTGAATGTAAAAACAGATCAAAAGATCATCAAATCAATACTGATGAACAAACAAGATCATGGAAAACGCAAAATGTGAGGTACTTCCGACGGGGGCTAACCGATGCAGATTCGTGATGTGTGATATATGTTGTAATTATTTCACACTTCCCTGGTCATCTAACTGGAGAAAAGGGTTGTAGGCTACTTCCCACAGGTTATCATCAGGGTCTGCAAAGTAGCCTGAGTATCCGCCCCAAAACACGTTTTCAGGTTGTTTCACGATGGTCACATTCTTTCGTTCAAGGGTTTGCATGATATCATCTACCTCTTTTTCACTTCTGGCATTGTATGCAAGCGTGAATTTTTTAAACCCGTGCCCGTCACTCGCTACACCGGCATCCTTTGCTAAATCATCAGCCGGAAACAATGACAGAATGAGTCCATTAAGTTTAAAGAAGGCAATATTGTCACTTTCCCAATCCATTCGTTGCCAACCCAGCAGGTTCTCATAAAACTGAATGGACTCATTCAAGTCACGTACACCTAATGTGATAATGTTCAGTCTCTGTTCCATATGTTTGATCAAAGATTACCCGTTTTTTTGAGCAGCCTGTGAAATAATACAATCCTCAGTTCGATTTTTACATCTGTCAAACATTATTTTGAATTGAACAGCAGGTTACGAACAGTCGGTATTCCCGCCTTTTTCCCATAACTCAATGGTTTTTTGAATAAACTCTTCAAGGCCTGTTTCCCCGATTTTAACGCTTTTTTTGATTCGAATACAGCCTTTCCCTTTATCAAATTCCTTCAATAATTGTTCTGCATTTTCAACCTTTTTGATTGTGCCGACGTAAAGGCTCACGTAGGCGCGCTGGGCATTCAAATGAAATATGGTTTTTTCGTTGTATTGATAACAAAGCATTTTATACTCAATACCTTCAGTCAAATCAGGCCCGTGTTTTTTTATCAGCTCGCGACCTGTTGTAGTTTTTCTTTTCGCCAATCATCCTCAAGGGCATCAAAGTATTCGCCGGGAGTTTTTACATCATATTGCATGATTCATCGGGATTATTGTTCAGAGTCACAACTGTCCAAAACGTTAAAAAGAATTTGAAAGAGGTTAGAAAACCTGAATATGATCGGTTGTTCTTTTCGCAGATTATCGCTGAGTTTCACGCAGATTATCTGCGAGAATCAGCGAATGTATCCGCGTAACTCTGCGATAAATAAGCAGGGGATCTCTTTTTTGACTTGTAAAATTTTCGATTCCGAATAAACAGAAGCGAAGATTTTAGAGGAACTTACAAAATGGTTTGGACAGTTCTGATTCAGAGTTTTACGCAAAACCGAAAATGGGTTGTGTTATTTTTCAAAATCAACGACGACCTTTCCAGAATGTTTCGCCTCCCCGAAATATTGAATCAAATCCGGGATTCTATCAAACCTGTACGGCCCATCAACAACCGGTTGTATTTGCCCCTTCTCCACAAGTTTTGTGATCTGGACTAATCCTTTATGGATCTACAGGAAAGTTTGTGGGTAATTCAATATGAGTCTATTTTTCAATTAAAAAATAATGAGCCAGATATCCGAATTATTTGAACACGTATTAAACTTTGGACCCGATTGGAAGGTCACTAACATAGAGGTGGATGATGCCTCCAACAAGATTGATGTACATGTAACCTTTACCGGCCCTAAAGCGCCCTGTCCGGATAGCGGGCAGCTGCTGCCCATTTATGATCACCGCGAGCAACGCCGTTGGCGTCATTTAAACATGATGCAGTACCAAACCTGGATTGTGTGCAGCCTGCCGCGGGTAAAAGATGCCGATGGAAACGTAAAAACGGTGAAAGCTCCCTGGGCGGATATCAATCAACGGTTTACGTTCTGGTTTGAGGCAATGGCCATTGAGCTGGCTCAACTGACCAAAAGCCCGACAAAGACCGCCGCATTTCTGGGCAGCAGCTATGATGTGATTGCCGGTATTATTGACAGGGCTGTCCGGCGGGGCTTGGAGCGGCGAGGCGCCGAGGATATCTGTGTGGAGGCGTTAGCCATTGATGAGAAAGCCTTTCGGGCGGGCCATCACTACATTACCATTGTCAGCTGTCCGGTCACCGGTCGAGTCTGGGATGTGGGACTGGGGCGCAAACAAAGCGATACCGAAGACCTGTTGCAGCAATTAGATAAGCAGATTGGCCTGGATCAGGTTCAGGCGGTAAGCATCGATATGTGGAAAGCCTACATCAACGCAGTCCAGACGAGGCTACCCGGGGCAAGGATTATCCATGATAAATTCCATATCATCGCCTGGTTAAACAAAGCGGTGGATCAGGTCCGCAGGGCGGAAGTAAAAACCCAGCCTGTCCTGAAGAAAACGCGCTATACGTGGCTGAAAAACATCGAAAACCACACCACCAATCAAGCGGAAAGCTTCAAGCAAATCAGCCAGATGAATCTGAAGACCAGTCAGGCATGGATGATCAAAGAGAACTTCAAAGGCGTCTACGAGCAGCAATCACCCATTGAAGGATTCCATTACTTTAGCCGGTGGGCCCAGGATGTGTCCCGCAAGGCCATCGATGCGTGTCAAAAGGTAGCAACGATGTTCAAAAAGCACCTGATGGGGATTTTAAACTACATCTGCTACCCGATTACAAACGCCAGGGCCGAACAGGTGAACTCCAAAATTCAGCAGTTAAAATCGATTTCAAAAGGCTACCGGAACTTCGATAATTTCCGAAATGCCATCCTGTTCTATTTTGGAAAATTAGACCTCTACCCACAAGGTTTCCCGTAGAACCAAATTATCTGGAAAGTTAAAATCAAGAATCATATCATTACCGCCAATTAACGTTAATTCTAACATCATCATCAAGAAATATTGAAATCAAGACTATTTTACTTCATCATTCTTCCCATCATATTCTCACTTCTACTGAGCAGCTGCATTATCTTCAAAAACCATAATATTGATAAGCGGATGCAGGAAATTGAGCAGACACTTGAACCTTTGGGCGGCGAAACAAAAGCAGTCGTCTTGAAAGAGATTGAAACACTTGAAATGGGAGACCCGGTGGAGATTAGAACGATCGATGAATCGACCGAAGAATATGAGTTTCATCGGGATTATGTGGGCGGAATCGGTGGATACGATCAGGTCCGGCTGGTGTTTACCGATGGGCGTCTCTCGCGTTATTTTGTGGATGCAAGGCGATAAACTTCAGGCATTGTCTGCCAATACATACAAATGGCTCTGAAAATCCCGGCATTCTATTTGATTGTTTCGTCCTGAGGTGCCACATTTACACTGGTATCTGCCGGCATGCATTGATACACTACAGCTTTCTTTCTTCTCTGTAGATTTACTAAAGTTATTATAAGGGATCTCATCCTGATCTCCTGCCATCGGTTGGGATGTTTCGTATGGCATCAAACACCAGAATTACAATCGGTGATCCTCTATGGCAAGCCAAATAATCAAAAGCGACAATGCCCGACAGCGACTTGAGACCTGGTACCAACATTTTCTGGGGAAAATAGACGATGAGTCCCAATCAATTATGGTGTCTACATCTTTTGGTGAAAACCATGTGCTACAGATGGGAGATAGTTCCAAACCAACGCTTTTAGCCCTTCACGCCATGCTAACGAGTTCGGCACACATAGCCTCTGAGCTGGGGCCATTTCTTGATCACTACCATATTATTGCACCCGACATTCCAGGTCAATCGGTTCGTGGATTGCCGGTTCGACTCTCATATACGGATGACTCTCACGCCAGTTGGCTTCGAGAAATCACTGACGTCCTCAACATCAATAACCCCCATATTCTTGGTGTGAGCCTTGGCGGTTTTATAGCGCTGCAATACGCATCACGTCATCCTGAAAAAATAGAGACCCTTTCACTCCTGGTCCCCGCCGGAATTGTTCAGGGATCCCTCGTGAAAGGAATTACTCAAATGGCGCTGCCTGCAATTATGTACAAACTGTTTCCAAATGAGAAGCGACTACATGCAATGCTTAATCCTATTTTGACAACACATGATGAGGATTGGGCCAACTACCTGGGAGATGCGCTTAACGATTTTTCTCCTAATACAAAGATTCCGCCTGTTGCACCTGATGAACAGCTGGAACAACTAAAAATTCCCAGTCTGGTTATGGGTGCCGACGAGGACATATCTTTTCCGGGCGACAAGATGGTTGAGAGGGCAGCAAATCATATCCATAACACAGAAACCGAACTGATAGATAACTGCAAACACTGTCCGCCGACCACGCCCGATTTTCGCCAATGGCTGTTCAATCGGGTAAATGGCTTTATAAATCGTCAAACAGTGAAGCATTGATGAAAAAAATTAATTACGATTGGGCATTATCACACAATTGCTTTGGCCCAGAATAGCTACTGCAATCCAACGCTACTGTGACTACCCTTTGATTTCTCAGCAAGTTATACTCACGACATTTATAATTTTAGCATGGTTCTATATCTCATCTATTCGATAACAGAACAGATACAATTCAATATTGTATTGACTTTCTCCCGCCGAATTGTACCTTCCTGATGATATGGCGTAAGTTTTAGTGATGTATTATTAATATACATAGTTTAAGTGACCTCCCCCGGAAATTACATTAGCATATATGATATTCAAGCCTGAACATCTCAAACAAGTCTCTACTCGTGCCGAATTGATAGACCTGGCCCGAAAACATGACATTCCCATTGATCGAACGCTCCGGAAGCTGAAGTATGAGGCCGAACTGGAGCAGCTGCAGATCGAAATGGTGAACCTGCAAAAGTGGATTGCAAGCACCGGCCGCCGGCTGGCGGTTATTTTTGAGGGGCGCGATGCCGCCGGCAAGGGAGGATCTATCAAACGGTTTAAAGAGCATCTAAATCCGCGGTCGTCACGCGTGGTGGCGCTTACCAAGCCCACAAAAGTAGAGCGGGGCCAGTGGTATTTTCGGCGCTATATCAAGGTACTGCCCAATCCGGGGGAGATGGTATTCTTAGATCGCAGCTGGTATAACCGAGCCGTGGTAGAACCCGTGATGGGATTTTGCAACGAAGAGGAGTACGAACAGTTTATCGTCCAGGTCCCGGAGTTTGAGCATCTGCTCTATGAAGACAACCTGATCATTATCAAATTCTGGTTCTCGATATCGCGGAATGAACAACAAAAGCGGTTTGATTCAAGGCTGAAAAACCCGCTCAAACAGTGGAAATACAGCCCAGTAGACAGGAAGGGCCAGGAGCTGTGGGACCGCTACACGCACTATAAGGAGCAGATGTTTGCCAAAACCCATACAAATTACAGCCCGTGGGTTATTGTAAGGGCAAACGACAAAAAACAGGCACGGCTGGAGAGTATGCGGTATGTCCTGTCCCGTTTTAATTACGATGGCAAGGGTGAATCAAAGGCCACTATCCTGCCTGACCCCAACCTTGTGATGCAGTACCATCGCAGCGCCAACCAAATCGATATTTAATCTTATGAAACTCTCAAAAGACGATCTTGATCTGCTGAATTCGGAACTGGGGCAATACGCCCTGCTCCGACGGTCTAAGCCGAACGTGAAACGGGCACTGTCTGAGGTGCGATATGCCCACAGCCTTCGAAAAGAGCAGGAAGAGCTCATCAAACTGCAGCAGTGGGTTATCGAGCATGACAAAAAAGTGGTGGTTCTGTTTGAGGGACGCGATGCGGCCGGTAAAGGCGGGGCCATTCGCCGGCTCACAGAACGCATCAACCCGAGACACTATCGAATTGTGGCACTGAATGTGCCAACCGAAGATGAACGCAGGCAGTGGTTCTTTCAGCGCTATATTTCGCAGCTGCCCAACCCCGGCGAAATGGTCTTCTTTGACCGCAGCTGGTACAACCGGGCAGTGGTGGAACCTGTCAATGGTTTTTGTACAGACGAAGAGTATAAAATTTTCATGTCGCAGGTGAATGAGTTCGAGAAAATGCTGATCCAGTCGGATACACACCTGATTAAAATCTACTTCTCCATCACCAAAAAAGAGCAGGCCAGCCGTTTTAAGGATATCAAAGGTAATCCGCTGAAAAAGTGGAAAATGACGGCCGTTGATGAGCGGGCGCAGGAGTTGTGGGATGAGTACACCAAGTACAAAGAGATGATGTTTGAAAAGACGAACAGTGACCACGCCCCCTGGAACGTGATTGATGCCAATGATAAAGCCCCCGCCCGGCTTGAGACGATACGGTACATTCTGGGGCGGATTCCTTATGAATAAAGATCTGATTTCAAGTTTCTAACGATATCCGTAACCATCTGCCTGTCAGCAGGCTTCTGTGATTATAAAAGCATGAAAATACGCGTTTACCGGTTGACATTGTATTTAAAAGTGCCTGAGGTTGTCCAAAAAGGGCGTGGTATTGCAGAGATATCTTACATACCGTCATGAGGCTGTCTAAAAAGGGTGTTCAATAAAGAACTTTACAATCAAACAGTCATACCGGACCCCGATCCGCTCATCTTTTCCCCGCGAAGCGATATCTCCTGTCCATATCAACGATTGGAGATCCCGTATCCCCCGAAGGGATCCCTTTGGGAACGTACGGGATGACACCCTTTTTGGACAGCCTCATCTCCCGTCTACATCAACGAAAGGAGATCCCCTAACAAGTGCGGGATGAGGCCCTTTTTGGACAGTCTCGGACTGTATTGAAATTTTTAAATCCAACTGGTAAACGCGTATAAAAATATAAGTTTCTTTACGATAAGCGGTATTTTCATCGCTCAAAAACTCTTCACCGTAAAGCCAAATGTCAATATTTCGTCCTTCTGCTTTTGGTTTTCAATCACAACGCGTTCAAACGTTCGAAGGTAATTGACGTTAAAATTCAAAAACTCCCAGATCGGCAGTTCCAGTTTTAGATCCGCCCGCCACCGGTAATTGTTACGCTTCTCGAGAGAGGGCTGGTAGTAGCTTTCGTGGCTCAAAATCATGCTATTGCTAAACAGCTGATACCTCCCGCTAATCCAGATGGTACCGCGAAAGGTATTGATCTCACGGCTGCCATCGTATTCATCCCGATTGAAATCACGGCTCGCAAAATCAGTCTGTTCGTACTCAACCGATACCGAAACTTTCAGCCACTCGCTTCCGCTTTCCAGAATTTGATATGTCATCCCTCCACCGGTGAGAAGACGCAGATCAATCTGACGCCTGAAATGGGTGCTGACAAATCCCAGCAGAAACGGGTGAAATTTTTTCTCAGGATCCAGGTAGAGGAAGTTCAGGCTCAGTACATCTTCATCCGCTTTCTGATTTCCAAACTCCTGAAATACATACGAATTGTTCGTTTTGAAGACCGCTTTCTCCCACGGGCGAAAACCAACCTCTGACTCTGCCCTGAAAATTTTGGTCTGCACATTCCCCTCCTGGTAAAATCCTGTGAGCGAGAGGCTCGCTTTCGTTCGCAGCGTATCGCTTTCGTTGATTTGGGCGGACAACGAAAGCGGAAAACAAATGAAAAGATAAAATATGAGTTTCTGCATGCCGGAAGCCCATGACTTGGTTTATGAAGGTAAATCGATCAAAAATAAATCTTTATCAATGAATAGTATAGAAACTCTGAGTATCTGAGGCAAAGCGGTCAATTGAAAAGAAAAATTTAAACTTGACCTCTCACCATCAGGGGGAAAGAATAAGTTATTTCGGTAATGGTTGAGCTTTTCTTGTGGGGAATGGTGCATAAGGGATAGATAGGATTCTCCTTTTTTAAACTAATGCTGCAACGATACTTGTAAACACTATGGATTACTTCGTTAAAAATAGACCTCAAACAAACATATTTTCTTTCCGTTCAGATCAAAAGCGATTCGGGCGATCTCTGTTGACCTCCCTTTTTCTACTCCTGTTTACGGGTGCAGTAGATCAGATAGCCGCACAGACTGTTACCGACAGCGTTCGGGTTACCCGTTCAGTTGCAACTTGGGCCCTGGATAACGGAACTTGTGCAGCGGGTGTGATCGGCACGTGGCCTGACGTGGCCGCCCGCGTCCTGGATGAAGAGACCACCTACAGGACGTACCGACTTGTTGCCGTGAACGGCTCATTTATTCCGAGTGGCAATGGTGAGATTACTCCCAGGAACGGATTTTATGATGAGGTTCCGGCAGGTCATTACGGCCACGACCCCCGCTTGCCCGGTGGCTCAGGCCCATGTAAAGGGTTTGGCGAACTGGTTGCCGCGGCTAATGCACGTGTGGCCACCGGCGCTACCTTTCCTTTAAATGGAGCCCAGTATACCATGGGCGACTGGTACGCCACATACGAAGTACCGGATGGTACTCCCGTAGCTGAATTTATTTGGTCTCAAACGGAAGGTCTGACAGTGGCCTTTGACGGCAGTTTTGAGCGAGAGCTCTCGCGTGAGGTAACCGCCGATGGACCCGTGCCGGTCGAAAGCTACGAATGGGATTTTGGCGATGGGAATGAAGGCTTTGGAGCCACACCTCAGCACACCTACGCTGAGCCCGGCACCTATTCCGTATCCCTAACAGTTACAGACGATGATAGTGAAACCGACACGGCAACCTACGAGGTGAATGTGGCCGGTGCCATCCTCGATTATTCTGTGACTGTACCCGAAACTGTTGTACCCGGCGACACATTGCGTGTAGAGATCGACATCACGAACACAGGAACAGTAGATGCAGCGGAGGTGACGATTCTGCGCGACCTGGCACTGGTTCCGAGCTACCCAACCAACCCAACCGGCTTCCGGCGCAATGCACAACCAAGCGCGCCCCTCTTTGGCTCGGGCGACACCACAATAACAACAGGCATTGCCGTTGGCGCTACACTGTTGATCGAACAAGCCTACGTCATTGAGCAGGCAGCCTGGGTGAATGATGGAGGTACAATCACAGAGGTGCCGGTTGACTGGAAAGGTCAGGTGGAGTCGATCCGGGGCCTTGACATTGCCGGGCGTGAAGCGAAAGTAAAAGATTCCTGCCTGGCTAACGGTTGCGATGACACCGTGCGCATACAGCCCATCCTGCCGCCGGAGCTGTTTGTTTCTACCGTGGCGAACCCGGACACAATAGGCGTTGGCGGGGCTTTTGATCTGCTGGTGATTGTGCGCAACGGAGGTGAAGGTCCGGCAGAAAATATAACGGCTGATGGGCCACTGATGATCACAAGCCAAAACGGCGGTGCTGCCACGGTCATCTCAGGTCCGAACCCTGCATTTCTTGAACGGCTTGAGCCCGAGGAACGCGATACGCTTGTCTACCGCCTGGAGGCAGACGCTCTGGGGACACTTGAATTCGATGCACCGATTGTGGGTGAGGATCTGGCAGGAAAGGAAGTGACCGCAACGCCAGAGTGCATTGTTAGTGATGAGATTTTATCACCGAAATTTGCAGCTAAAACAGATGATTTGGCCCCATCCCCTTGCGGTGCACAAATCACAAAAACCATCGTGGTTACCACAACAGGTGATGAGGAAAACCCAACCGAGAGCATGAGCGCTGACATATGTGATGTAAAACCTAATGAAGATGGAAATCAATGCACGCTTCGCGCGGCTATTATGCTTGCCAAAGAGCGGGATGAAGCCGTACAGATCAGTTTCAATATTGAGGGAGATGGCACGCCTCGTATTGTTACTGAGTCACCGCTGCCAAACGTAACAACAACAGTACGCATCGACGGTGGAACGCAGCCGGGCAGCGGGAACGTAGATGTGGACTTTGCCGGAGCAGACGTAATCAGAGGGGGGCTTAACCTCGAAGGAGAAGGCAGCGAGGTTAAACATCTCGCCTTTCTGAAGGCCGGGGTCACCATTAAAGGAGACAACATTACTGTGGCGCGCAACAAGTTTGGTCAAAACTGGTCAGGTGATGCTTTAAAAGAAGATGCATACATAGATGGAGTCGCAATTGCCATTCGCGGAAACGATGCCACAGTTGGAGGCTCAGATACAGTCAACAATGGAAATGAAATCCTTCACACAAGTACGGGGGTAGTGGTAAGAGGCAACAATGCCACAATTTCGCATAACGGTTTAGGGGATCCTGATCTTCCGGGTACGATAGAGAAAATAGGCATCCATCTACTGTTTGGTGATAGCGCTCGTGTAACGTTCAACGATATATTTGGAACAGGTGGACCAGGAATTTTCGTAGAGGGTTTTAGCGTGTCTGATGCTGTTGTGGCAGACAACCTTATCATTAATGGTGAGGATGATGGAATCCTTGTTGAGGGCGGAGCTGGAGTCACATTAGGAGGAGACGGCCTCGATGATTCTGATTTTGGGAATACTGTTTTTTCAAATGCAGGCTTCGGCATCGCTATTGTGGAAGGTTTATCGGGCAACACTACTGCCGGCGATGCTATCAAAGTCCTGGGAAATAGGACCGAAGGCAATGAAAATGGTGGACTTCGGGTGCAAAATGTGACGAATGTCGTCATCGGCGGACCAGATACTTTTTCTAACGATGGGGTTGGGCCGGAGAACCAGTTTGCCGATGGTGTCTCGCTACTATTAGCAGACGGGACAATCGTTCAAGGAAGTACCATCTCCGACGAGCGGGACTCACCAAGCAACCCTCTATTTGTGGGCTCCTCAGAAGACGTGCTCATCGGAGGCCTTCGTGAGGACGAGGGCAACACTATTACGGGATCAGAAGCGCAATTCGACGGGCAGTTTTCAGCTGTGCTTATCGAGAGTTCCAGCGTTCGCATCGAAGGCAACACTATCGGGGAAGACGGTGCCCGCGCGTTTCATGGCATCTCCATTGATATTGGCAGTGAAGGTAGTGTTGTTGCAGGCAATACCATCAGGTTACACGGTGGCGCTGGCGTACGTGTTTTTTCGCCTGACGTCGTCATCGGGGGTGTCCGACTTGGCGCTGAATGTGCGGGTTCGTGCAACCGAATAGACAACAACACCGAGGGTGTGCGCGTAGAGGCCGATGGCACCCGTGTTATCGGTAACAAAATTACCAATAATTTTTATGGGGTCGTTGTACTGGCTGATGATGTGGTGATTGGCGGACCAAGCGAGGCTTTGGCTGGTACGTGCAGCGGCGTCTGCAACACAATTAGCGAGAATGGTAATACCGGAATAATCGGCTTCGATTATTCTTCAGCAGAGGAAAACACCGGTGCAGATCGTCTAATCGTGCAGGGAAACTACGTCGGGCAATCACCTGAGGGTGATGATGGAAACGGCAGAGGAATTGCGCTTGGTGGCGGTGGACAGAACGCCATTATCGGCGCAGCAGTCGGTGAGGCTGACGGTACACGTGGTAATGTGTTCGTAAGTAACTTCAACGGCGGCGTGACAGTGGCCGGCAATGGCACAACAGGAAATACGATTCGCGATAACAGCTTTCTGCGCAACGGCATCCTCAGCGGGGAGGAAAACATCGATCTCCAGCCGGAAGACGATCCATTCGGACGTACGCCAAACGATGTCGATGATACCGACACTGGTCCAAACGATCTTCTCAACTGGCCTACCCTGGTGGCGAGCGAGCCGGTAAACGAAACACAATGGAGCCTTCTTGCGCTTTGGACGGGTAACCGCACAGCGTCTCCATCTACATATCGCATTGATGTGTATGCGAATCAGGCGTGTCGCGGATGGTCTTCCGATGGTGCTTTTCGGGTTGCCGGTGTGAGCGTGAACTTTCCCCGATCAAATGCCGATTTTGACACCGTTTCCGTAAACGTGCCTCGAGACCCAAGCCGCCCATACTTTGGTGCGACCATTACAGACGCTGAAGGTAACACCAGCGAATTTAGCAACTGCATACGGGCAGGAGGCGAACGGATAGTTGACACTGCCAATCTGGAGATTGAAGAACAGCAGCAAATTGGAGATATCCTTCTCACACTTCGCGAACGCGCAGGCAATGCAGCAAAAACCGGTCATCAAACAAGTAAGCATGGCGTGAATAATGGTATGTCGCTCTTCGTGGTAGAATACGAATCAGAAGTTGAGGCAGACACGTTGTTCGTCAAAGATACGTTCGGTACTCCGCCGAGCGGAACTCCGGTTCAGCCGGGCACCCTTATCGGTCCCGCCTGGCGGCTGGCTGCCGGTGCATTACCCTCCAATCGGACATTGGATATCTGTCTTCCTACCACCACACTCAATACTGAAGCAAAGTCCGATATTCTTTTGGTTGCACGCGGGGCTGAGACTAACGGGCGCTGGCGACCATTTGACACTACAGTTGACACGAAAAATGGACTCGACTATGCGTGTGCCGAATCAGTCAGCATTCTTGGGGAGGTTACGCTGGCGCTTCCAGGCCTTCCCGTAGCGTCCGAGATAGAACCGGACCCTGAACTCGAAATGCCTGAGCAGATCCGTCTGGATCAAAACTATCCGAATCCGTTCAACCCGTCGACGGTCATTCCCTACAGTCTGAGCAGTGCAGGCCAGGTTCACATTGGGGTGTATGATCTGCTCGGCCGACGAGTGCAAACACTGGTAGATGCCGTGATGCCGGCAGGTCGTCACCAGGTGACCTTTGATGCAGGAAAGCTTTCGAGCGGTATGTATATTTACCAGCTCCAGACAGGGTCTGCACGGATTACGCGACGGATGATGCTGATTAAATAAATATAACCCTATAAAAAGAAGTGGCATGTAGTTCTCACATAGTGCTGGCTATGCCATTTTTTTCTAATTGTGCTGTCTTAAGTCCGCACCCCTTCCAGGATGTCATTACCACATGTTTTCTTGGTTCTTATTCATCACCTACACATCTTATCACAATTTTAAAAATGGAAAAATGCACAGAGAAGAAAAATCTGGAACCACGGAAAATTCAGAAAAGGACTATTGCCGAAATTGCGGCCAGTTAAATCAGGTCAAAAGAATTGATGGTACGTACATTCTGTCTGAACTTGGCAGCATTTTTAACTTTGAAAAAGGAATTCTATTTACCGTTAAAGAGCTGCTGATTCGTCCTGGCAAAAATATTCGAATATTTATTTTAAAGGATAGAAATAGACTGACAAAGCCTGTTCTATACGTGGTGGTCTGTTCTTTGTTTTATACATTGCTCCAGAGTTTTCTCCGGTTCGAAGATGGATATGTTAATTATTCATTTCAGGAAGGAGAAGCATCCACTACGGAATTTCTTTTTACCTGGATCTCATCAAACTATGGCTACGCCAATCTGCTTATGGCCCTTTTTATCGCCTTGTGGCTGAGGTTGATGTTCAGAAAAATCCGGTTCAATATGTTTGAAATTCTCATCCTGCTCTGTTTTGTGATGGGGACGGGAATGCTCATCTTTTCAATTATCGGGGTGCTGGACAGTCTGGTTAGCGTCCAAATACTTGACAAAGGATTCTTTCTTGGATTTGTATATACAGCCTGGGCGATTGGCCAGTTCTTTGACCGAACAAAATTTCTGAGCTATGTGAAAGCATTTTTTGCTTACATGCTGGGAGTATTTACGTTCTCGCTTTGTGTGGTGGTCATTGGACAGACATTCGATCGACTACTGTAGGAATTGGAACTGTTTTTTTTATCACTCGGTCAGAGCAACTTCAACGTCTTGCTTAAATTGATCAAACACATCCGGAATTACCGTGAGTGGATAGCTTGAGTTAGCGTTGGTTAGAATACTAATGCCGATTCCCTCGTCAGGAGCAAAGGCTATCTCACTTCTGTATCCATTCACGTAACCGCCGTGGTACACAATCCGCTGCCCGTGATTGTCCAGAACTCTCCATCCCAGGCCGTAGTGTGAACGGTTCACCCCGTTCCAGTACCGGCTGAATCGCCGGTTGTTGAGCGTTGCTATCGGCTCATAAATCTCATTGAGGGTCTCTTTTGAGATGACGTCAGGATGATTGCCCGTGAGAAGAAGCAGCCACTTTCCCATATCGGAGGCAGATGCGTTAATTCCCCCGGAAGAAACCGCGTTATAATATTTTCTGGAAATTGAAATCGGAACATACCCTCGTGACCGGGAATAGTAGACGTGTGGTATCGCCCGGTTTCCGGAATTTCTGATGCTGTCGAAGCTGGCTGAAGCGTTTGCCATTCCCAGCGGTGTGAATAATCGCTTTCGGAGCAGTGAATTAAAATCTGTATCGGTTTGAGATTCAAGCACCATTTCGATGGACGAAAAAGCCGCATTTTGATAGGAGATCTGTTCACCCTCCATCGCAATTAGGGGGACCTGCTCCAGCCGTGGAATGATCTGTTTCAGCGGGAGTCCGTCTTCCACCAAATTTGTATATGCATGGCGCGGCAGCCCGGACGTATGCGATAGCAAATGTTTTAACTGTACGCGGTGGGTTTGTTGGGGATCATTCAGTTTGAATGCATCCAGATAGTTTGATACCGGAACATTCCACTGAATTTTCCCCTCTTCTACAAACACTCCTGCCAGTACGGATGCAAATCCTTTTGATACACTTCCCAGCCTGAACACGGTATGTTCATCAACAGCATCGGATGTTCCCTTTTTTTTTACGCCAAATCCCTTTTGATAGATCACGCGTCCATCTTTTACGATGGTCACCGCCGCGCCGGGAATACCTTTGCTGATTCGCCCGTCTTCAAAATCCTGTTCAAATGCTTCGAGGTACATGGCCAGGGAATCATCCATTACCCACTCCTCGGGTTCAGGTTTAGGCTCGGCGTCCACCGGTTCCGGTGTGATGTCGGTAAAGGAGAGGTAGGATCCGACGGCAAAGAGCAGTAAAAGAATGAGGGAGATTATTCGGGTCACAGATTTTGAATGTTTGGTATGAAGAAATAAACATTTAAGGTTCTACGGGAAACCTTGTGGGTAGCATACAATCTCAACTGCCATTTAACAGTTACCTGTTCATTTTGCCTTGATGCAAAACGAACCAAAAAAACAAGGCTGTGAAAAACTTAGCGGCGGTCGCGGAATATCTGCTAATTTTTTCAAGGCCGGAGTATCTTCGTAAACATTGCGTTTGATCCGCAAATACATTTAAATGGTCGTGAGTTTGAATACTTTATAAGTTGACCACAAGATTTCCTGTAGATTTAATAGATCCAAATTTATTAATCAAGCTTAGGTTTAAAGGCTGTATGTTTTTCATTATCAAGGATACATAAAAACTGACGTTAAAAACCAGTCGTTTTACATGGTTTGAACTCGAACGACAATTTCTGGGTGCTGATGTTCAGCCCGGAGTTAACGCAGGGGGTGAATCGAGAGTTCACTTGGTCCGGGTATTTTGTGTAGATCCTTGAGGGCATGTGGATTAGTGCGGGGAGTTCTTTTGACGGTATTTCATTCCGATGAGGAACATTCGGGTGGTGATGTGTGGTTGAATCCGTCAGTCAACAGACCGAAATAGAGTAACTCAGAAGAGGAGGAATTGGAAGTAAAAGAATAAAAAAGGATAAACTTGTCTTTTATCTTTAATAAAACATTTGTATGTTCCATTCAGCGAGATAACAATCCAACAATCAATGAAAAGAATATACTCTCTCATACTCCTTTTTTCATTTGTGCTCGGGATATTGCAGCCCGTGATGCCGATGATGGAGTATGTGATAGCGGAGGGAAATTTGACGGAGTTATTTCACACCAGCCAAGAAATGGCGTGTCCTTTGGCGGATATAGAGATGGATACCATTTGCCAGGCCTGTGATTGCTGTGATAGATCAGAAGAGAAGCGAGAAAGCCTGTTGGATACAGACTTTTACCCCATTCCTCTTCAAACGGTTCAATTTTCAGGAGATAATGAATTAACGGTACTCTCCGAGGGGCATGGACTTGCCGATGAACACATCCTGTCTCACTATTACAAAACGTTAGTCCCACCACCCCGGCAGGTCTAACCCAATCTCACCTTTTTAAATACGGCTGACCCGACGAAAGGGTCACCAGTTCTATGCCCGGCATATGCCGGAATATCTACACTTTCTTAAACATCACATTTTCAGGAGTACCTTATGAAATCTTACACTCGAATAACCACACTTATCGTACTGCTCATGGCAGCAGGTTTCGCCACCCTTCAGGCGCAAAACACGGAATACACCATTGATGGAATGACCTTCGGAATGCCGGAGGCTGAAGTTTACACGGAAGACTACAACGGCCCGCCGGTTGTAGGCGACTATATCAGCATGCTGCCCAACCTGGCCCCGCTCGATTATGAAGGAAACAAGCACCACGAAATACGAATGGATACGTTCACACAGGAAATAGAAATAGCGGATGGTGTCAGCTACAGGGCCTGGACCTTCGGTGGTATGGTGCCCGGACCGGTTATTCATGTGCGTGAAGGAGATAAAATCACCTTTACGATGAAAAACCGCTCTGATGAAGAGGTTGTGATTACCGACCCGGGTGCAACTCCATCATCTGATTACGCCCAACAGATCGCGGAAAATAATTACATGGATGCCAAACCCTCGATAATGCCGATGCCTCACTCCATGGATTTCCACGCAGGAACGGTTGCCAAGGATGACAAATGGAGAACCATCGCCCCGGGTGAGACGATCAAATTTGACTGGGTAGCCAACTATGCCGGTACCTACATCTATCACTGCGGAACGCCGAGTGTCCTGATGCACACCGCCATGGGCCAGCACGGTGTAGTGGTTGTTTCTCCAAAAGATGGATATCCAACGGATTATGAAGTAGATCGCGAGTATGTTGTCGTCCAGTCCGAATATTACCTGACGGAGGGCCCAAGCGATCTGTACCAATATGACTTTGAGGCCGCGCAAACTGTAAACCCGTCTCATGTTGTGTTTAACGGCCACCAAACCATTCTGCACGACCGGCCCCTGAAAGCCAATGAAGGCGAACGTGTCCGGCTTCATGTTTCAAATAACGGTCCCAGCGGAACATCCAGCTTCCATGTTATCGGGGCGATTTTTGACCGCGTATGGCTGGAAGGCCATCCATTTAATGAGATGCGCGGCATGCAAACGGTCTTGCTTGGCGCCTCCAGTTCAGCAACCATAGACTTTATCGTTCCGGAGGAGGGCAAATATATCCTGATTGATCACGAGTTTGCCGACGCTGAAAAAGGGGCCACGGGTACGCTGAAAGCGGGGCCGCGAAATAAGTAACAAAGCCAAACAACCTGACAGCGTGCCGAACCACGTAAGGCACCTGTCAGCATAATGAGGCAAAGATAAATCAGATACATGCGACGCTGTCAGGTAGCTTATCACAAACCCGGACCACAGAGTGCTCATTCCAACACCGGATTCATGCTAAACAAAAATACACATATCGCACTGGTTGCCATTTGGGTAGCTCTGCTCATCGGGGGGAACCAACCGCTGAAAGCGCAAAACGGGGCTGAAATCCCCGGCGGATCATTCCACTCCGTCTTGCCCGAAGTGGTCGGCGAACCGATTGATGTAGAGGCTTTTCGCCTCGATCAAAAAGCGGTCACAAACGGACAGTTTCTGAAATTCCTGAACGAGAACCCTGACTGGAGGCGATCCACTATTCCGGCCATCTACGCCGGGAACGGATACCTGAGGCACTGGGACGGTGATCTGAATTTCGGAGATGAATCTAAGCGGAATCAACCCGTCACCCGCGTATCCTGGTTTGCGGCCAATGCCTATTGCGGCTGGAAGGGGGGACGCCTGCCTACGCTAAACGAGTGGGAATATGCTGCTCAACTGATGGATCATGAGTCAGCCGAAGCGGCCGACCAGTTCAGTACGCGTCTGATTGGATGGTACTCCGCGGTTGATGCCAATAAAGCCGAGCCCGTAGGCTCCACCGGCATTGAGAACCGGCACGGTGTGAAGGATATGTTTGGCCTGGTGATGGAGTGGGTGGAGGATTTTCAGCTGCCCGTCGGCGATGAGATAGAGCTCGACTGCGGAACCGTTGGCCGGATGAAAGGCAACAACACCATCCACAGTTACGCTATGTCCATCCGGTACATTACCCGCATGAGCTTTAAGCCGACCAGCACAACCGGCATGCTCGGTTTCCGGTGCGCATACGATACAAACCAACAACCCAAAATATTAGGAGGTTCATGATGAATCGGTTAGAACGAATGATCATACCATTTGCTGTACTCTGCCTTCTGCCAATCCTGCTTCTGGCACAGCACGGGCACGGGGATCACGCCAACAGGAACGCGCTGGATGCCAAAGCGGTACATATGGAGCACTCGTTTTACCACATGGATGCGGAGTGGACCAACCACAGAAATGAGACCCTGGAGCTGGCCGGTTTTTCGGGAAAGCCGATAGTGGTTGTGATGTACTACGGCAACTGCGTGCAGGTCTGCCCAATCCTGATTCGCGATGCAAACCGCGTATTTGAGGCGGTCGATGAATCCCTGAGGGACCAGGTGCGGGTACTTGCCGTCACGTTCGATCCGGAGAACGACACGCCGGATCGCCTTCATACCTACGCTGAAGAGAAGGGCCTGAACATCCCCGAGTGGCACTTTATCACCGGGGATCGAGCAGATATCCGGGAGCTGGCCATGCTGCTGGGTGTGGAGTATTCAAAAAAAAGCGACGGCCATTTTGCCCACTCCAACCTGGTGACCGTGCTGGATGATGAAGGCAAAATCGTTCATCGGCTGGAAGGGCTGAATCAACCGGTGGATAAGGCGGCAAAAACAATCGAAACCATTATTAACAACAATCCCGATGGGGTCTCCCATCATCATTGAACATCGTTCAATCGACAATTTTTCAAAAAAAACACTTTTCAAAACATTTAAATCATAAGACCATGAAAACATTCGTAAAAACCACACTGATTACACTCTTCTCTCTTGTCCTGTCGCTGCAGGTAATGGCGAACCCCCAAAATGACGATGTACGGGAACTGACCATTAAGGGCACGGATAACATGAAGTTTGACGTAACGCTTATCGAAGCTGAACCGGGTGAAACGCTCCGGATAACCCTGGAAGTGGTGAGCAATCTCCCGAAAACGGCGATGGGACATAATATTGCTATCGTAGACAAAGATACGGACGTGCAAGAGTTCGTCATGCAGTCGATGTCGGCGGCAGATAACGAGTATATCGCACCGGCTTTTGAGGATGAAGTTGTGGCCAATACCAAAATGATCGGCGGTGGTGAAAGATCTGTCATCGAATTTACGGTGCCCGAGGAGGCCGGCGATTATGAGTATGTATGTACCTTCCCGGGGCACTACTTTGGAGGGATGAAAGGCATTCTGCGAGTGAAATAATAATTTAAAAAGAGAATGAGCAGCACCAGCCGGCATTCTCATCCATCATCAAATCATTAAACTAAAAAGAACAGATCAATGAAATTACAAGAAATAACAGTAGGCGAAATTGTACGTGACAATTACCATGCAGCATCAGTGTTTCGACATTACGGTATCGATTTCTGCTGCGGAGGAGGCATTACCCTGGCCGATGCGTGCGAAAAAAAGGGGGTGGACATTGATGAACTGACCAAACAGATAAAATCCGCTCCATGGGTGAACCGCTCCATCGGCGACAACTACAACGAATGGTCCCCGGATTTCCTGGTGGACTATATTATGAATACTCACCACAAGTTTGTGCGGCAGAAAATAGATGAGGTTGCCGGGTATGCGGCGAAAGTGGCAAAGGTACATGGTGGGCGGCACCCGGAAAACGTTGAGATACTTAAAAAATTTATCTCTCTTTCCAACAAGTTAATCGAACATTTGAACGAGGAGGAGTCCCGCGTATTTCCATTGATTAAAAAAGTGTACGAAAAGAGGCAAATCGGAGAGCAGCCCGGTAACAGTGACATTGCGGAGCTGAAGGCTGAACTCAGCCAGATGGTGGATGAGCATGAAGATGCCGGAGCGTTGATGGCCGAGATACGGGAACTCAGCAACCAGTTTACTCCGCCGCTGGATGCCTGCGCTACGTACCGGATCTTGTACCAGAACCTGGCTGGGTTCGAAGAGGATCTGCACAAACACGTACATCTTGAGAATAATATCCTGTTTGAAAAAATGGAACAGCTGATCGCGGCCTGAAATCAGAGTGCATGATGCCGGTTGAAAAGTGGAAAAAATTGTTAATTTGTCGACATTCCGCTGATTATTCAAAAAAAGATGAAATCTATGGCAAATAATTCCGACAACATGATCCGAACCTGGTTCTGGAGCGGTGCTGCACTTGTGTTCCTGATCCTGGTGATTGGCGGCATCACGCGGTTAACAGGCTCCGGGCTCTCCATGACTGACTGGAAGCCGATCATGGGATCGATCCCGCCCGTCACAGAGGCCCAGTGGCAAGACGCCTTTGAGCAGTACAAGCAGTTTCCGGAATACAAAGAGAATAACAGCGGCATGAGCCTGGCAGAGTTCCAGTATATCTTTTTCTGGGAATATCTACACCGGATGTTGGGCCGGCTGCTGGGCGTGGTGTTTCTGGTTCCGTTTGCCTGGTTCTTGATCCGCCGGAAGTTCAGCCGGAAACAGTTTCTTCGGGCCACTCTGCTTCTGACCCTTGGGATAGGCCAGGGGCTCATGGGCTGGTTTATGGTTCAGAGCGGGCTGATCGACATACCGGAGGTGAGCCATTACCGGCTGGCAGCCCACCTCCTGCTGGCATTTATCATTTTTGGATGCTGCGTTTGGTTTGCACTCGATCTGGATAGCGTCAATTACGAGCGGGTAAACAGGGGGAAAGAGCTCAACTATTGGCTTAACCTGTTTCTTGGTGTTTTGGTACTCCAAATCGTTTGGGGTGCCTTCACGGCCGGTCTCCACGCCGGACACGTCTACAACTCTTTCCCGAAGATGTACCAGTCTTGGTTTCCGCCGGAGATGTTAATCATGGAACCGGCAATCCGTAATTTTTTTGAGAATATGACGGCCGTTCAGTGGGTTCACAGGGTGCTGGCTACGCTGCTCGGATGTATGGGGATCATGATCTGGCTCCGGTCTTTTTTCCTCAAGACTTCGGGAACAGAGAAAAAATGGTTATTGGCACTTTTTGGGGTGGTGTTGCTGCAGTACGCAATTGGTGTCTTTACACTGATCTATCATGTCCCCATCTGGCTGGGTGTACTCCACCAGGCAATGGCCATGGTGCTCTTTGGAGTAGCGATCGGGGCGCGCCAGCGGATTGGCAAGGCAGAGGCAGTACAGATATAGAAGTACGCAAGATCTACAAATACTATGGATTGAATTCCTCCAGCGCTTCAAACAGAATGTTTTACGGTCTGGGGGCTTTCCCTTTTCAGTTTTTTGTAGGCTGGGGTGACAGGTTTTCTCTACCTGCTCAGGTTTGGCTCAATAAATTTGCTTTCCACATTTACTCAGGGAGCTGGGGCAGTGTATCCAAAAAATCCGGCCGGTTCATTGAGCTATACCCATGGAGATTGATCTGATGCCTGGGCGATTTTAGCGGTATCGATGGCGATCACCAGCTCTTCGTTGGTGGGGATAACGTAGACCTCCGTCCTCGAGCTTTCGGTGCTGATTTTCTGTATGGTGCCTCTTTCGGGAGAATCATTCTTTTTGTCGTCGATCTCGATCCCCAGGTAGTCCATCTGTTCAAGAGATCGCTTGCGGATGAGTGGGGAGTTCTCCCCGATACCGGCCGTGAATATGATGGCATCGCACCCATTCATCGTGGCAATATACGAGCCGATATACTGCTTGATTTTATAGCAAAACACGTCGATTGCCTGCTGGCAGCGCCGGTCGCCGTTCGAGGCTTCTTCAATCAGATCCCGCATGTCGCTAGCATAGCCGCTCAGCCCGAGAAGGCCGCTGTGGCGGTTCAACAGCGCATGCACATTGGCCAGCGTAAGTTCCTCTTTCTCAATCAGGTAGAACAGAATGGAGGGATCGATATCACCACTTCTTGTGCCCATGACCAGTCCCGAAAGCGGCGTAAATCCCATGGAGGTGTCTACCGATTTTCCGCCGTCAACAGCCGCAATGGAGGCGCCATTCCCAAGATGGCAGGAGATAACTTTCGTATCTTCAGCCTTTTGATTCACAAGTTTGTAGTACTGGCGACTGACAAAGTAGTGCGAGGTGCCGTGAAACCCGTATTTACGGATTTTGTATCGGCGGTAGAACCGGTTGGGAATCCCGTACAGAAAGGCTTTATTCGGCAGTGAATGATGGAACGCGGTGTCAAAAACCGCAACATGCGGAACATCCGGGAGATTTTTTTGTGCGGCCTGAATCCCTTTCAGGTTCGGAGGATTGTGGAGAGGGGCAAGGTCGAACGCCTGCTCGATAGCGGCCGTAACATCTTCATCAATCAACACAGAGTCTTTAAACATTTCCCCGCCGTGAACCACCCGGTGGCCCACCGCCTTGATTTCGTCGGGAGATGAGATGATCTGGCTCTCCGGGTTGAGCAGGTAGGTTAGAATCTGCTGAAGCGCATCGGTGTGATTGGCAATATTGAGGGTGTGTTTTGTGTGTTTCTGCCCGGCAGGTTCATGTTTTACAATAGAAGTTACGGCTCCGATCCGCTCAATAACCCCCTTGCACACATTTTTTTCATTCTCAGTATCGATTAAATTGTATTTTACAGACGAGCTACCGCAGTTTATGACAAGTACAAGCATTCTGATGTGTTAAATGAGGATGAATACTAAAATATAAAATGCCTGCCACACATTCCGTTTCTAATGAAGAAAACCCAAAGTAAAAGAAGGCCGTTTCCGGCTGACAGACGGCTGGTCCAGGTGATAATCAAACAGGGCGTGTCGTGAAGATTCGATTTATCTTTCTAACCTATTGTATTGCACTTGCCGCCGGGGTGGTATTTAAAACGATTCAATACCTTGTTGAGCCGGACTCTGTCGGGAGTTTTAACAGTGTGGTCCTGGAGCTCACCATTGCTTCCGTCGTTGTAGCTTCGGCCGTCTCTCTTTTTTACCTGCTGAAAGAGAGAAAACATAAAGAAAAATAGTAGAGGGATAAATTTCGCCGGAAAACACCGTGTTTATTTTCTGCCCACAAACGTTCTCATTGAACCAAAATTAATAAAATTACGGTGAGATATCTGGGATAGATTTAACATCTTTTGGCTTGACTGTTCGTGGGGTAACGGGGATTATGGCAGGAGTAATGATAAAACATGAGGTTATGAAACATGCTCTTTTGACGGTTGCTCTGCCCTTTCTATTGTTCATGCTGGGAAGCTGTACGGAGTCGGGGCTCTCACCAGTGGAGAGTGGTCCGGGGGCAAAAGATGCCCAAATTTCTGAAATGCTTGAACAGATCTCCGCGGATACCATTGAGGCGACTGTACGCACGCTTGCCTGGTTCAAGACCCGACACACACTATCAGAAACAACAAGCGATACAATCGGCATTGGCGCGGCCCGGCGATGGATAAAAACGGAAATGGACCGGTACAGCATGCAATCCGGCGGCCGTCTTGATGTAAAATTTCACCGGTTTACCCAGCAGCCGGGACACCGGGTGCCGCAGCCTGTGGAGATTGTAAATATAGTAGCGACGCTGCCCGGTGCCGATCCGGCAGATGACCGGATGTTTGTGATTAGCGGCCACTACGATTCAAGAGCATCAAATATCATGGATGCAGAATCGATGGCACCGGGGGCTAACGACGACGCCTCGGGAACCGCTGCCGTGATGGAAATTGCGAGAGTGATGTCAGCACATGAATTCCCGTCCACGATTGTATTCCTGCTGGTTGCAGGCGAGGAGCAGGGAATGCTGGGGTCCGCCAAGTGGGCCGGGGAGGCGGCAGCGGAGGGAAAACTGATTGCCGGCATGGTCACAAACGATATCATCGGGAATCCCCGTGCAGAGAATGGAACCCTGGCCGCCCCAACCAAGGTGAGGCTATTTGCCCGGGGCGTGCCGCCGAAACGTACGATGGATATGGAGACGATACGATACCTGCAAACGGGCGGTGAAAACGATATGCCCACGCGTCAGCTGGCACGTGCGTTCAAAGAAGCGTCTGAACGCTATGTGAACGAGATGGAGGTTTGGCTGATTTACCGTTCCGACCGCTATCTTCGCGGAGGCGATCACCTCTCATTTCTGTCGCATGGTTTCCCGGCTGTGCGTTTTTCGGAACCGCACGAAACGTACCATCACCAGCACCAGAATGTTCGGGTTGAGAACGGCATTCAGCATGGAGATCTTCCGGAATTTGTGGACTACTCATACGTCGCACGTGTTGCGCAACTGAACTTGGCAGGCATGGCGGATCTGGCCCGCTCTCCAATGCCACCGGCCAACGTGGGGATGAACGTGTCCAGAACGGGCAATGATACCAAGCTGCGGTGGGAAGGGTCTGCATCGGAACAGCTTGCGGGCTATGAAATCCTGTGGAGGGAAACTACATCGCCGGAATGGCAGCATAGAACATTCGTAAATGCCGGCACCCACCACCACACGGCACGGCTGCTTTCTAAAGACAACTGGATATTTGGGATCCGCTCGGTTAGTAAAAAAGGACATGCGGGAATCCCTGTATACCCGATGCCATTTCGTGAGTAGAAACCGCACGAGCCAGCGTTAGCGCTGGGAATCAGGCGGCAGTTGTAACCGGGGCAGAATACGTTGTTCGAGGAATTCGAAGATCCGCCGCTGGTAGTCTCGCGAACGGCTCCCGCCGATGGCCGATGTGATGCTGATGACGGCATCCAGTGCAGGCAGAATCATGATATACTGCCCGCTGTTTCCCCATGCAAAAATCACCCGCTGATCGCCAACCGTTTTGCTCCACCACATATAGCCGTAATCATAGTTATTGAACCTGCTTTTGGTATAGATTTCTGTGGACTGTTTGATCCATTCTTCGGGCACCAGCTGATCGCCATTATACAAGCCGTTGTTCAACATCAGGCGGCCCAGCTTTAAAAGGGCAAGCGGGCTCAAGGCAAGATTATTGCCGCCCATATAGTAGCCTTGCGGATCCCGGTCCCATCCACCTACCCGGATACTCATCGGGCCAAAAAGGTATTTTTCAGCAAATTGCTTTGTGCTCATACCGGTTGTTTTGGTCAATATCACGGACAGAAGGTGCGAACTACCGGTACTGTAGATCATTTTTCCGCCGGGTGTGTCAACCATGGGCTGACGGAGAACAAATTCCGTCCAGTTATCGCTGAGCACCCAGGCACCGTAATTCCTGAAACTGGTGGTTTCGAGTCCGCTGCGCATTGTTAGCAGGTCCTTGATGGTAATAGCCTCTTTTTCGGGCGACGGGTGATCTGAAAAATAGGATTGAAAATAGCTCGAAATCGGGTCATCTATACCCTCTATAAAACGTTCCTCAACAGCGATGCCGATCAGCAGCGAAAGTACACTTTTAGAGGCCGATTTAATGTTGGTGGTGGTTTGCCGGTCCATTCCGTTTCGGAAGGAGTGATAGATGAGTTGATTCTCTTTTTCAATCATCAGGCTTTGAACCGTTCCGATGGTGAATATGTCATCGAGGGTTTGATGCGGTTCATCAACCGGCTGCGCTGAGGCTTCACCCCAGACTATCAGCAGGAGAAGAAAAATGGACTTGCGGATCATGGCGGGTTGACGAAATAGATAATTTTTCTGCAATACCGCGCTCTTTTTGGACAGCCTCAAAAAGATAAAAGTCCCCCTTCTCCCATGGGGATCCATCGCGGGAGAAGGGGGGGACACTCCAAAATAAGCTTGTATTGAGCAAAAAGTTAAGGGTAATTCTTTGATACCTGCGGGCTCTGCCCCGTGGTAGTTCATTTGCCAGAAACGCCAGCGGGCATTGAAGCGTTCGGAGTGACCGGATTCCCGCCGGCCGGGTTGGCCTCAGACGTGAAAGTTACGTTCGGCTGCTTTATCAACGACAGCTCCATCAAAAAGGTGAATTTTACGGCTTGCAAACTCGGCATCATGGGGGGAGTGGGTGACCATAATGATGGTGGTGCCCTGCTCATTAAGTTCTGTTAGCAGGTTCATTACATCATCGCCGTGATCGGAATCGAGGTTACCGGTGGGCTCGTCAGCCAGAATGAGCCCGGCATCTGCCACAACGGCCCGCGCAATGGCCACGCGCTGCTGCTGGCCGCCCGAGAGTTGTTGGGGAAAATGATCCCGGCGCGACATCATACTCATTCGTTCAAGTGCGTGCTCGGCTTTTCTCTTTCGCTGAGAAGGGGTTAAGCCGAGGTACATCAGCGGCAGCTCAACATTTTCATAGACGGTAAGTTCATCAATCAGGTTAAAACTCTGAAAGACAAAGCCGATATTTCCTTTTCGAAGGGCAGCTCTCTCTTTTTCAGTGTACCCAGAGGTCTCTTCTCCTCTGAAATAGTACTCCCCGCTGCTGGGCTGATCCAAAAGACCAAGAATGTTAAGCAGTGTGGACTTACCGCAGCCAGACGGGCCCATCACGGCTATAAACTCTCCATCATCAACGTCAATACTTACTCTGTTGAGAGCCGTTGTTTCTATTTCATCTGTGGTATACAGTTTTTTGAGGTTGGTTGTTTTAATCATAAAAACGAAATCGTTTGGCAGAAGTTGGTACCGTTGGTACTGCCGTTAGTTAGCATTTTTGTTGTTGATGAACCTAATGAACGTTCTGTTATGGGATCCTCCGCTGTTATTCAAGGAGCAGCACCTCGGAATTGCTGAATGTGTCGTATCCCGAAATAATCACTTTATCACCAGGAGTCAAGCCTTCTATGACCTCAAAATATTCCGTATTGCCGCGCCCGAGCCGTATCGGCTGCCGGTAGGCCCGCCCGTCGGACTCGTCGATTTTGTAGATCCAGTTTCCGCCAGTTTCCTGGTAGAAGCCTCCGCGGGCTACAAGAACGGCGGTTGTGGCATCCCCCAGCTCCAGCCGCACGCGCACGGATTGCCCGCGCCGGATGCCGTCCGGAATATCCCCGGTAAATTCCATATCCACTTTAAAGCGGCCATCCTGAATGACCGGGAACACCCTGTTGATCAACAGGTTATACCGCTCGCCGGCAAATGAAAAACTGCCATTCAGGCCGGCTGCAACCCGCGAGAGGTAAAACTCATCGATCTCTGCGCGGATTTTAAAACCATCAATCTGGTCAATTTGCCCAAGTCGTTCGCCCTGGCTGATCGACTGCCCCTGGTTAAGCTCAACCGTTGAAAGCTGTCCCGATATCGGCGCTGTGATAACCAGGTTATCAAGAATTTGTTGTACCCCCTTCAGGCTCTGCCACATGCGCTCCTCTGAGTTGTTCAGCTGTGTAAGCTGCGTCTGCATCTGCAGGGAATCTTTTTGATAGGATTCGTAATTGAGCTGATACCGGCGCTTTTGAAACTGGAAATTGTGGAGCGTCTCCTCGTACTCCTGCGATGAGATCAGGTTCTCTGCAAACAGTGCGCTGTCGCGCTCGAACCGTGGTTCCAGGACGGAGACCCGGGCTTCCGCACTGGCAAGCTCCTCTCTGAGCCGCAGGTGATTTTGTTCCAGGTTGAGGCGGGAGTTGCGGACATTGTTAATTTGATCATACAGGCTGGCCTCCTGCTGGAGAACGTCGAGCTGAAGGCTGGAATTCGAGAGAACAAGGAGTGTGTCTCCGGCCTGCACCGTCTCTCCCGAAAGAACATGGACTTCTTGTACCACGCCGCCCTCAACAGCATCCAGGATGGTGGAACGTACCGGCTGTACAGTTCCCGATACTTCTATAAACTCCTGGAACGTATCCTCCCTGACTTCATGGATGAAGACCTGATCCCGTTTTACGGTTTCACTTGAGCGCCGGTCAAGGAAAAAAATGGTGTAGACTGCAAAACCAACCAAAGCAAATATAGCGACAGCGGCTATAATTTTACCAGCAGACAATTTCTTCTTTTCAATTTTTCTATCCATTCCCATAGTGCGGAATCTCTGCTACGTCATAGGTTCATTATTCCCGTGTCAGGCTTTCAACAGGGCTCAGTAGTGATGCCTTCACGGAGTAGGAGCTAATGGCCAGAAGGCTGATCAGAATAGATGTGACAAGACTGGCGAAGAACATCATCCATAAATACCAGGCCAGATCAATGGCGTATGGAAACTCCTCAAAGCCTGTGCTTGCCAGAAGATACACAACGGGAAGTGCAATAATATGAGCAATCACAATTAATTTGATGTAGTCTTTACTTAGCAGGTAAAAAATCTGGGCAGCCGTTGCACCCATTGCCTTCCGGATGCCAATCTCGCGGGTGCGCTTGCTCACCGAGTAGGAGGCAAGGCCCAATAGTCCCAGACACCCGATGCCAAGAGCCAGAACGGTAAATATACCCATAAGCGAGCTAAATTGTTCTTCACGGCTGTACTGCTCCTCAATTTTTGAATCGAGGAAAAAATAGTCAAATGGGTGCGTGGGGTCTATTTCATTCCAGACGGTCTGCAGGTGGTTCAGCGCATCCTGCGGATTTCCGCCGCTAAGTTGAACGTTTATATAGTCAATATTCGAAATAAACTGCCCCTGCGAGGAGGGCAGTTCCATAATAAGAGGTTCCAGGTCGTACCGGAGATGGGCAAAATGGAAATCCTCGGTCACCCCCACAACATTCGCCGTACGGCCGGCAAGCTGAAATGTCCTTCCGATCGCATCTTCAGGAGATCCCCAGCCCATAGAGTCTACCATCGTTTTATTGATAAGCAGCGCATCGTCGGGATCCGTGGAGAATTCTTCAGAGAAATCGCGGCCGGCCAGCAGGTCAATATCCATGGTCTCCAGGAAGTCGTGGGTGACAAAAAGCTTCGCGATTGAGTACGCTTCTTGTTCACCATATCCTTCCGGGGCAATTTGGTAGGTGTAATAAATGTCTGATCCCAGCACAGTCTTCGACCCGGAGACCTGGCTGACCCCGCTGTGATCCAGGAACCGATCTTTCAGCTCATCGTAATACCAGATGGCAAGGCTCATGGTTGCGGGAACAACCACAACCTGCTCTTGATCAAACCCCATATCCATTTTCTGCATGTGCTGGTACTGCAGATAAGCCAGAGAGGTACCGATCAGGAGAATGGCGGTTATGGTAAACTGGAAAACAACCAGGGTTTTTCGGAGTCGGCCGCCTTTCTGTCCGGCCGTAAAGGTTCCTTTTACAGCCTCTATTGGGCTGTAGCCGGAAAGGAACGTGGCGGGATAGAACCCGGCCAGCAGCGTAATGATCATCACAAGAACGGCCAGGATTGAAAGGAGTGCCCAGCCGCTGTACATGGCAAGGTGTATCTCTTTACCGGTGAGCAGGTTGAAATAGGGCATGGCGGCGTAAATTATACCTATACTGATTGCAATCGCCGCCAGGGTATAGAGCAGCGACTCGAACAAAAACTGGCGCGTAAGCTGCGTCCGGTCGGCCCCCAGTGTTTTACGAAGGCCAACTTCTTTGGACCGGCCGAGCGCGCGGGCCGTGGATAAGTTTGTGTAGTTAATACAGGCGATCAGCAGAATCATCAGCCCGATGATGGAAAATATGACGACGTACAGATAGCTGCCGGTGGGGCCAATCTCATTATCCGCATCTGATCTGAGATAAATATCCGTTAACGGCTGGAGGTTCAGCACGACCTCTTCATTTTCACCGTAAAACGAGGCGTAATACCGGTCGGTAAAGTCCGCCAGCCGGCGGCTGATTTGCTCCGCATCGGTTCCCGGTTCTGCAAGAATATAGGTCCAGCTTGCCGCCCAAAGCCACCGGTCTGTAATTTGATCGTAATTTTGCCAGATATCGCGGAGCGACTCAAAAGAGGCGAGAATATTCGTCTTGAGATGGCTCTGTTGGGGCATCTCTTCCATAATGCCCGTGACGGTTAAATAGATCTGCCCTTCAAACAGAAGCTGCTGACCCATGGGATCACTCTCTCCGAAATACCGGGATGCGACCTCGGGTGTAATTACAACGCTTTTGGGCTCCGATAGTACAGTTTCCGGATCTCCCCGCAGCAGCGGGATATCAAAAATATCGAAGATCGACGGGTCGGTAAAAAAGAATTGATCTTCACGAAAGTAGATCTCCTCTTCCCTGTTGCCAATCGATACGTTCGGGGTATCCATATTAAAAAGGCGGGCGGACTCTGCCACATATCCCTGCAGGTCACTTTCAATTGCATCTTTCAGCGGAAATGGAGTCGAGGCCGAGTGGGTTTCATCACCCTCATAAATCGAGGTTTGGGTTACCCTGTAGATCTGCTCTTTTTTTTCGTGATGCCGGTCAAAACCCATTTCATCCCACACATAGAGTGAGATAAAAATAAAACAGGCAATCCCGGTCGCCAGGCCGGTGAGGTTGATGAAGGTATAGACCGGTTTTTTTCGAGCATTACGGAGTAAAATCAAAAAGTAACTTTTTATCATACAAATATCTCAATGCTGCTTTGGAAAACCTTTATAGATTTACAAGAGTGTCCGCAATCTACATTGTTACAGTTAATCATGAACATTATAATAATTTAATTAAACGATAACATAGAAAGAAGCTGAAACGGCAAATTGTTTATGAGCGAATGAGACGTGAGTTCATCTATCAGTGGGTATACGAAAAAACCTCCGGACAATTCGGAATGTCCTTTTTTTGGGGGCGCTGCAACTTGTATATTTGGCTAAACCAAAATCAGATATGATTCAGCAAAATATTACATTATCCGCTCTTCTAACCACACACATCCCCAAAGCAGACCTGTTTTCTATTTTAAACTCTCTGCTGCGGATGTCGGCACCCAATGTGGAAGTCATAATTATTGATGATGCGGCATCAGCAGAGGTGACAAGAGAGCTTCAGCAAACAATTGAAGCGCACAATAACGACCTGGTTGTTCTGCTTGAACATGAATCGGCTACCGGACGGGGCGTGAGCCTTAACGAAGCTCTTGTACAGGCCACGGGGGCCTTTATCTGGGCGCCGGTCAGGGCAAACCGGTTTAATGTGAATCTTTTCCGGCAGGCGCTGCATAAGTTTCAGTCCGATCCTGCCGCGATCTGGGTCATGGATTATGATCTGCCGTCAAGCGTGTTGTCCTGGCTTGATGAAGCCGAAGAGGGCCGGCTGCCTGATGATAGCTGCTACATCTGGAACCGGAACGTATTAAGCGGGGAAGAGTTCTTTTTCAACCCGTTCCTGACGCACTTAAACGGCGCGGAGCTGGCCATGAGGGTACATGCAGATCATGTGTGGCACAGGACAGATCCTTTTTTTGTGATTGAAAACAACCAGTTTTTGTCGCCGGCGGGGCAAAACCTGGAAGAATTTTTCAGAACGGCACACCGCTCGGCCGCGGGCGGTGAGGAGAAGAGGCGCGTATTAGACCGATTTTCAGACACCGATTTTTCGCCGAATACAGAAGCCGAAGACGCGGACCTTTTAACCCAAAGCCGTCAATTGTTTGCCCAGGATAACGTGAAGCACGCCCTTGAGCTGATCAACGTCTACCTGAAAAACAGCCCGAAACATGCGGAGGCCCTTCAAATTAAAATTTCGGCTCTCGAAAAACTTCGGCGGCATGTTGAGGCGGCAGAGTTAAAGCACGATCTGCGGCATATCAATCGGGTGGATGATGAGCACCATACGAATGCGGCTCCGCCCAAACCGGAGCCGGACAGAGAGGCGGCCAAAAGCAGACCAGAGGCGGCAGACACAGCCGGTGCGGATGGCTCCGGCGATATTGAGTTTAGCATTGTAGTGCCAACCACCGGGCTTGGAAAGTTCGATCTTGAACGCTGCCTGGCCTCAATAGAGAAATCGGTGCCGCAGGATCTTACGGAGCTGATTGTAGTTGATAATGCAAGTATCGACGACACGTTCGACTACCTGGAGCAGCTTCTGGAGGAGAATTTCTTAAACATCCGAACGATCACGCATTCCGTAAATCGCGGGTTTGGGGCTTCTGTGAACCGGGGAATTGATGAAGCGGCCGGCAGATTTATCCTGGTAATGCACACGGATGTAGAGATTACAGAAGGTGTTCTCGAGGATCTTGCCGACGGCTTTGCTCATGGCGATAAAATTGCCGTAACGGCCCCGGTTCTTGACACCACGGATTACGCCGCGCAGATGTCCGGAGCCGGGGATGCCGAAGAGGTAGTGCTTACCGATACAGTGGACAGCTGCTGCTTCATGGTTCAGCACGACTTCTCTTTTGAATTCGATGAGGAGTACGGGCTGGCATTTTTTGAGATGGATGATATCTGCAAACAGATTACCGATAGCGGGTATCAACTTGCGGTTGCAAGCCGTGCAGAGGTATCGCATGGCGTGGGAGCCACAACGAACAAGCTGGGATTTCGGCTAAAACCTCAGCGAAAGTGGAAAAACCGGCGCCTTTTTCACAACAAATGGGAAGATCCGGCCGAATACACCGTGCCGGCTGACGGGAGTATTGCTGATCGCCTTGAAAAGCTTGCCCCGCCCGTAGATCCTTCAGATCCGCCCGCCGGGTGGATTGATGCCGTCAACCGTTTCCTGACGGATGAAATCCGCACCGAAATTGTTCGGTCTGACCTGAACAAACGCGAGCTTCTGGTTATTGTCTCAACCTTGTTAATGGCGGATAGCAGGGAGCTGCTGCGGACACTTGAAGATCGCCTGAATAATATTGACCTGCCGGTATCGATGCTGATGTTGTTCGTAGACTACTACTTCGAAAAAAACATCTACTCCCGCTGCCGCCATTATCTCAAAAAAGCGGGGGATTCGCATCCGGCCTTCGATCTGTTTCGCCTGAAAATATATGTTGCGGATAAAGAACAGAAAGAGGCTTCGGAACTGCTCGGAAAACTGCTGAAAAAGTATCCTGCCAGTCCGGACCTGTTTTCAGAAGCTGCAAAACTCTACAGGCAGGAGGGCGACGAGGATGAAGCGAACTCGTTTGCTGCGATGGCAAATCAGCTGGACCCGGTACAATTCCCACCCGAAGAAACCGTATTTGAAGTGAAGTTTTGATCCGCAAGTGCCTGTTGGCCCCGGAACCAGCGGTGAGAATTACTTCCTGCTCTCAACAAGACCGAGAAGCTCTTTCAGGTCTTCAACCTGCTTGTCCTGGTGATTTTTGGCGTAGCTATGCATCAGGTTCCGGATACAGCGCGCCAGAATTTCGGGGGATTCCGCTCGGTCAAGATGTTCAGCACGAGGCTCAATACTGTTCTTTTTCAGGAAGTAATAGCACTGGTCATACGTTACGATAGTTCCGCCGTCAAACGGATCGATCAGAATATTTTGGTTGTGCGTCTGGTATACAAGCATGAAGTGAATCGGCATGTTGGCGCCGTAAAAGGGTAAATTGAGCCTGCGGGCGATCGCCATAACCACAACACTGAGCATAATGGGAAGGCCTTTGCGCCGATCGATGACGCGGTCGAGGAAGGCATTTTCAGGGTCGTGATAATTTTTTGAATCCCCCCGGAACCGAAGCTCCCTGAAAACATATTGCAGCAGAATTCTCATCTTTTCGTTCAATGACGGGGTGTATGCGATGTCGCTGCCTATTTGCCGGGCCAGCTCATCAAGCTTCTCCCGGTATTCGGATACCCGGAGTGTGGGATTGCCGAACCGGGCAAGGATAAACAGGGCTTCTTCAAGTGACCGTCTGCCCTGGACGCCGCTTTCCAGGATACCTGAAAAATCTTCAAGGAGCGATCCGTACGTAATGTTGTGAATGATTTCATTGATATTCTGCCGCTCCGAGTCCCGAATGGATTCGCTTTTATATTGATCCAGCAGCGGAACCGCATGTTCACCAAGTTCTCTGAACCTGTTTTTTACTCCTGTTTGGACATCGGGATCAGGATCGTCCAGAAGATATATGAGGGATTCTATTTCTGATTTATTTATCATGCTCCGTAAACATCATTTTTGACACTACTATTCCATTGAATTTCTTTATCGGCATCATAATTAAAACTGTAAAACAGGAATGTAAGAACCGCCTGTGGTATAGAACAATGGAAATATAATGAGAAATTGAGGTTTATAAAGGAGAAGCAGAACACGTATATTAATTGCTTCATTTATCAATTAAAGTTTACATATGCAGATCAACATTCCCTCAGAAATTTCTCAGCTGCAAAAGGTGATTGTCCACACACCGGGGCACGAGGTATCATTGGTTAACCCGGAATTGAAGGATGAGCTGCTTTTCGATGATATTATCTTCGAAGAGGATGCAAGAGAAGAGCATCTCGATATGCTGAAGGTCTTTGAGGCGGCCATGCCTGCGGGCGGCGGTATTTACGAGATTACAGAACTTGCCAGGGAGTGCATGGAGTCATCGGCAGTGCGCGAGACATTTGTTGATCAGCTTATCAAGGAGTTGCCATATGAAAATCTGGCCGCCGTGGAGTCCGACCTTAAAGGGCTGGGGCCGGATGCACTGCTGCGTTTTGTCGTTGAAGGATCGATATCTGAGCAGCATCCATTTTCACTTCACCCCGCCCCCAACCTGCTGTTTACGCGCGATCTCGCGGCCGTGGCAGGTCAACAAATTATTCTGTCAAAAGCTGCCAAGCGAGCCCGCGCACGCGAATCTCTTCTGATGGAGCTGATTCTGCATGAGCACCCGATATTTGAACAGTCGCGCGATCAAATTATCTATACGGGAGGGAGTCAGTCGATTGAGGGGGGCGATGTGCTGGTGGTTAATGAAGAGATTGTACTGATCGGCATGAGCGAACGAACATCGTTCAGCGGCCTTATGGGTGTAGCGACAAGGCTTTTGCAGGGAAACGTTCAACACGTTCTTGCGGTTGACGTACCTAAGAAACGATCATCAATGCACCTTGATACTGTATTTACATTTGCCGATGCACACGAGTGCATCGTTTTTCCCCCGGCTATCGAGGAGCAGACCGATAATGTGGTGGAGCTCTACCGTACCAAAGATTCAATCCAGACGCGCCAGCACACGGATCTAAAAAACGCACTGGAAAAATTAACCGGCGAAACCTTCAATTTTATACGATGCGGCGGCGAAGACAGAACCCGTCAATTTCGGGAGCAGTGGACCGACGGCGCCAATATTTTCGCACTTGCACCCGGAGTGGTTGTGGGATATGAGAGAAATACAAAAACATTTGAAGCGCTCGAAAAAAACGGCTATACCCTTATGACGCAGTTCGACTTTATAGAAAAGCAGCGCGATTCTGTATTTGATCCGCAAACGTCCGGAAAAATTGCGATCAGTTTCCAGGGACATGAGCTTTGCCGTGGACGCGGTGGTGCACGTTGTATGACACTTCCAATTCTCAGAAATTAACCACGCAGACTACTGATTTGCCTTACCCACATTCGAATATTCCGGAGTTTGAGATAGACGAGGCGTCGGCGCCAGAGCCTGAAACACCCAAAAACAGGCCGGGCCGTATGGAAATCGTCAAGCATAGTGCCCTTTTCATACTGACGTTTGCATGCGTAACGTTTCTTGGTATTTTTTGGGTCGGTCAGGATGTTAATGCTAACGGCTACCTCGATATGTGGCCGCAGGGTGCGCTGTTTGCAGCTCTTCTTCTTGGGTTTCTTGCCACCCATGAATTTGGCCACTACTTTGCCGCTGTATACCACAATGTGCGGGTATCGCTTCCCTACTTTATTCCCATACCAGTTGGCATCGGTACGATGGGAGCCGTAATCAGAATTAAAGAACAAATCCGATCCACTAAAAAACTATTTGATGTGGGAATATCGGGGCCCATTGCCGGTTTTGTCGTTTCGCTGCTGGTGCTCTTGTACGGGTTTGCCTCGCTGCCTGACCCCACGTTTATTGAGAATTTTAGCGGTCATGAGGCGGTCATTGACCATATTCAGCAGACCGGCACGTTTCCGGAAGAGCCTCCGGTGGTTGATGATGAATTGGGGGTCATTATGCTTGGCGATACACTGCTCTACTCTCTTTTGGCAAGCTTTTTTGAAAATGTGCCTCCGATGTACGAGATGTACCACTACCCGTTTCTCTTTGCGGGATGGCTCGGGCTCTTTTTTACGGCGCTTAATCTCATGCCGATAGGTCAGCTCGATGGAGGTCATATTGTATACTCGCTGTTGGGCTTTAAAAAACACCAGACCGTGGCCCGTATCTGTTTTGGAGGCATTACCCTGCTCGCCGGTATTGAAGCCATTCCATTTCTTTATCTTCAAATAGCGGAATGGCTGCCGGGATTTGAGTTCCTGGCAACAATATTTTGGGCGATGATACTTTTTTTCCTTATCAGAAAAGGGTTTCACGGGACGCACGAGTGGATTGCGCCGGTCTGGGCATTGTCACTTGCCGGTTCCGTTGGTTATCTTTACCTGGAGGGGGGCAGCCTTGAGCAATCCGGATCGCTGATCTGGGTTTTTTGGTCTTTCTTCCTGGTTTATTTCGTAAAAATTGAACATCCGCCGGTTGTGTTTGAACAGCCGCTGAGTCCGCGGCGACGATTTCTCGGATGGCTGAGCATGGTCGTTTTTGTGCTCTGTATCAGCCCATCGCCAATAAGCGTTATCAGTTAATATTCATTAAAATGTCTATGTAGTATGAAACAATTATCCATTTTTGGCCTTCTTTTTTTATTCTTGTTTTTCTACTCCTGTGGAGAAGAGACACCGGATGTTGATCCCGATCTTTCGGTTGAACAGAAAGTAGACCAGATGATCGAACAAAATGAGTATGAAGCAGCGCTTGAGATGCTCTCCGGTGAAGACAGAGATGATCCTGAAATCCGGGAGCTGCTTGAAAAAACACATCTGAATTATGGCCTGAACAGCATGAATACGTTCGATGCAGGCGAGATGCGGACCCGTATGAATACCGCGCTTGTGCAGTTCACCGAGGTTCTGAAAATCAACCCCGAGAACACCGTGGCTCGTGAACAAATTGAGCAGATTATGGGTGTATACGAAACCATGCCGGACCGTGGTCCGGAGGAAGATGTTCTTGAAGGGCTCAGAGACGTGGGGTTTGACTACTAACCTGAAGGCGATTGACCAAAGGTATAGAGATTCCGCGACAGCATCTCTTCATTTCGCTGCAGGATTGAAATTTCTATTGCGCGTCAGCCGCCAACCGCCGGAGAGGCGGGAAAATTTATTAGCTCAAGACCAAACCATCAGATAATGGCTAAAAAAACGAAATCTACAGAGCAGAAAAAATCCCCGCCGAAAATCCAGAACCGGAAAGCCCGGCACGACTATCACATTGATGAAACGTATGAGGCGGGTGTGGCCCTGAAGGGGACCGAAGTGAAGTCCATTCGTGCTGGAAAAGCCAGTTTAAACGAGGCGTTCGCTTACCTCCAGAACGGTGAAGTCTGGTTAAAAAACATGTATGTGAAGCCGTACGAATTCGGAACACACAACAACCATGATGAGCGGCGTGATCGGAAGCTGCTCCTTAACCGGCGTGAAATTCGGGAGATCGATAAATATATCAATCAGAAAGGGTTTGCTCTGATTCCTCTGAAACTTTACTTCAAGCGCGGGTATGCGAAAATACTTGTTGGCCTTGGACGGGGGAAGAAGAGCTATGATAAGCGGGACGACATTAAAGAAAAAGATGCCCGGCGCGAGCTTGAGCGCAAAATTAAAGGCTCGTACAGTGTAAATCTTTAATCCTAATTGGTTTAATTCCTCGACCCTTTGGGTCGGAAAAAGATAAAAGTCCCCCTTTCCCAAAGGGGGATTCAGGGGGGTTTAAGCAGTTCTATTAAAAACAACCTAAACAAGTGTACTGACCGCATCGCCGCCAGGAATCGAGCTGTCTCCAACCCTTCAGTCCCGCAGGGACGTCCGCTCTGTAGCCCCGCGTTTCAACGCGGGGATCAACGAGGGACACAATGAAATAAGAAGTCCGTGAAACGGACGGGCCATCTCCGAGAAGGCACCTGGAAACAGGCCATTTCCAACTATTAAAACCGTTCACAAATTAAAAGCATAAAAAAAGCCACTGACAATCATCAGTGGCTTTAATGGTACAGAATAATCTAAAAGGACGTGTTAGCCCTGATCTTCTTCGAGTGCTGCCCGAAGCCTGTTCATCAGTTCTTCATCCTGCTGAGCGCCCATCATGATGGCTTGGTACCGCTCAACTTCAAGTCCGTTGTCTTCAATTTTTTTCACGATGTCCTCTTCCGCTTTCATCTGAAGCTCGCTGAGTTGCGGCTGAATTTGTTGTATTGATTCCCGCTCTTCTTCCGAGATATCAACATTTTGAGCCATTTGAGGGTTTTGCATCGCCATCATCAGCTGCTGAAACCGTTGAAAGGAAATATCTTCTTCTTCCACCAGCTTCTGAACATCAGATTGAAGTTCAACCTGGATAGGCTCAATATCGGAAATAGTGGTCACGAATTGCTGCAGTTCTTCTTCACTTACATCACTTGATGTGGGAACATCGGGCATTTGTTGCCCCTGGCCCATTTGGCCTTGTGCAAATGCAGTAGCTGATGCAAACACGATTGCAAGAAACAGCAGTGCTGTTGTTTTAAAAATCTTCATTTATCTATTGGTTTATTTATTTGAGTTCGGTTATTTAACCTGTTGTAGCAAAAAATGTTGCCATTTCATTGTTTACAAATCAAAATCACGCTTTTTTGTTCCAATCCCAAAATAGTGGGTGATTGATTCAAGAAAAATAGAGAACAGATATTTCCTGTAAGCCGAATTCTGTGCCCCGCGCGAGCGGGGTGGCAGCCATTTATCTGGCCCTCCCATTGCTGGAAGGATCTAAGCGTTCCACCCGATTGTATCGTGACGAACGGCACACAATCTGCGTGAACTTGCACCCCGTGAGGTTTGCCATGCGGCGCGCATCACTGCGTACCCGGTGAGCTCTTACCTCACCTTTTCACCTTTACCTTCCGAAGTTTCAGCAAAGGCGGGCGTACCCGGCCTTCTCCACCTTGAAAGGCAGTCTGTTTTCTGTGGCACTGGCTGTCTTCCCGGTCGTACAACCGGGAACCCTTCCTGTTAGGAAGCACGGTGTTCGTTGGTGTTCGGACTTTCCTCACTTCTGCAAAGAGGCGCGGCTGCCCGGAAATATCTGTTCTGTACTTTGAGAACGGAAATAATAATCTATTAAGATACAAAAATATCGGTTGGTTCCCTCAAGCTGCAGCTTCAGGTATACTTGTTCCGTTCCCTCTTAAAGAGAGATCCTGGAAATCGTTGTGAAAGCAATCGTTTAGTGCCCGGTCACTTACCCGCACTGCCGCTTCCCCTGTTTCGAAGCACGCGTAACGTGGTATAAAGAGGGGACATGACATGAGCGGTGCACCCGGTGCTACAGAAACAGATCTCTCACCATTGAGGAAGAGCTGACGGGCCGTTGTTTTGGGATACTAAATATCGAGCTGCTTTTTTGCCTCTTCAAAGAACGACGGGTCAACAACGATCCGTCCGCTGTTCTCATCGATGATAATTTTATTCTTGCGGCGAACTTCAACCTGGGCCTGCGGAGGCAGCGCCATGCCAAGGGCGGCTCCTTTTTCCATCGCAACGACGGCAATGCCGTTGTTCAGGCCGTTTCTGAGCCGGTTGTAACTTCTGACGTATCGTTTATCAAGCTCTTCCTCAAGTTCCTCTCGTTTTTCCAGAAGCTTTTTCTCCTCGCTTTTGGTGCTTTCCACAACCTTGTCAAGGTTCTCTTTTTTCTCTTTATGAAGGTCTTCAGTATCACTCAATTGGTTCTGGTATGTTTCCAGCTCTTCCTCAAGCTCCAGGAGTCGTTTATCAATCTCCTCGATACGTTTTGTGGCATTTTCCACGTACTGCTTTTGAGCCTCAATCTCTTTTGTCAGGGCGTCATACTCACGATTATTTCTGACCGAGAGCTGCTGCTCCTCGTACTTTTCGTTTTTCTCTTTCGATGTTTCAATACCAAGCTCAAGATCTTTTCTTTCTCCAATTAAGTTCTTTTGTTCCTCCTCGAGCTGGTTGATTCGTGCCTCAAGCCGCTTGATGTCGGTTTCAATATCTAAAACTTCTTCCGGCAGATCACCTCTGAGTTGTCGAATTTCGTCAATGCGGCTGTCAATATATTGTAAGTTGGCGAGTTGTTGAAGTGCCTCTTGCATAGTGGTCGTGACGGTTTATAGGGGTTTGTTATTGAATTTGGAAACGTAAATATTCATCGGGTTGGTCACCTGTTCGGTAGCTTCTACAGTGAGATGTTCAAAAGCTTCGGAGAGCTCTTTTCGGATCGCTTCAACCACCGGGAATTCACTTTCATAGTGCCCGGCATCAACAAGCAGAAACGAGTCGCTTTCAGTAAAATAGTCGTGATATTTAATATCTGACGTTACAAATGCATCGGCTCCGGCAGCCAGTGCTTTCTCTTTGAGCGATATGCCAGCCCCACCACACACAGCCACACGTTTTATACGCTGAGGGTGACCGCTGAATCGAATGGCATCCACATCGAGCGCGCGGCATACAAGGTGCAAAAATTCATCCATGGCTATGCCGTGATCGGGATATGTACCCAAAACTCCCATCCCGAAGTTGTCGGAAGGGGAGGCCATATCGGTGATTTGCAGCGAGCCTGATGTTAAAAGACCCTCGCTTTGCAGGGCTTCCTTAAGCTGCCCCACATTATGGCGGTCGATGGTAGCCTCAAAGCATTTCATACCGGATTTGCGCCCGTCCACATTATAAAAGTAGGCCTCCTCAGCCGAGTGGTAATTCATCAGCTTTAACACAGCTTCCGAATCGTCAAACGTAGTGGTCAGGGATATTTTCTTGCTGATGGGATAATTTTTATCGAGAAACTGCAGGTTATCAAGCCCCAGGTTGTTGGCCAGGACAAATGACACACCGTCCAGCGCAGCATCAAGATTTGTATGGGCAGAGAGCAGCGCAATATTATTGCGAATCATTTTATAAACGATTCGCCCTTGCTCGTCATCCGGGTTGATCGATGAAATTCGTTTAAAAATAAGCGGATGGTGCGATACAATAAGCTCACACTTTTTTTCGAGAGCTTCGTCTACGATTTTTTCAGTAACATCAAGACAAACGAGTATTCGCGATACCGGTGATGAAGAATCACCAATTAATAATCCTACATTGTCATAGCTAAGCTTAATTTCAGGTGGCGCCCACTGGTGAATAAAATCGGTAATATGCCGAACCTGGGTATTCATCAGTTGGTTCCTCCGCCCAAACACTGGAGAGCTTTGTGTTTATCTTTACGACTGGCAGGAAACTGCAGGAAATTATTGTGATGTATTGTCATAGGCTTTTTCACAGACTTAAAAATACGATTATTTTGGTCCATTGAAAACCTTTTTAACCGTTAATGTAACTTTTCTTTCCGGTGATGGATGGTTGTTACGAATAGTCGTCGGTCGAACGTCATGATACGTGAGTTTATTCCTCGTTTCTCTGGGTCGGACATGATGTTGTCCAAACAGGAATAGGGAAAAAATGGCTGAGATTAAAATCGTGGAACTACAGGAAACGTTGTGGGTATAATATAGTTAGTGTAACTCAACTATTTTCTCTCCTGATACTTTTTGGCGTCAAAAAGTATCCAAAAATCGCCAGGCTGTGGAATTGCTCGCTCGGAGGTTATGCTTTGCTATGGGATGTAAATAGCAATGGTCCATATCTCTCATTGCTTGCAATCAACGATCGATCCGGTAGGCTATTTACAACCAATCCCACACGCTCCGCAGA
>JAAAOB010000167.1 GCA_009909035.1 Bacteroidota bacterium
GTCACCTCATGAGGCTGAAGCACACCGGCTTCCTTTGCGCGCCACAAACGGCCGGCATCTACCGTAATTAAAACATCTGCGGGACTGTTGACACCTTCGCTCTGCATTCGTTCTATGAGTTCGTCGCTCCCGCCCTCGATCACGTTGACGGTAATTCCGGTCTCCTCTTCAAACTGATCATAAAGCTCAATATCCGTATCGTAGTGCCGGCTTGAATAGACATTTACTTCATCACTCTGCCCGGAACAGGATATCATCGTTAGCATTAACGTCGTTGAAAACACTGCATAGAGTATTTTTTTCATCATACCTTTTGTTTAAACACTGGTTATAGGTGAATTTAATTTAGACCAATTCTAAATAGATTTCTGCATATTGTCAATACGTCCCCGGATTTCATTTTGTTCTGCAGCGTTTAATTTTTTCAATGCCGTTTGTTCAATGAGAAATTCGTAATAAAACAAGAGTAAACATCTGTCTGATTTGCGCTTTATATTCCCTGAAAAATTCGTTCAATGAAAAAAATTCAGCTTATCCAAACCGGCGGTACGATCGCCATGCACTTAGGAAATGGTAAACCGGAATTGGATATCAATAGATTCACATCGCTGCTTCACCATGAGATCCCTGAACTATCAACCATAGCGGAAATTTCTACCTGCCAGATTTTTTTTGAAGACAGCTCGGACCTCACACCGGATCACTGGATACGCCTTGCGCAGCATATTAACGACCATTACGAATCTTTTGATGGGTTCGTTATTCTGCACGGAACCGATACTATGGCCTATACGGCGTCTGCTCTCTCTTTTTGCCTCTCCAATATCGGAAAGCCGATTCTGTTTACAGGCAGCCAGGTTCCCATGAGTAACATCCGCAGCGACGCGCACCGCAACGTTATCAATGCAGTGGAACTTGCAACCTACCCAATATGTGATGTAGGAATCTGTTTCAATGACAAACTCTATCGGGGGAATCGCACCTCCAAAATGAGTATTGGGGATTTCGATGCCTTTGCCTCACCCAATTTTCCTGAGCTTGCCGATATCGGGATTGACATCACCCTGAAACATAGCTACTCGATTCCTTTTGATGACCTCCACTGCAATCCCGTCTTTGATGATTCCCTTCACGTCGTAAAACTCTACCCGGGATTACATCCCCGCATGCTGGATTGCCTGGATCTTCAACAGACCAAAGCCGTCATTTTTGAGGCTTTTGGAAGTGGCAATTTTCCGATCAAAGGCAACAATAGTATATTACCGTTCATGGAATCCTGTAAAGCCAATAATTGTCAGGTGATCATCACCTCGCAGGCGCCCTATGATTCCGTGAATCTTACGCTATACAAAAGCGGAAGAGAAGCAAAAAGAATCGGAGCATGTAGTGCATGTGAGATGACAATGGAAGCAACTATCACAAAAACGATGCATCTGTTAGGCTGTAGCTTGTCTGATGAAGAATTTGAATATCAATTTGAACAAAATATTGCCGGAGAACGGAGCGGCTGACCATGTTTTTTGTATTTGATGTAGAAACTATTCCGGATTTCTCCTTTCTCAGAAGAGTTCTGGACAACCGTGAGGCCACAGACGACGACCTGTTGATCGAAGCCAGCGAAAAGCTAACCCGCAACAACAGTGGATTTCTGCCTCCGATGTACCATCATATGGTATCCTGGGTGGGCTTATGGGTTGAAAACACCGGAAAACCGGTTCAGAAAGCCAGCTGGCACGGGGACGATGAAAAAGAGGGCCTTACCCGGCTTTTCGATTCTCTGTTAACATACAAAGACTTTGGATTGATCCACCACAACGGACGCGGGTTCGACCTTCCGCTGATTACCTACCGTTCGATGCATCACAACATGCAGATGCCGGTTCGCCTGAATCACTACGATATACGATACCGGTTCAGCAAAGCAAACATGGATTTGATGGATGAATTCAGCAACTACGGCGCCAGCTCATATCCCAAGTTAAAGCACCTGGGGCACCTGATCGGAGTACCATTCAAACAGACCGGCGAGGGAAACGAGGTGCTGGAAATGTACCGAAACGGGATGCTTGAAGAAATTGAACACTACTGCTACGAGGATGTTATGGCAACATATATCGTGTGGCTCCGGATGAAATTTACCACTGGCGACATTACACAGGATGTTTTTTCAAACTTAAACGAGCGGGCGATCCAGAAGCTAAAAGAGATCCAGAAGCAACCCTGATGCACAGCACAACCAGTGGATAAGATCAAAACTCCAATAGATTTTCTTCCGCTTGATATCTACCTTCTATCCACCATCCGTCAATTTTAACTTATCGATCCATTTATGATACGATCCATGACCGGCTTTGGCCGCGGTGAAGCAACACAGGATAATATCCGCGTCACGGTTGAAGTAAAAACCCTCAATAGCCGGTATCTTGACATCTCTCCACGATTGCCAGGCTCCATTCAAAACAAAGAGCTCGACCTCAAAGAGATTGTGCAACAACACCTGTCTCGCGGAAAGGTATTAATCAACGCGTATGTTGATAAGTCCGCCATGGGCTTGATTGATACCACCTACAATGCCGAGAAGCTGAAAAAATACGCCAGGATGCTGAAAGAAATGCGGACGATTGCGACGATTGATGAACCCCTGAAATTGAGCCATCTTCTGGAGTTTGATGATATTTTTGAATCGCGCAAAGAGGATGAGAAAAATCTTAAGGTGATCTGGGACTGCACAAAAGAAGCGACCCAGGAAGGGCTCACTCTGCTGAACAACATGAGGCAAAAAGAGGGGCAGGAACTTGGCGATGACCTGAAAAAACAAATTCATGACATTTCGGCCCTGTTAGAAAAGATCACCGAGCAGTCGAGCCAAAGAGCCCCCGAAACGCGTAAAAAGCTCACGGAACGAATTCAGAAGATGGTTTCGAGTGATAGTTTTGATCCGGACCGCCTGGAGATGGAAATCGCCATTCTTGTGGACAAAATGGATATTAACGAAGAGGCTGTACGGCTGCAATCTCACCTTAAATTTTTTCTTGAAGCACTGGAAGGAGAGCAGCCGGTAGGCCGTCGGTTAAACTTTTTATGCCAGGAAATTAACCGGGAGCTCAATACCATCGGGTCGAAGGCGAATGATTCCGATATCGCCCATCATGTTGTCATTGGCAAAGAAAAACTGGAACAAATCCGGGAACAGGTACAAAATATTGAGTAACACCAGGGGAAAAATTATCATACTTACAGCACCAAGTGGTGCAGGTAAATCTACAATGGCGAAACGCCTGCTTCGCGATTTCAGCAGCATCAGGTTTTCCGTTAGCGCCACAACCCGCCCCCCTCGCCCCGGTGAAGTTGACGGGGTTGACTACCATTTTTTGACCAAAAAGCAGTTTAAAGAGAAAATTGAGCGAAACGAGTTTTTAGAATGGGAAACGTTCTACAACGGCACAATGTACGGAACACTGGAAGCATCCGTTGAATATGAACGTAATAAAGGCTATTTTGTAATGCTTGACGTTGATGTACTTGGTGCGCTGAACGTAAAAAAGACCTACGGTGAGGAAGCCATGAGCATATTTATTTCACCTCCGTCGATTTCGGTGCTCGAACAGAGATTGCGTTCACGTGCAACGGAGAGTGATGAAACTCTTTTATTACGTCTCGATCGTGCAAAAAGAGAAATCAAGTACGCTCACCGATTCGATGTGGAAGTTGTAAATGATGACCTTGAATCGGCATACAAGAAAATTAAGTCTGCAGTAGAATTATTTATAACCAACAGTAAATCATAAAAGATTATGCCCGTAAAAACATTAGATTTAGACAAGATGGGTGAAAAAGAAGGCAACAAATATGAAAAAATTGTTGTGATTTCGAAGCGAGCACGACAAATTGCTGCCCAGGAAAAACTCGAACTCGATGAGAAGCTAAAATATTTCGAGGGATTTGAGGACGAAGACGAGTTCACATTCAATGAAGAACAAGAACAGATTTCCAAATCATTTGAGAAGCTGCCACACGCCACACAACGTGCAGTTCATGAGATGATGGAAGGCAAAACCACGTACCGGTATCCAGACTCTGACATTTAATGCTTTCCGGCAATCGCATCTTACTTGGCGTCACCGGTGGGATTGCCGCCTATAAATCGGCCTACTTACTTCGGGAATTTCAAAAAGCGGGAGCTGACGTAAGGGTAACCATGACCCCTTCGGCTACCCGCTTTATTGGTTCGGAAACCTTTTCTGCCCTGAGCCGGCACACCGTTGCCGTAGAGGTATTTACCGATAACCGCCAGGATGAAAGCTGGACCAAGCATATTCACTGGGCTGAGTGGGCGGATCTGTTTGTCATCGCTCCCTGTACCGCCAACACGCTTTCCAAAATTGTGCACGGAGCATCCGACAATATGCTCACATCAACGGTGCTTGCCGCCCGCTGTCCCGTCCTGATCTGCCCCACCATGGATGGAGAAATGTATGAGAGCCCGGGGGTTACGCACAACCTGGAAAAGGCGGAAAAGATGGGGTATCACCTGTTGGAGCCCGAAAGCGGATACCTGGCCAGCGGACTTGAGGCGGTTGGACGACTCCCCCGGCTATCTTCTATTCTCAAAAAATCTGAAACCATTATCTCAGAAAGCAGAGAAAAAGGCCCGCTTTCAGGTAAAAGCGTATTGGTTACGGCCGGCCCTACGCGCGAGTTTATTGATCCCGTCCGATATATTTCAAATCCAAGTTCTGGAAAAATGGGGATTGCCATGGCCGAAGCAGCCGCGCGTCTGGGCGGGAATGTGACGCTCTTAAAAGGCCCGGGCACGGAGAAAGAGACCGAGCGGATGAATACCGTACCGTTTATCTCGGCATACGATCTTTTTGAGAAGGTCAAACGTCATCAAAAGGCTGATATCGTCATCATGGCCGCTGCCGTTTCTGATTTTGCCCCATCGGAAACATTCAACTCGAAGGTAAAAAAAGAGGACGCATCCGGCTCGATTCCCCTCAAACAGACCCCGGATATCCTGCACTGGCTTGGTGATCATAAAACAGATCACCAGGTCCTGATCGGGTTTGCCATGGAGACGGAAAACCTCGAAAAAAACGCTAAAAAAAAGTTAGCCGCTAAAAATCTGGACTGGATTTGTGCAAATTCATTGGTGGCTGAGAACAGCGGGTTTCAAAACGATGAAAATGAAATTCTGTTGATCGGCTCCTCGGAAACCAAAACATTTGTCGGGCAAAAAAAAGTGATCTCTCTTCAGATTTTACGGGAAATCTTCACCTAATTTGCGGCTCGTAGTGTGTGGGCAGATGAAAAGATTTCAAACCGGTAGTGGCTCAGCCGGGGATCTCACGCTGTATTACGTTGGCCACACCTGCCACGGAATTCTTGAGAGAATAGCTATGAGTCCAAGCGTATAGTAAATAATAACGATTTTATAGCGCCTTGCATCATCCCCCGGTTTTTTTGCTCTCACATAGCCAAAGGAGATCAGTACAACGCCCAAAATCATCATCAGCGGGTGCTCCAGCAGGTAGAGCCTGGAGAGAGAATCGCCCATCGCCTCACCCGAAAAATTTGTGATTCCTACGGGCGACACCACGTAGACAATGAGCCCAATAAGAAACTGAAGATGTGAGGCAATAAACCCAACCATCGACATTTTTTGAGCACTCTTATCAAATGGACTTTTGGTTACAAATTTATAAATGGCATACCCCAACGAAAAGATAATCGCAGCAAGCAGTATGTACGCAAAAAAAGAGTGCAGATGTTTAATCCCGGTGTACATGATGGATTCGATTCAATTGCGGCCAGGAGCCATATAGTGAAATAAATACTGTATGTAACTTTAACAATATCCTATTTCCAACCGCTTTAAACAAATCCATTCGGATGTAAATCCGGCGGCAGATTTCACCGCCACCGGAATTCTTTCAGCAATTAATTTTCATACAATACGATCCGGATCGCTGTAATCGGGAATTTCGCCCCGGTATCCAAAGATCCGTTTAATCCATTTCACCATTGTTTCGGACTGGTTCCGGATGTACCACTGGTCGGCTGCGCGCCGTGCACCCAGTCCATAGCTTGGGTACGGATGGATTGTATCCGAAAAGTCGCGGAGTGAAACCCCATTTCGCATGGCGAGAGCATATTGAGAGATCATCTCCCCCGCATGAGCGCCGAGTACGGACGCACCAAGAATTTTTCCGCTCCATTTTTTTGCGTAGACTTTGATCATCCCGGTCGTCTGTCCGTCCGTAATGGCTCTGTCAATTTTGGAGAAAGGAAACTTGTACACTTCAAATGATGTACCGGATTCGGTCAACTCTTTTTCTGTGGCTCCGATGTGTCCCAATTCAGGCTCTGTGTACGTTACCCACGGCACATGGTCTTTATCAATTTTCATCGGTACTTTTATCAGCGCATTGGAAGTGGCTACTTTGGCCATATGCTCGCTCATATGCGTAAACTGGTATCGGCCGGTAACATCGCCAATAGCATAGATGTGGCGCTTATTCGTTCTGCATTTATCATCTACGGTGATTCCTGCCTTGCCATATTCAACACCTGCTGCTTCCAGGTCCAGGGATTTAATATTGGCCCTGCGCCCGGTAGCCAGCAGAACTCTATTGGCCTGCAGGACAGATTCATTGCCATCTCTGTCGATCGTTACCGCCACACCTTCGCTGGATTTAGAGATCTCTTTTACACCTGAATTTAAGTGATAATGAACCCCCTCCTCTTCAAGCCGTTCTTTTAGTATTGACGTAAGCTCAGGATCATCGTTTGTCAGGATTCCCGGGGCCATGTCCACGACATGAACCTCAGTTCCCAGTCGCGCAAACGCCTGCGACATCTCGGAACCGATTGGTCCACCCCCGACAATAATCAGTTTTTCTGGCATATCGTCGATCTCAAAAAGAGATTCATTTGTAAGATAGTCCACAGTATCCACACCCTTTATGGGAGGCACAAACGCTTTGGCACCCGTACAAACAAAAATATATTTCCCGGACACCTCACGCTGCAGCCCCTCGCGATCTGTAATTTTGAGGGTGTGCTCGTCTACAAAAGAGGCTTTTCCATTGACAATTTCGATCCCCATATCTTCAAAAATCTGAGGGTCGTCTGCATCTTCGTACACCTCCCGGCGCACCTTATCCACATGCCGCATCACTTTTTGCGGGTCCAGGTCAACCTCTCCTGTGCTGAGTCCGTACTTTTCCGCTTTTTTTGCGTTATGCATCACCGAAGCTGCCTTGAGCAGCGTTTTACTCGGCACACAACCTGTCCATGTACAGTCACCCCCAAGGCGCTCCATTTCAATCATCATCGTTTTTGCACCAAAATTTGCGGCTACACCGGCTGTTGTAAGTCCGGCAGCTCCGCCCCCAATTACCAGCGCATCGAATTCATATTTACCCATTGTTTAACTCCACTTCATGATTTAACTTTTTTCGTACGTTACTATATGTTGACCATGCTCCGTAGGCGAGCATCCCGACGACAACTCCATAGACCCACCACGGCACATTTTTACCGGCAATCATTAAGTACAGATATGCCGAAACAAAGAAAAATGATGCACTGAGAGCCGGTAGCACGATCGATACCCCTTTTCTATAGTTCCTGACAAGCCATCCGATTGAAAGGGTGAAAAACGGGATAGCACCGATATAGATTAATCCAAATAAAATAGGATTAACCCCATATTGAGTGCCCAGGTTTATAAACCAGGCATAAACTTGCTCTGCTATTTCCATGAGTTTTGATTTTTTGGTTGTTGTTTATTTGTCCCAATAATCGCAATTCAATCTCAGAATGGTATAACATCTTTCTAACGATTAAAGCTCAAATAAAATCAATCGGCCATCGTTATTCGTAAGATGTTTAAAATCTTTTGATAAGCTGTATAAATTAATATTATCTTATTCGAGTAAATTTATTTATCTATATCTGCTGAAACTTGAAACTCACCAACTCCATCCTATCGGTCTCCATATCGCTGCTGATTACAGCAGGGATGTTTATGTCCGTGGCTCACAACCACGGCCACACCGACTACCCGGTTGACGATTTTGAGTACCAATTTGTTCAAGACAGCAACACCTGTGCCGTTTGTGCCTCTCATTTTAAGGTGAATTTCGGCCCCGACTTATCCATTACCTCTTCTCTTTACTCGGCAGATGCACCCAAAAATAGCATCCGGGCTCATATTGTTGCCCCTGCCTTCAATTTACACCACGGACGCGCTCCCCCGGTCCAGGCCTAACTATACTACCACTCTTTTCAAAATAGCGGGATAATTTTATCCCTATTCAACCAAACAGAATCCCGATCCTTCTGCCTGAACGTCCTGTCTAGGTAGTTGAGAGATGGATTGATATCAGTTAACCCCGAAAACATAAACCCTATGTTCATTACAATTCAAAAAACTATACTTGCAGCTTGCGTACTACTTGCAGGCGTACTTGTTATTTCATCATGCGATACAACCAGTACAGAAGACTCCGAAGAGCACTCAGATCCATTTGGCGTTGCCCTCATTTTAAATGGTGTAGAAGTAGCAATCCAGGAGAATGGAGAAATTACATATAGCGACGGAAGCCATATGGAGCTTGAAGTGGGCGAAGAAACGAACTTGATCAATCTGCGGTGGATAGACGAAGATGGCGATCGATTTACACCAGACACAAACGAAGGGTTCAGCCTGAAGTGGACCATTGCAGATGAAAATGTTCTTGAAGTAGAACAACATGAAGAGGATGGCCCGTGGAGCTTTCACCTGGTAGGTGTTGGATCAGGAGAATCCGAGGTGGCGTTCGAATTATGGCATAACGATCACGCTGATTTCACGTCGCTTCCGTTTGAGGTACATGTTGAAGAGGTTGTGTCGGGCTTGGAAATCCGCGATGAATCCGGTCAGTCAGTGATCAGTGTAAACAACAGCGGAGAAGTAACCGGAACATTCAACATTGCGGCAGGAGAAACTACAACGCCATACAGTGCCGTGTTCCTTGATGAAGATGGAGCCGATCTGGATACAGATCACGACTACGAGCTGGAATTTCATCTCGAAGGGGCGGATGTTGCCACCATCAACCCTGTCGATGGAAGTCCGTTTTCATTTACAATTACCGGGAATGCATCCGGCCAGGCATCGGCCCATTTTGCGCTTATGAAAGGCCATGAAGATCACGGCGGTTCAGACGATGATGGTCATGATCATGAAGGCGAAATTGAAGTGTATGAATCCCCTGATATAACAATAAACGTTAATTAAGTAACCTCAATCAGAAGAGCAACTTTGACAGGTTGCTCTTTATTATTATGCATAGACACATTCTATTATTTGTTCCTCTTTTATTCAGCCTCAGCTTGTTTTTCTCACAGGCTTTGGCACAAACCCGTGGTGAGGTAAAAGATCTCTCCACAGGCGAACCTGTTCCATTCGCCTATATCCATCTTGAAGAAATTAACCGGACCACAACGGCAGACCAGGATGGACTTTTTACTTTCCGAAGCATTCCTGCAGGAACATATACCCTCACGGTTCACCGCATCGGGTATAGAAACTACCGTTCCGAACACGAATTTAAGCGTAACTCCGAAGAGTTGATCAAGATAGAGCTTCGGCCACAATCGGTGAGCGGTGAAGAAATCACCGTTACCGGCTTGATCGATGAAACGACCGGTGCCCGGCTGCAGCATGCATCCAGCAAAATACTGGGGGAAGAACTGCGCAGAAACCTTGGCACGACCCTTTCAGAAACATTGAAAAATCAACCGGGATTCAGTGAACGCTCTCTCGGTCCTGCACCCGGCCGCCCCGTCATGCGAGGCCTTGGAGATGAACGTCTGCTCATTCTGCGTGATGGAGAACGTACCGGGGATGTGTCTTCCCAAAGTGCCGATCACGCCGTGAGCATAGATCCTATGGGAGCCGAGGAGATTGAAATTGCCCGCGGTCCCGCAGCGCTTGCGTATGGGGCCAATGCCATTGGCGGCGTCATCAATGTAGTAAAAAACCAGATTCCAAATACCGTGCCGAATCGTTTTTCGGGAACCCTTTCCTTAAACGGAAAATCTGTGAACAGTGAAGGTTCTGCGTCGTTAAACACCACCATCCCCATGAAGAACTGGGTTTCAACCGTGGAGCTTAACGGGAAAACCGGGAGCGATTTCTCTACACCCAACGGCAGTATCGACAACACCTCGATTTTAAATGGTACAGTAACGGGAGGTGTCAGCCGTATCGGGGAGAGCGGGTATATTGGCGGGTCACTCTCCTATTACTACTCCGATTACGGTATCCCTCCCGATCCAAATGGTGGGCATCCGAATGGGGTAGATATTGAAATGAGAAAATTCCAGGCCGACCTGCGGGGGGAACGTCTGCTCAATCACTCATTCTTCAACCTGGCTGAAATTCGCTTCACTTTTGTGGATTACAATCATGTGGAACTGGAGTCAAATGGTATCATTGGTACCGATTTCGACAATCGAACCGCCACATTTTCCGGCAGATTACACACCAGGGGCTGGTCCCTCTTCGACGAAGGCTCGATGGGTATTTGGGGCGAACTCCAGGATTACTCTGTCTTTGGGTCCCGTTCACCCGACTCTAACCAGTACACCGCAGCCGCATTTTTTATACAAGAAGGAGATTCCGGCCCACTTCACTACGAAATAGGAGCTCGTGCCGAATATTCGCGAGCGGAACCTAAGGAAGAGCGGTTATCTGCAAGAATCGGTCAGATTAAAAAGCGCGAATTTCTTGCTCTTGCCTCCTCCGGGTCAGCCATTTACAGGCTCAAACGGTCGTTTTTTATTGGTACTACCATCATGCACTCATTTCGTGCACCTTCGCTTGAGGAGCTCTATTCCGAAGGCCCCCATCTTGCCTCCTTCAGTTTTGAAATTGGAAACCCCGAGCTGGATGCAGAACGCGGCGTAGGGCTTGAACTTTTTCTGCGCCATCGCTCCAGACGAATCACAGCAGAGCTGGCATTTTATCGAAACCAGTTTCAGAATTATCTTTACGCCAGGGACACCGGCGAACGCAGTGTCTCCGATCCAAGCCTGAATAATTTCCAATTTGTTGGTGAACGGGCGAGGTTCAACGGTGTTGAATTTTCATCAGAATTCAGCCTAACGAATCGGTTGACGGCCGGGGGATCTCTCTCCTATACAGTTGCCGAACGCGATGTTAGTGAAGAAGAACAACAGATTACTGGATTTCCGGACGATACCCGTCCCCTGCCGATGACCCCCCCACTGCAGGCATCCCTTTTTGGTCGATATAGTTTTAATAAATTTACGGGATCCCTGCGGTATACCCTCTCAGACGCTCAAACAAGACTCGGAGAATTTGAAAATAAGACCCCGGGCCACCAGGTGCTGCATGCCACCATACAGTACCGAATCCAAGCTGACGATTTTCTGCACACGCTATCTGTCAGCGGCAACAATCTACTCAACACTACCTACCGCAATCATCTCTCAAGAATAAAAGAGATCTTTCCAGAGCCCGGCAGAAGCATTAATCTGCTCTACCGTGTCTACTTTTAGAACATACTGACGGCATTGGTTTAATAAACCAGGAAAAACGTTACTTTCTGCATCTAACTTTCTATCTTCGTTGGTTACTTACTTTTGTAGTTGACCCTACTGAACAGACTAAAACATATTACGCCTGACCCCCCTGGATTTGACTGAACAGGAACAGCCGGTACTTAAAGACAAAAATTTACACATTATATTCGGAATTACCCTCAGTGCCGTCATGGGGGTATCGAGTATTGCACCGGCCCTGCCGGTTATTGCACGCGCCCTCGATGTATCAACGGATCAAATCGGGCTGCTGATTACCGTTTTTGCACTGCCCGGCATCCTGCTTACACCATTTCTTGGTGTATTGGCGGACCGGTTTGGTCGAAAACGAATTCTTATTCCATCACTGCTGATATATGGCGTAACGGGTGTGATGTGCGCGTTTACCACTTCCTTTACACAGCTGTTGTGGCTGCGGTTTTTACAGGGAGCAGGCTCGGCTGCCCTTGGCACACTCAACGTCACGCTCATCGGCGACCTCTTCCAGGGTAATCGCAGGGCTACCGCCATGGGCTATAACGGAAGTGTTTTAAGTGTAGGTACGGCCGCCTACCCGGCGATCGGCGGGGTGCTTGCCGCATTTGCCTGGAACTACCCTTTCTTCCTCAGCGGACTGGCTGTGCCGGTTGCCATCTATGCCATGGTGTTCCTTGATCCGGTCCCCATATCCATGAACCTGAATATTGGAGAATACTTCCAGCAAATTAAAGACCGCATTTTTACAAAGCAGGTCATCAGCCTTTTTGCCTGTGTTTTCTTAACGTTTGTAATCCTTTACGGAGGCTACCTAACCTTCCTTCCGATACTCCTTGATGAGGATTTCGGCCAGAGTTCGGCCGTTATCGGGTTGATGCTTTCCGGTTCCTCGCTGATCACGGCCATAACCTCCTCAAGACTGGGCATACTGACTCGCCGCTTTGCCGAACTAAAACTGATTCTCACAGGCTCTATCCTCTACCTGTTTATTTTCCTCAGTTTTCCGCTTATAGATAATATCTGGTATATGATACTGCCGATTTCTCTATTTGGCGTAGCCCAGGGAATCAACATTCCAAGCCTTCTTAATCTATTGACCGGTAAAGCTCCATCTGATTTCAGAGCCGCATTTCTCGCCATAAACTGGGTTGTTATTCGGTTTGCACAGACTGTTGCCCCGTTTTTTCTTGGAATTGTATATCTCTACGTTGGCATTGACGGCACATTTTACGTAACAGCCGGGTCGGCACTTCTTTTTGTAATGATCGCTTTTTTGGCGGTCAGGAGAAAAGAGATGTCCATAAGATGAGAAAACCCGGGAGGTTCAATCCCGGGTTTTTTTGCTTTAGGTTTCAGCATAGGAGTATTTTAACTAATCTTTTTTTAATAGATTAGCTTATGCTGTATTAACAAGAGTATCTGACAGCTGATTTGTTACAAATTATTTTATTTTTTACAAATCACGATTCACCATCCATTTTCACAAAACAGCAACAAAACGCCGCCATTCTATCATAACCATACCATTTCAATGATGATTAAACCGATCCAACTGCTTCTCCTGTTCCTCTTTTTATTAGCCCCTGTCATGCTGCCGGCTCAAATGCCGGATGCCCCGGACCGGGCAGAGGGTGATGGCCCGTATGAACGGCTGATTCTGCGCGGCGCAACCATGATTGACGGTACAGGGTCTCCGGCGGTTGGCCCTGTGGATATCGTTATTGAAGGGAAATGGATAACACAAATTCAAACTGTCGGGTATCCCGGGGTTCCGATTGAGGAAAACAGGCGGCCTGAAGTCGATGAGAATACAACCGTACTGGATCTTGAGGGTATGTACATCCTTCCGGGGTTTTTTGATATGCACGCACATACCGGGGGAACCTCGCAGGGAACAACCCCTGAATATGTCTATAAATTATGGCTTGCCCACGGTATTACATCCATTCGTGAGCCGGGATCCTTTAACGGCATCGGCTGGACGCTCCGCCACAGTGAGAGGAGCGACAAGAATGAGATAACCGCTCCCAGAATTTTCCCCTACATAGGATTTGGGATGGGAGCTGAAAACAGCATTCAAACAGCGCAGGAGGCACGATTCTGGGTGCAGATGATAGCAGATCGCGGGGCTGACGGCATCAAGTTTTTTGGTGCACCCCCTGATGTGTACAAAGCGGCACTTGATGAGGCAGAAACAGCCGGGCTGGGATCGATGGCTCATCACGCTCAGACGGGTGTCGTCCGGGCGAATGTTGCCCATACGGCCGCCATGGGGCTTAAAGGGATGACCCACTGGTACGGCCTGCCTGAAGCTCTCTTCACGGACCAGGTGATTCAGGACTACCCGCTGGATTACAATTATAGCGACGAACAGCACCGGTTCGAAGAGGCCGGTAAACTCTGGAAACAGGCCGAAGCCCCCGGAAGCCCTGAGTGGAATAGCATGCTGGAACGACTTTTAGAGGCAGATTTTGAGATCAACCCGACCTTTACAATTTATGAAGCCAGCCGCGATATGATGAAGCAAAGACGAGCCGAATGGCATGAAATATACACACTTCCGTCGCTATGGAAATTTTACTCCCCAGACAGACGAGCACACGGCTCTTACTGGTTCAACTGGGGAACGGAGCAGGAAGTAGCATGGAAAGAGAACTACAGGCTCTGGATGCAGTTCATCAATGAGTATAAAAACCGCGGGGGACGAGTCACGCTCGGCTCTGATGCGGGATACATCTATAAACTTTACGGGTTCTCCTACATCCGCGAAATGGAACTCTTCAGGGAAGCCGGGTTTCATCCCCTGGAAATTTTTCAATCGGCTTCCATTAAAGCAGCAGAAGTTTTAGGTGTTGAAGACCAACTGGGGACAATTGAAGAGGGCAAACTTGCCGACCTGGTTATTGTTGATGAAAATCCACAGCAAAACCTGAAAGTACTTTACGGAACCGGGGCTATTCGCGTAAATGAACAAAATGAAGTTGTACGGGTGGGTGGTGTTCGATACACTATAAAAGATGGCATTATCTACGACGCCCGTCAACTTCTTGACGATGTTCAGGCCATAGTAGATGAAGCAAAACGGGCGGAAGAGTTTGAAATTACACAACCCGGGCTCGATTATTGATCAAAATAGCATCAAAAATCTACCACGTCCACCGGTAGAGGCGTGGTTTTTTTTGCACCCAGTGATCTTTTCCGGGATAGTTAATTCTCATATTCACCAGGGGCCGGAATAGACGGGCTTTAATGCGCGACGGGTAAATATATTCACTGATTCCCTTACCCTGGAATATTTCTCCGCCAGTCGTAAGCATCATGTTGCTGCTAAACCGCTGGTAAAACGGGCCGTCATCAATAACCGACGACATCTGTATCAGAAACTCCAGATCATTGCCCTTATACTCAATTTTTCGTGCTGATCGTAATCCAAAAACATTGCGTCCCGGGTCAAGTCGTTTAATCCCATCATGGACCTGTATAAAATCACCATTTTCGTCAATAACCCAGGCTTTTGACTGATGGTTCAAGTGTTCGCTCATGAGGTAGTAGACCAATGTTTTTCCGGAGAAGTGCACGCGCCCCCAATACCATTCCATGAAGCTTTCATGCATCGGTTCCAGCCCAATATTGTGATCGTGATAGCCGGTTCCCCTGAAATGGATTTCCCGGCTGGTAAATCCCCGCAGCTGCAGACGACCCGTTACCCGTGCAGATGGTTGTACGAGATTCCAGCTATGCGATTCCTCCCCATCGTTCGGTTTATTTTCGAGGGTCATTTCCCGGCGTTCGGAGCTAAAGGTAAGCGAACCGTTTAAGCTATCCCCGTTTGGCAGTACCTGGTCCAGAACCAGGCGGTATGTCAGTTGTTTATCCTCGGCCAACGCCATGAAACGGTTGTTTTTAACCCTGCCTTCCGGTGTGATTGTTGAAAATTCCGCCTCCTCGGAACGCACCTCTTCAAACGAGTAAAAGATCGGCTTTTGGTTGCTGTAAACCGATAAGCTGATAGCCGGATACTGCTCAGCAAGATCATTCTCCTGGTTCAGAATGGCATCATTATACCTCCTGGAGAAAGGATTGCCGTCATAAAATATTACAACAATGCTATATTGTCCATCGCTGGAAATGGCATCAAAATACCACCATTCATAACTTCCCGGTTCCGGCTTTGGATGTCGAATATCCTTTTTAAAATCTGATAGAATCTGCATACCCTGCTGAATGTTACCTGTTTCAAAATCGTTGCGCTGGAATAAATTACGATTTTAACTGCCCGTTTCACATAACCCTTCGTAATGTTAACTGATCCTACTACACTCTTTTGGCTGCAATCGTTTTCATTGCTCTTTCTGCTTTTCACATCGGCTGTACTTCTCCGAAACAGGATCGAATTTACACATTTAAGCCGTACGCAACAGCTATCGGGCCGTCATCCCCGAATCTCTGTCTGCGTTCCTGCTCGTAATGAAGAACACACGATCGAAACTCTGCTCCAATCTATTTGCAAACAGCAATATCCGAATCTTGAACTTCTTGTTCTGGATGATCATTCCACGGATGCCACATCAGACGTGATTGATGCCGTGCAACGTCAATATCCCCGCGTAATTCAAAAAATTTCGGGGCAGCCCAAACCCAACGACTGGCTGGGGAAGCCCTGGGCCTGTCAGCAGCTTGCAGAACACGCCGGGGGTGAGCTGATCTTGTTTCTCGATGCCGATACCGAACTTATGCCTGGTATGCTCAGGCAGACTGCCGCCGCCTTTGAGCACTATAACCTGGATATGATAACCGTCTGGCCCAAACAAATCACAGGTTCATTTTGGGAGCGAATGCTGGTTCCATTGATTTACTACGCTCTGTTATCGCTGCTTCCCGCCATCTACGTCTTTCGATCCCCACGCTGGGTGCCGGGAATTCTCAAATCCAAGATAGCCCCCTTCTTTTCGGCAGCAAATGGGCAATGCATTGGATTCAAATCAACATCGTATCGCGCCATCGGGGGGCATCAATCTGTTAAAAATAAGGTCGTTGAAGATGTAGAACTCGCAAAATTAGCTAAATTCAATGGATTGACTCTGCGGATGTTCAGCGGTGTTGGTTCAATTAGCTGCAGAATGTATCGGTCGGAACAAGAGATTTTCAACGGGCTCAGAAAGAACTTTTTTGCCGGCTTTAATAAGTCAATTCCCCTGTTCCTTTTCATGGCTGCCATTCATATCGTTGTATATATTTTGCCTTTCATCCTGCTTCCCTACTCATGGATTGCCGGGTATCCGGCCGTACTGTTTATGTCTGTAGCTTGTGTAACCATCATCCTGCTGCACCGAACCATACTCGCTATTTGGTTTAACTGGAACCCGATATACGGTTTTTTTCATCCCATTTCAGTTTTATGGTTTCAGCGGCTGGCGGCTGTAACACTTCTCGACCATGTTCTGGGGCGCAGCGTGGTGTGGAAAGACCGCAATGTATAGCACTGATGCTTTGCTTCTTTAGTAGATGCCATGGGTAGAGCTGATAGCGAAAATAGTCCCGATTCAATCGTAAACAGGTAGTAATTCTGTGCTAAAATCTTGATATTGCGTCATATGCAAAGTGTAGTCGAAAAATTTATCCGTTATCTCAGAATTGAGCGGAATTCATCGGTTCATACGATGACTTCCTACCGAACAGATTTGGAACAATTTTTTGTATTTCTTGCTTCCCGTTACGACAAACCGGCCGATTGCATCGACCTTCGCACGATTGAACGGTTGGATATACGTCTCTGGCTCGGGGAGCTTTCAGAATCAGGGCTGGCCCGCAGTACCATCGCCAGAAAAGTGGCCTCACTGCGTTCATTCTTTAAATACAGTTACAAACGCGGCCACATACCCAAAAATCCTGCCCATCTGCTCATTGTGCCCAAGCAGAAAAAGCGCCTTCCAGAAACGCTTCAACCACTCGATATTGACCGTTTAATGGAGCTTGCGGAAGGATCATCCCCTGATGAGATCCAGAATCGGGCCCTGTTTGAACTCCTTTTTGGAACCGGAATCAGGCTCAGTGAACTTACCGGGCTGAATCTGAAGGATCTCAATTTTGAAAAAAAAGAGATGATTGTTCAGGGAAAAGGCAATAAACAGCGGATTGTACCATTAGGATCAAAAGCACTGACTGCAATAAAAAAACACCTTGATCACCGGCCTCTTTTATACGATAAAAGAACGGACACCGATGCTAAAAAGTCACTGTTTCTCGCGCCGGGCGGCCAGCGTATTTATGCCAGGCACGTTCAGAGGATTGTAAAATCATGTATCGAACGTGTAAGCGAGATATCACAAAAAAGCCCGCACGTTCTCAGGCACAGTTTTGCCACACACCTTTTGAATGCAGGGGCCGACATCAGGGTCATCAAAGAATTATTGGGACATAAAAACCTGTCAGCAACACAAATTTACACGCATACAAGCGTTGAACATTTAAAAAACATATACAACCAGGCCCATCCAAGGGCAGAACAATAACTTAAATTTCGATATTTATGAAAACGACGTTCACAGCACGCCATTTTGATGCCAGCAATGATCTCAAGCAGTTTAGTCTCGATGCCGTTGAAAAACTTGACCAGTTCTTTGATAAAATCATTGTGTGTGACATCGTGCTACAGCCCGGCCAGGATGATGAAAATCCATATAAAGCCGAGCTCAATGTAAAGGTACCCAAGCAGCTTCTGAATGTATCGGAAAAAGCACCCTCATACGAACAGGCGATAAACACAGCTGTAGAAACGGCCATCCGCCGCATAAGAAAATATAAAACCAAGCATTTTGAGCATAACTAAACCTTTTTTATGCCATTAAAGAACCAAAAACCTATACCGGGGAAAGAAAAAATAGCCGTTTCAAAGCTGCTGAATAATTTTCAAAAAGATCTTCGGATCGATGTTGATCTTGTCTGCGGGGAGGCCAATGCCGAAACCTCTTTTATTAAGGATAAGGATCTGCACCGGCCGGGATTAGCCCTTGCCGGATACATTGACCTGTTTACCTATCAAAAGGTACAGATCATTGGGAACACCGAATCCAGGTATCTTGAAAATTTATCCCCGGACAAACGGATTGCGTCTTTTAAGGAGTTCACCTCCTTTGATATCCCCCTGATCATCTGTACCGCCGGAAACAGACTCCCCGATGCGCTGGTTCAAATTGCCCGCAAACGGGGAATTCCCGTGGCAATCACACCGGTGGAAACATCAAAATTTATGTTTCTGCTGCGTGATTTTTTGCAAGATTATTTTGCCCTTCAATCAATGGCACACGGCACAATGGTTGATGTGTACGGCATCGGAATTTTGATTAGCGGCAAATCCGGTATCGGTAAAAGCGAAGTGGCCCTCGACCTGGTGGAAAGAGGACACCGGCTTGTTTCCGATGATGTGGTGATGCTGACCAAGAAAAGCAACATTCTGATTGCGTCTGCCACGGAAATGAATAAACACTTTATGGAAATCCGTGGATTAGGTATATTGAACGTTTTGTCAATGTTTGGAATACGTTCCATCCGTTATCAAAAGCGGCTTGAAGTGATTTTGGAACTCTCATTATGGGAGGATACCAGCAGTGTAGAACGAACAGGCCTCGATAATGAAACAACTGATATACTGAATACGTCTATACCACTGATAAAGCTTCCGATTACCCCCGGTAAAAATATTACAGTGATCGCCGAGGTAATTGCGATGAACTATCTTCTTAAACATTATGGTTATGATGCGGCGGAAGAGTTTCAAAATAAAGTGCATTCACACATAGCAAAGAAAAAAAACAGCCCGGATATGCCAAATAGAGCGGTTGAGTACTTTGAAGGAGATTTTGAATAAAATTTCGTAACATTTTGCCGTTTCATTACTCTTGTAAATAGATGGATTGAATTTAGAAAGATTGATGGAACCCCGGGTGTTGGCTTTCACACATACAGTTCACTTAATAAATTATGTCAAGCAGAAACCACTACGTTTACGATGAAGATCAGTGCAGGTTTATACGGGTAGATTACGACAAGAAAGAGCGTTACTTCCATACTTTTTCAATATGGCTGGTAACAGGTGTTGTATTTGCGTGTATCGGACTTGCCGCACTTTCAAGTCATGTGGGAACACCCGCGGAACTGGCTCTTGCGGCTGAAAACCGGGCCCTTACCAGCCAGCTTGAAGTCACAAAAGAATCTATTCTGGACCTGGAACATCAGGTTCGGGGCATTGCCGAGCGTGATGATAAAATGTACCGGTCAGTGCTTGGTCTCGACCCTGTCTCTTTGGAAGAGAGAGAACCGGGGATTGGCGGTGCCGATATCTATTCTGAATTCGATCTTTACAGCAAAGACACCTCTGAACTACTGAAATGGACGGCTTCCAGACTCGATAATCTTGAACGAAGAATAAACGTCCAAAAATTATCCTTTACCGAGATACAGCAATTCTACAATGAGAACCAGGAGCGATTGCGGCACATACCGGCAATCCGGCCCGTTAACGGGTTGCTGCTGAGTGGTTTCGGCATGCGCACCCATCCTGTGTTTAACTACAAGCGAATGCATGACGGGATCGATTTCCGCGCAGATATTGGAACCGAGCTCTTTGCAACCGGTGATGGCGTAGTGAAATATGCCTCCAGGAACGGGAATTATGGAAATCTGCTTGTGATCGATCACGGCTTTGGCTTCGAAACCCGCTTCGCGCATATTTCTGCATTCGCTGAAGGTATTCGCGTGGGCACCAAAGTAACACGCGGCGAACTGGTTGCCTACTCCGGAAACACCGGGCTTACAAACGGACCGCATCTTCACTACGAAATTCATTTGAATGGTGAACCAGTGAATCCACTTCACTACCTCTTTGCAGATGTCACCCCTGAGGAGTATTTGATGTACCAGGAGATTGCCGAATCAAATCCGAATTCAATGGATTGATCCGGCCAGCATCCATTCCCCCTCTCGTCAGCCAACCTTCAGGTTCTATATGGCAGAACACCAACCATTTAGAGTCGCTACGTTCTGCTATCTGTCTGAACCTACGTTTCTACAGGTTTTAACCCATCCAGGACCCAGGGCATAAGTTCCGAAACGGTGGGATGAACAAGGACCACCTTCCGGTATTCACGGCACGGTATCTGGCTGTGCATGATGGCCGCAAACATATTGATAATTTCATCGCCACCGGGGCCGAGCACCGATGCTCCAAGCACCAGGTCCGTGTCGGCATCCACCAGAAGTTTGGCAAATCCTTTCGTTTCCCCCATCTCTTTTGCACGGCTGATTTTACTCATCTGCCGGGTCGCTTTCAAGACATTATAGCCGTATTCAAGTGCCTCTTTTTCAGTCATGCCCACCCGGCCCAGCGGTGGATCCGTAAAAAGCCCATAAATCACATTTCTTTGCGAGATAGCGCGATCTCCACCGTTCAGCACATCGAGTACGATTTCTGCGTCGTTAACCGAGGTGTGCGTGAATGCTCCTTCTCCATTTACATCCCCAACGGCAAACACGCCCTCCGTTCCGGTTCTGCAGTAATCATCTACTTGAATATATCCACGCTGATCCATTTCCAGTTGCGCTGCTTCAGCGTTAATCTTATCGCTGTTTGGCCTCCTGCCGGCAGCAATAAGAAGGTGGCTTCCGTTAAGTGTATCTCCTGATGACAATTTCAGCTCGATATTCCCATCCTTTCCGGATACCGATGACGCCTCTGAATTACAGTGTACAGTTACGCCCTCATCTTCAAGAATTTCACGAATGGATTCCGCAACATCTCTATCCTCACTCGGCATCAGTTGATCTCCGCGCTGAATGATGGTGACATCACACCCGAACCGCCGGTACACCTGGCTGAACTCTACTCCAATATAACCACCACCTATGATAAGCAGGTGCTCCGGGAGTTCTTCCATTGCCAGCAGCCGCTCACTATCCATCCACGGAACGCTATCCAGACCGTCAATTGGCGGAGCAAACGGCCGGGTGCCGGTATTAATATAAATGTGGTCACCTTTAATCTGTCTCCCTCCCGCCTTTATTGTTTTTGGGCCCGTAAATTGTCCCCATCCTTTAATGAGTTCTACATTTTCGGAGCCTTCCATCCATTGCTCCAGCCCGTTACTTGCACCATTCCGGATCTCATTCATTCGTTCTCTTACCCGGCCATAATCTACTGATACAGATCCGGTAGTAAAGCCATAAACATCACCTCTTCTTGCCATGTGAATAGCACGAGCACTTGCCACCATCGTTTTTGTGGGTGTGCAGCCATAATTTACACAGCTGCCTCCTACTTTATTTCCCTCAATTACAGCTATTGTATCTCCTGATGGTATAAGCCTCCCCAAAAGTGTACCCGTTGCCTGTCCAGTTCCTAAAATAATATGGTCAAATGATTCCATTGATGCGTGTGTATTAGATTAAAAAGGCCTGTGAATAGTACTTTTCTGTAAAAAAGCAGGTGCCATTTCACGCACTGAACCGTAGCCAAAGAGCCGCGTGAGTGCACTCTTAAAGCATACCATTTATTTTACAATTCATCCAATATTCTTCTCTCTCCTTTAGGCTGCCTTTTGTATTCAATCGGTGGGTCACGCATCGGTGTATGCCCTCCTGTCAAGAGTCTGTAATTAAAAACACCCTATGGCATGTGGCGCAATCTGCAGGCCACTGCCATAGGGTGATACCATCGTAAGTGCCAATGCTGGCCAGATGTTCGTACCTACTTAATCAGCGTCATTTTGCGAGTCAGAACCTGTCCATTCGCTGCCAGCCGGTAAATGTAGCTTCCGCTCGCCAGGCCTTCAGCACCAAATGAGACCGTATAATCACCGGGCGATTGGTTTTGGTTTACGAGGGTAGCCACATGTTCTCCTGTAATTGAGTAGACGCTTAGCTGTACATTGGATGATTCAGACAGCTGATAGGCAATCGTTGTACTTGGATTAAACGGATTTGGAAAATTCTGCTCAAGCTCTACCGCTCGCGGAACTTCTGCAACCGTTTCATCGGTCGAAGTGTTTAATCCAGATATGGTCGTCACGTCTGCAGTAAGCGTCTGTTGATCAAACTCTCCCGTCGTCGGGTCAATACTACCTGATATAGATGCGACAGAAATACCATTAACTGTAATATAATCAACAGATACTGTGCTAAATTCAAAGCCGAAGGAGCTGCGGGTTTCGGTTTCAACCAATCGTAAAACATCAAACTCGCCATCGTCAGTGATAACTTTTCCCCAGGCATCAATCTCAACTGTAACCGAAACTTCTGTTGTAGAGGTAGACCCACCGAACGACGATTCTTGCGTATAGTCATAGCTCCAGGTATCCTCAAATGTTGCCGGGAGCTGAAATTCAATGATCCCGGGTTTAAACAGTTCAACAGATGAAGGATCAGTTTCTCCCTCCTCAACCATCACGGTTCCCAGCAGTGTCAATTCACTCTCATTTAAAATATTATATTGATAGATGTTAAATGAAAGCGTGTCGGTTATGAACTCTGCAAAAACGACTTGACTTGCCTGCTGCAGGTGTGGATCGTCATTGAGTGGTGCACCATCTGTATTCGAAGAGAAAGTAATAGTGCCGGTAGCTGATAACGTTTGATCATAAGTGAGTGTTGTAAAATCCCAGGTTTGATCGGCTCCGGATGCCTCAAGCAGGGGCGCAATATTTTCAGAATCCTCGCTTGTGGAAGATTCGATATCAAAATTTCCCTGCAGGACCTGCTCAAGAGACGTTTGGGTGATGGTAATTTGAGACAATGAAACCTCTGCTAATCCAAAGGATATGATTAGTAATACTATCGCTATTTTTACTCCTGACTGTAACAGTGAATGAATTTTCATAGAACATTGATTTAATTTTGGGTTCGCTATATTCTTTATGCGCAGAATTTTACTAACAATGGCCATTTTTTGTAAAAATATCTGAATTCTATCCTTCCGGAATGATGATTCGGCTTTTCCATGACGTTACATCCTACAAATCCTCTCCAACTCACCACACTCCGCCACGTTCACTACACCTTTTCCGGACATACTACCGGTCTCTCTATTTTCTCAGTTACATTTCACAGATAGTTATTCTGATTTATGCTGTACGGGAAAAATGTGGTTTGGCAGATCTGACTATTTTTGGCTATTGTGTATTGGTTTAACAACTTTTTTGACCAAATCTACCCGGTATATGCTATGAAACAATTATTCACTCTCTGCATCACGCTTCTTTTTGCAGGCTGTACGGCACCATCCGACTACGACCTGATCATTCAAAACGGACAAATTCTGGATGGCTCGGGAGAACCTTCTTACACAGGCGACCTTGCTATCCGGGCCGACACCATCGCGGCTGTTGGGGATTTGAGTGATGCCACCGCAGACACGATTATTGATGCCGAAGGCCTTGCCGTAGCACCGGGGTTCATTAATATGCTCAGCTGGGCCAATGTCTCCCTGCTGCACGACGGCCGGTCGATGAGCGATATCCACCAGGGCGTCACGCTCGAGGTGATGGGTGAAGGCCGGTCCATGGGGCCGCTGAATGAGAAGATGAAGCAAGAGATGGCCGAAGACCAGGGAGATATTACATTCGATGTGGCATGGACCACCCTGGGCGGCTACCTCGAGCACCTTGAGGAGAAAGGCGTCTCCACAAACATTGCCTCCTTTGTGGGAAACGGAACCCTCCGGGAGTATGTGATGGGATATGAAAACAGGCCGGCAACCGGTGAAGAGATAGAACAGATGAAAGAGCTGGTGGATGAGGCAATGCGGCAGGGAGCCGTGGGCCTCTCCTCCTCTCTTCTCTACGCGCCAAGCGGTTATGCCAATACCGATGAACTTGTTGAGCTCGCCCAAGTAGCCTCCGAACACGGCGGCATGTATATCTCTCACATTCGGGATGAGGGCGATGATCTCCTCTCTTCCCTTGATGAGCTGATAGAGATTGCTGAACGAGCAGACATCCGCAGCGAGGTATACCATCTGAAAGCCTCCGGTGAGGACAACTGGCACAAGATGGACGAGGCCATCCAGAAGATTGAGGAGGCACGGTCTGCCGGACTGGCCATTACGGCCGATATGTACAACTACCCGGCAAGCTCAACCGGCCTTCATGTTCAGCTTCCGGACTGGGTGCGCGATGGTGGAATTGAGGCGATGATTGAACGACTGGCCAATCCGGAAAACCGGCAGCGGGTGCTGGATGATATTGAGTTTTCCCATACGCCCGATAAAATTCTACTGGTTGGGTTTCAAAACCCGGACCTGCGCATCCACCAGGGTAAATATTTATCGGAGCTGTCAGCAGAGATGGGCAAAACGCCCGAAGAGACGATGATTGACCTAATTGTGGAAGACGACAGCCGGATCCAGGTGGTCTATTTTTCTATGTCGGAAGAAAATATGGCCAAGAAAGTTCAGCAACCTTGGATGAGTTTCTGCTCCGATGCCGGTTCTTACGCCCCTGAGGGTGTTTTCCTAAATCAAAGCACACACCCGCGGGCCTACGGCTCGTTTGCCCGGCTGCTGGCTAAATATGTGCGTGATGAACAGGTGATTTCGCTGGAGGAGGCCGTCCGGAAACTGACCTCACTGCCTGCAGAGAATTTAAGGCTGGAAAAGAGAGGGGCGCTGAAAGTTGGCCACTTTGCCGACGTAGTCGTCTTTGATCCTGAGACAATACAAGACAACGCCACGTTTGAAGAACCGCATCAGCTGGCCTCCGGAGTTCGGCATGTATGGGTCAATGGCGGCCAGGTACTGAAAAATGGCACCCATACCGGTGCTATGCCGGGACGGGTTGTTCGCGGACCGGGATATGATGCAGAAACTGATTAGTCTTCTACCGATATACAATCCCTGCGGAACAGGCACCCTCTATGAAATTCCATAATCAATCGAATCCGCGATATTGGTCCTACGCTTCTCCCGCCTACTACCCTTTGAGCCGCTGATTAAATCGATTTTCCGGATTAATACAAATTCAAGCCTTACCCAAAACAGCGAAATCCGTTAATCCCTAAAATCCGCGATCCATTACATTAGCCTTTTAGATCATTTTGTCTATATTCTGTAATGATTTTTAATGTACAGATGATCACGGGCATGGGGTAAAAAAGAGTTTTTGTACCTTTTTTGAATTCCCAGCCGTAATCATGATCGTTATCACTGGTATAAAATGATATGGTATGATGTTTCATCTCCGTGGTAAATATGAAAGGCACCGGTTGTAGCAGCTATACTGAACATTAATATAAAACTTACTGGGTTAGGGGTGTTTTTTATGAGCCGGCAAAAGCAAAACGAATTAGAAAAGGCCTTCGAACGAATCATAAATGTGGGCTTTTGCATTATACCGTACCAAGATCTATCCAATATTGTTGACCCTGACCTGATGCTGTTTGGCACTGCCAAAGACGAAAAGAAGTTCTCATTCCCCGAGCTGGACGCGATGTTTAAATCCCAGTACAAGCAGATGGAGGGTTTCGTGCCCTCGCTTGATCGCAAACGGCTTCTCACCCGGATATCGAACAATGGCAACCATGCATGTATCGCAGAAGAACTTATCCTCACCATCGCTTCACCCGAAAAAGTTAATACCATCCCAATCCGGGCCAGTTGTGTGATGGAATACATGGACAACCGGTGGAAACTGGTCCACTGGCACGCCTCCTCCCCGGTGGATACGGAAAATGATCACTGGCACAAGGAAGAATGGAAGCGGGAAAAAGAAAAACTCGAAAAACTGGTAGCGGAACGGACCGCCGATCTCCAGGTCAAAAACCGGGAGCTGGAAATTGAGGCTGCCACCCAGCGGGTGCGTGCAGTGGCTATGGAGATGCAAGAACCCGGTGACATCATGAAGGTACTCAATGTGATGAAGAAGGAAGTGGACAAATTTGAACTTGGAAATATTGCCACATGGATCTGGAGAAAAGATGAAGACGGGATCATAACCCAATGGGATATATCGGAAGTGATCGAGGAAGGTAACCTGGTTCATTTCAATCTCACGTTTGATATATATGACTCAGAGAAAAACCCGGAGGTCAACCGCCACACCAGAGAATGGGAAAAAGAAAAAAAATATTATACCCTGAATTGGCGGGGTGAGAAGCTTCAGGCCGTTGTTGATGAAGTGGCCAGTATTGATCCCGAAAGCGGGAAGATGTTCCAGGAGGCGGTAGATGTTGGACAGATAGAGGATTATTGGCATGCAGCCTCTCCATTTTCCAGGGGAGTCGTGGGTTTGGACTTCACTTCTGCCCCACCTGAGATAACAGAGTCCATTCTCATCAAAATGTCTTCTGCTATTGATATGGTTTACCAGCGTTTTGAGGACCTAAAGAAAGCCGAGTCACAGGCGCGAGAATCCAGAATTGAAACGGCTTTGGAGCGGGTTCGATCCAGAACAATGGCAATGCAGAAGAGTGATGAATTAAATGAGGTTTCCATCCTGCTTTATGATGAGTTAAAAGAATTGGGGATTATTAAGTCATACATGAATTGTGGATTCATGGAAGTAGATGAAGATAACCGGATTCAAAATGGCTGGATGACAAGGCCCGACGGTACTGAAATGGAGAAATTTACACTGCCTATGTCCGGAGACCCTGTCTTGCAACAAAGATATGATGCCTGGAAAAATCAAGACCCTTTATTTCTACAAGCAGTAGGCGGCAGTGAACTTCAAAAACATATCGAATTTGTAAATCCGCAGCTTGGCTCCGAAGTGGTGGATGAAATGGTGCGCAATGAGTTTCCGGAAACGGCATTTTTCTATTGTGGAAATTTCGATCAGGGATATTTGAGTTTAATTTCGGGAGAGCCTTTATCGAAAGAGGAAGAGGCTATTTTTAAGCGCTTTACAAAAGTCTTCCAGCAAACTTACACCCGTTTCCTCGACCTCCAAAAATCAGAACAACAGGCCTATGAATCCAAAGTGGAAGTCAGCCTGGAGCGGGTTCGGGGCATGGCCGCGGCGATGAACCACAGTGACGACCTGATGCAGATTGCCGAAGCGATGTTCAGGGAAATGGAGATCCTCAAGATCAACCCGCTGCGCTACGGTATTGGCATGATTGACGGGGAAAAGAAGGAAGCCGAATTATGGGCCTCCACCGTAGATGACGGTCACTATCTCGATATGCTGGGCACCCTCTCGCTCACCTGGCACCCCATGCTGGAGAAAGTCCTGGATGCGTGGGATGCTCAGCACGAAGAGCTCATTTACGAACTCAAGGGAAAGGAACTAAGCGATTACTATCAGAGGATCGGGCAGGTAAATCCCGACATTCCAAATCTCCGGGAACTGCAAGATCCCAGAAATGAGATCACTCAGTATGTAAGCTTTTTTCCCTTCAAATCGGGGGCGCTCTACGCCTTTACCGATGGAGCACCCGGTGAAGAGGGACGGTCCATTTTAAAACGTTTTGCCAATGTATTTGAACAGGCGCACATTCGGTATAATGATCTCCGGAAAGCCGAAAAACAGGCCCGGCTGATCCGCGAAGAACGCGACCGCCTGGAAATTGCCCTCAAAGAATTAAAAGCCACACAGGAGCAATTGGTTCAGCAGGAAAAACTCGCATCCCTCGGTCAGCTCACCGCAGGCATCGCTCACGAAATCAAAAACCCGCTCAATTTTGTAAATAATTTTTCGGATTTGAGTGTGGAGCTGGTGGAAGAGGCGAGGGAAGAGGTTCGACGAATGACCGAGGACGGTGGATCGGAGGGGGAAAAGGCTAAAGGCAGAAGTGAAAAAGAAGGCGGAAAAATTCCCCTCTCGAGAGGGGACGGCGACCCGTCGTTAGAAGGAAGCGCCAGAGGTGTGTCTGTTGAGGCTTCGGACATGGCACTCCTCCTCGACATCCTCGACGACATCGAAACGAACCTCAAAACCATCCACAAACACGGGTCCCGCGCCGACGGTATCGTCAAATCGATGCTGGAGCACAGCCGCGGCGGTTCGGGCAAAATGGAGCCAACGGATTTGAACGCATTGATCAAAGAGTTCGTGAACCTCTCATTTCATGGAATGCGGGCAAGTAAAAATTCGATCAACGTGGATATGGAGCTTGATCTGGATGAATCCATTGGAGATATCCCGTTGATTGCGGAGGATTTTTCGAGGGTGATTATCAATTTGTGCAATAATGCATTTGATGCGATGAGGGAGAAGCAGGGTTCAGGGGACAAGGAACAGGGTTCAGGGGACAAGGAGCAGGGTTCAGGGGACAAGGAGCAGGGAGCAGGTGGACGGGGTGCCGAAGCAGAGCGCAGGCGAGGGGTGTCACCGTCGCAAAGTTACCATCCCAAGCTCACCATCCGAACCCATCAAACCGAAAAATCCATCACCATCGAAATTGAAGACAACGGGCCGGGCATCCCCGGGGAGATGAAAGATAAGGTTATGCAACCTTTTTATACGACAAAGAAAGGGACGCAGGGAACGGGACTTGGGCTCAGTATCACCAATGACATTGTGAAGGCGCATGGGGGAACACTGAACGTCCAATCGCAACCGGAACAAACCGTTTTCTCCATCCAGTTGAACAGGTAGCCCTGCGAAAATTGCTATCCATATAGTTCAAAAAACGGGGATGATGCAGATCTATACTCAAACAGCGTTTCCATGTCTATTATGACTATTTTGCCAGGTAAATTTCCAACTCTTCAAGAGATTTCCCCTTGGTTTCAGGAACAATAAGCAAGATGAAAATAAAGCCGGCTGCCGCAAAGGCTCCGTAAATCAAAAATGTAAGGGAACTTCCAAAGTTGGCCAACTCCCATGGAAAAACAAGTTGTACACCAAAACTGACCGCTGAATTTATCAAACCAACGAATGATATAGCCAGTCCGCGAATGTAATTTGGAAATATTTCTGAAAAAAGAACCCACATAATCGGGCCAACCGATATTGCAAAAGATGCCACAAAGCCCAGAATACAGATAAGGATAAGCGTGGCATTGATATCCGCTGCCGATGTGATCAGCTGCGATTCATACTGCTGCGATACCTTTTCACCAAGAGTCTCGGTAAGTGCCTGCTTATAGGCGAGGTCACTATCGTACACAACGCCAACCATCGGGCTGAGCTGCTGGCGATTTACTTCTGCCGGAAGTTCAGTCATGGTTTCGTTTGTAAGTGTATACGTTGCATCACTGAAGGCATATGAAAGCAACATCATGCAGATGGCAATACCGGCCATCCCGCCCAAGAGTAACGGTTTGCGCCCGAGTTTATCAATAAAGAGAATTGCAAGGATGGTGAAAATAAGATTGGTAAGCCCCACAAATATGGCCTGAACAAACGATGCATCTGTTCCGATGCCCGACTGTTCAAAAATCATCGGTGCATAAAAGAAAACAGCATTTATTCCGGTAATTTGCTGAAGAATACCAATAACGATTCCAACCAGTAGCACCAGTTTTAGCGCCGGTTTAAAAAGATCTTTTATGGATCGCTGATCTGTTTCCTTTTCTGACTCAAAACTCTCTTTTGCCGCCTCAAATTGTTCTTCAGCATTGGCTTTACTATTTGCCTTTTTAAAAATCGTAAGGGCCTCTTCATACCTCTTTTTCATGACAAGCCAGCGCGGGCTGTAGGGTACAAACAGAAGTCCGATGAAATAAATAATAGCCGGTAAAGTTTCCAGCCCCAGCATCCAACGCCAGTTGTAGGTGTTAAACTGTAGCGCTCGGGCCCATGCCATATCCGACTGCCCAAGCTGTAAAATCATGTAGTTGGTGAAAAACGCAACGGAAATCCCCAGTACAATATTAAGCTGATTAATGGAGACCAGGCTGCCACGGATCTTTGGCGGTGCAATTTCTGCGATGTACATCGGGGCTATAATCAGTGATGCACCCACTCCCAGTCCGCCAATCATACGGGCAATCACCAGAAAAATGAAGGACGGTGCCAGGGCTGATCCAATGGCAGACAGAGCATAGAGACTTGCAGCTACGCTCAGCATACGTTTTCTGCTGAATCTATCACTCAGGGGACCTGCCACCAGCATTGCCAGAGTAGCACTGAGCGTTAAGGAAGCCACGGCCCATCCGAGCTCAATTTTCGACAGGTCAAATTCCAGCTCTATAAACTTATTAACCCCTGAAATAACAGAGGCATCGAAGCCCATCAAAAATCCACCAAGAGCCACTACAAGAGATATGATGATAATGAATTTATTCTCGCGCATAGTAAATATTCACTTCGGCTGTTGGCTAAAACACGATCCTAATGTATGCGATTTTATTGAAGACTGACAATAAAATCATAAATACTTTATCAAATTGAATGTGATGACGAACAATAGTAATCTCGTACGATATGTTTGAAATTAGTCCCGTGATCGTGTCTTGTCTTATCTTTATTGTAGAATTCTCGAAAAAACTGATGACAGATTAAGAGCTCTTTTCACCAAAGCTTGAAAGAGTCCACAATCCAAAAAGCGGCCCCGGAAGCAGGGCCCAAAATATGTAGGGGGATTCCATATGGGTGAATAAAAGATTAACGAGCTGAATGCTACAAATGGTGAGAGCAAAACCGATGGAGTTGACAATGGTAAGTCCCGTTGCTTGCAATGCGGAGTCCGAGGACTGTGCAATAAGAGTGGAAAATTGAGGACTGTCCGGGGCCACAAAGAATCCCCAAGTTAATAATAGTATCAAAAACAGAGCCTCAGGCAGTTCAAAGCTTAAAGGGAGTAGAAGACAACTTATTCCTGAACCGGCAAGTGCAGCTAAAGACACCCATTTACTCCCCTTCGAGAGTGAAAAGTAACCTCCCATCACACAGCTAACCCCACCAATTGCAATGATAATAAAGCTCCAAAGAGGAATGGAGATCTCTGAATTGGGGTGTTGCGAGATAAATAACGTCAGCATTACGGGGACAAACGCCCAAAACGTATATAACTCCCACATATGGCCAAAATAGCCACAAGAAGCCGACCTAAAGTCTTTATTCTTAAATAATTTACGAATGCCGTTTACCCCGAATGTAAATCCGGGTGTTGAGGTTCGGTAAGGGCCATCGGGAACAGTGACAAATAGTAAAAGACCGCCTCCCCCCGCTATCAGAGATGTGCCTGTAATAACGTATCTCCACGGTAAATCTCCCCCTGCAAATTTTAAAAAGTGAGGAAAAGCGGTCCCCACCACCAGGGCCCCCACAAGGTAGCCGAGAGCTCTTCCCAGCCCCTCTTTATGCCAGTCGGATGCAATCTTCATTCCCACCGGATAAATTCCGGAAAGAAAAAAACCGGTAAAAAAGCGTGCGGTTATGATGCTCAACCCAGACCCTGCAATAGTAACAAGACCATTGGCTCCCGCACCTAAAAGCGCACAAACAAGAAAAACAGCAACAGGCGAATAGCGATCGGCCACATTTTGGATAGCAAAAATAAATGTCCCTGCGATAAACCCGGCCTGAACCGACATAGTGATGTATCCAAGATACAATTCAGGTAAGCTATACGCAGCAATTAAATCATCCACAACTGCATTCCCGGCAAACCAGAGCGAGGTTCCTGTAAATTGTGCAAACACAATTACGGGAAGAATATAGCCGGGGATATGTTGTTTCATAACTGATCACAATTTAGCACATGAGTTTCTAACCATGGGTTTCAGCTGCGTCTGGCTGGCCAACGGGTTGTTCAGCCGTCTTGAACAGGTACACAATAATAATCCCAAACAGTACGGCATACACGGTTGAAAACTGGAACAGAACCGTTAAGGAGTACATCTCACTAAAGAAACCGATCACATTGGCGCTGAATCCAAAGCCGAGCTGCAGGGCAGCCACCATAAAGCCCGATACAACCGCCGAGTGCTGCGGAAACTCATCGGTAGAGGCGCTGACGGACTGCGGAAACAGAAATGAGATGGCCAGTCCGCCAACAGCCATGGCCGCCAGGTAGAGAATCTCGGTATCGGCCAGTGGCGTAAAAAAGAAGACGGTAGCAAGCAAAAACGGTGTAATTGCAAATATCAGGCGGGTTGAATACCTGAGTGCAAACAGGGCAAAAAGAACCCGACCAAAGGCCACGAATCCCCAAAAGAGTGAAAGGCCCAGCGAGGCCTTTGCCACAGAGAGGCCTCCTTCCTGCTCTAAAAAGACCGATCCCCAGCTTCCGAATGTGGCTTCGCAGGCACCATAGAAAAATACCGCTACCACATACATCCAGAGGCGGGCGGGTACTTTAAATCCTTTCGAACGCTCCTCTTTTTGCTGGAGCGTCTCTTTTATTTCAAGGGGTAACACAAAGGTAAACAGCACGAGCAGCAACAGGATGGCCGCGGCAAGAAAGGGTGCTCCCCACCAGATTGAAATCCCTGTAAAGTAACTAACCAGCAACGGAGAGGTAGCTGTACCGATGCCCAGGAAAAAGTGGAGCCCCGTTACCGCCGATGATTCGTTTCCCTCAAAGAGCTGGTAGGCAAATGGGTTGAGAGCGGTAATCGCAAAGCCAAATCCGCCACCTAAAAAAGCGGTGGCCATCAAAATAACGATATATGCAACGGTTTGAGAATGTATCAGCCAGTGACTTCCGCCCAGCAGCAACATGGACGCGGCCGACAGCATCAGGCCGATCAGTAAGACCTTTTTCATGCTGATTTTATCGGCCAGTTTAGGGGCCAGTAGTGATGAAAGTATCGCGGTTATGATTTGAGGGGTAAAGATGCTGCCGAACTGACCGCCGGTAAAGCCGTGAAATTCCGGATCTGTAAGAATACTTCCCGCTCCGGGAAACATGATCAGCGCCACTCCCGTCATAAAGCCGCCGGCGTAGATTGCAAGTACTTTTTTCATCATAAACTAACTCGATTATGTAATCCGATTGAGAATGATTTCTCCCCTAATAAGGGGAGATTACGAGGGGTGTTCAAGTTCATCTGTTTTTCAATTTTTTATTGGGCTGAGGCAAGTTTTGCCATTTTTAAGAGTGCCCCAATCGACCATGCCTGCTGAATGGTTCCGCGTTCGTCTCCTGGGTCCCCGCCATCAAAAATTTCCGAGACCCCGTGCAGGCAGCCCTCTTCATAAAAATGCGTTTGTAGTAATTCCATCTCTTTTGCAATAAGCGCCCTGTTTTTGGGTGTACCGCCATGGATCCGTAACCACGCGGTGAAGTAATCTCCAAGCATAAAGGGCCAGATGGTTCCCTGGTGATAGGCGTGATCGCGCTCCCAGGCATCTCCTTTGTAAACCGGTTTAAAGTCGGGGTGAGTCTCATTGAGCGTCCTCAGACCGTATGGAGTGTACAGCTCATCAGAAACAATCTTCAGCACCTTCGTTTCCTGTTTTTTGTTCAGCAAACGGAATGGCAGGCTAAGTACGTAGACCTGGTTGGGCCGGATCGAATCATCCACAGATTCCCCGGGTATTACCACATCATTCAGGTATCCATCGGCATTCAGAAAATAGGTTCTGAAATTTTTCTTCAGTTTCTTGGCCGACTCTTGTACCTCTTCTGAAAGATCCGTTTTCACTCCCGTATCCTTTTCAAACTCCGTGTAGATCTTCAAGGCGTTATACCATAGCGCCTGAATCTCAACGGGACAACCGTGTCGGGGAGTGACTACTTTATCACCCACCCGTGCATCCATCCAGGTAAGTTGCGAAATTCCTTTTCCGCCAAAAATAAATCCTTCGCTGGTCTGGTGAATATTGAAGCGGGTTCCGTTTATGTGATGCCTTATAATGTCAGACAGATCCTCCATGGTCTCTTCAACAAAATCAGCATCATCAAACTGCTGATGGTATTTGTACAGAACCACAAACAGCCACAGGGTGGCATCGATGGTGTTGTACTCCGGCTCATCAGTTTCCGAATCGGGAAAGCGATTGGGCAGCATGCCCTTGTCGATATATTTAAGGAAGGTTTGAAGGATAGACTTACTCACCTCCTGCTTGCCGGTTTCGATGCAGAGCGGAATCACGGCAATCATCGTGTCCCGTCCCCAGTCGGTAAACCAGTGATAACCGGCCAGCAGCGAATGGCTGTCTGTCGATTTTCTATTTACAACAAACTGATTGGCTGATACCAGAAGGTCGTTTATGAATTTGTTTTCAGACGTTTTCAAATTATTCAGCCGGCCTGTTTCATTCTTCTGCCACTGACCAAAATTCTGATTTTTAGCGTTCTCCCGGAGTGAGAGAGAAACATAGGTTGTTTGGCCGGCTTTCAGTTGAATTCGGATCGTACCAATGGAACACAAATCTTCGGATGCATCCAATCCGCGATAGGCTTCTTTTTCATAAAACAGATCCTTAAACCATGTTGTCTCCGGCACAAATTCTCCGTCATGCGTGATGTAAACCGGGACCGATCCATATTCAGGATGAATTTTGATATAGCCCTCTTCCGGTTCGGTATAAAAATCAGTTTGAGGATTTTCTTGAAGCAGTCCGTGATAGTCGCGATAATTGAGCATCGGATTCAGTTCCAGCAGAATATCTTTACGCCCTTCATTTTTATACCCGATGACGGTGGTATTTCTTCCGTACACCATAAACACCGTTTTGGATAGGCTGAATTGATTATTACCCCAGATGGTTTTGGGGAACGGATCTCTCTCAAACGACTCAAAATATTGGTATCCGTTTGGATGAATGACATCACTGTAATTATTGGTTCCCAGCTCAAAATGTTCATCGCCTGTGTGAACCGTCTCATCCAGCTTTGAAACCAGCACTTTACGGTCGGTCGGCGGATTAAACGATGCAACCAACAGCCCGTGATACCGGCGAGTATTACACCCGTGCACGGTGGATGATGCGTAGCTGCCAAGCCCGTTGGTTACGATCCACTCTTTGGATGCCAGTGACTCCTGCAATTCCGGTTTGTGCATAATGAACTCCTATTCTGCGGGGTGATTGTGAATTCGATCGATCAGTTCCGCAACGATTCCTGTCCAGCCGGTTTGATGCGAGGCACCAACGCCGCGGCCGTTATCGCCATGGAAATATTCATAAAAGAGAATCAGATCGTTGAAATCGGGGTTCTCCTGGTAGATGTCATGAAGCGCATGAACCGGTCGTTCTCCCGTTTCATCTTTTTCAAAAATCGAGATGATATTTTTTGAAATATCTTCTGCAATCAGGTCAAGGTTTTTCTTTTTGTTCGCATCATATGGGCAATTTACAAGACACTCATCTCCGTAAAACCGGTGGAACTCTTTCAGGGATTGAATTAACATGTAATTCATGGGGGTCCAGATGGGGCCTCTCCAGTTTGAATTTCCGCCAAACAGCCCAGTTCGTGATTCGGCCGGCTCGTACTTTAAATCAAAATGCTGACCATCAATAGTAACCACATACGGTTCTTCGTGAACTTTTGATATGGAGCGTATTCCGTACGGTGAGTAGAACTCTTCTTCACTCAACAGGGCATTTAATATATCGGGAAGGCGATCGCCCGAAACGATGGACAACAGCATATCCCCGTCCTCATCAAACGAGTCGATCACGAGATGACGGTGATTTTCTTGCCTATATTTTCGAAACCATTTCAGCCTTCTGGTAAAATCCGGAAGTTTTTCGAGGTACTCTTTTTTTACCTCGAGTGTTGCAAACAGGGTCGTAAGTCCCACCAGCGATCTCACCTTGAGCGGTATCCTCCTGCCGTCGGGCATCACCAGTACATCATAGAAAAAGCCGTCTTTGTAATCTAAACAATCATCATGTTCGATTTCGAGTGTGTTGATGGCTTCAGCGATGTACACAAAATGTTCCAAAAATTTAGTGGCAACATCTTCAAACCCAACCGGATCGTCCTGGGCAATTTCAAGCGCCATCTCGAGCATGTTGAGGCAGTACATGGCCATCCAACTTGTGCCATCGGCCTGTTCCAGGTGTCCGCCGCCGGGAATTTCGGCACTGCGGTCAAACACTCCGATGTTGTCGAGCCCTAAAAACCCACCTTCAAACACATTATTGTCGTTCTCGTCCTTGCGGTTTACCCACCAGGTAAAGTTGATCATCAGTTTTTGGAATACCCTTTTCAGAAAATCGGTATCACCGGTTCCTGTTTTCTCTTTTTCCATTTTGTACACCTGCAGGCATGCCCACGCGTGCACCGGCGGATTTACATCCCCGAACGCCCACTCATAAGCCGGAATCTGACCATTGGGTTTCATGTACCACTCCCTCAAAAACAGAATCAACTGATCTTTTGCAAACTGCATATCCAGCATGGCAAGCGGCACGCAGTGAAAGGCGAGATCCCAGGCCGCGTACCAGGGATATTCCCATTTATCGGGCATGGAAATGATATCGCGGTTGTTCAGGGTTCGCCAGTCCGAATTTCTGCCGTGCTTGCGTCCTTCGGGAGGCGGCATCTGACCCTCATCGCCATCCAGCCATTGCGGAATGTCGATGTAATAAAACTGTTTGGTCCAAAGCATCCCGGCAAACGCCTGCCGCTGGATCTTTTTGTGATCTTCATTTCCACCGGTTGTAAACTGGGCATAAAATTCATCCGCCTCTTTCAGCCTTTCCTCAAACACCCGGTCAAATGATGTTTTGAGTGGGTTTTTACTGTATTTCTTTTTCGAAAGCCTCAGGCGGATCTCTTTTTCTTCTTTTCCTTTTAACTGAATCTTGTAAAGCGGCGAAAATTTGGTCCCGGACTCCACACCTTCAAAAGCCGTAAAGTCCCCGCTTACAACCGCATCGTTGATACTGTCTTTCACCCGTTCGGTTGGGTTGGGCTGATCGAACAGCCGGCTGACATTGGTTTCATTTTCTGCAAAGAGCAGTTTCTCGGCCGCATCACAGTAAACGTGATACTCTTTCAGCTTTGGATGAGTGGCTTTTATCTCAGAATACGTGGAGCTCTCTTTCAGCAGCTCTAATGAAGGGCGCTCATCCATTAGTCCAAAGCTCCAGCGATTGGTAAACCAGAGAGTGGGCATCAGGGTGATTTCTGCGGCATCCTCCGATTTATTGGCTATCGTAACTTTAACCAGGATATCATCCTCATCCGCTTTGGCGTATTCGGTGAACACATCAAAATAGTTGTTATCATCAAACACACCGCTGTCTAGAATCTCATACTCGTGTTCATCGATCGATCTTTCCCGGTTTACACGAGCAAGTTCATCGTAGGGAAATTCACTCTGGGGATATTTGTAGAGGTGTTTCATGTAGGAATGCGTGGGTGTGCTGTCGAGATAGTAGTAGAGCTCCTTCACATCCTCGCCATGATTACCCTCGGGACCGGTTAGCCCAAACAGCCGCTCTTTGATAATCGGGTCTTTCCCGTTCCACATGGCCACGCAAAAATTGAGATTGCAGTCGTCATCGGTAATACCGGCTATGCCGTCTTCGCCCCAGCGGTAGACGCGGCTTCGGGCGTGATCGTGGGGAAAATAGTCCCAGGCTTCGCCATGTTCGCTGTAGTCTTCCCGAACGGTGCCCCATTGTCTTTCGCTTAGATACGGCCCCCACCGCAGCCAGTCAGCAGATTCATTGTAGTGTGCGTCAAGTCTCTTTTGTTCTTCTGTTGCCATAAAATAGTCTCTTTAAAAATTTACCCGTTTTCAGTGAACCCTGGATAGCACGTCATGCCACCATCGATAAAAATGGTGGACCCATTGATATAGTCCGACTCGTCGGAGGCCAGCCAGGCTGCAGCCGACCCAATATCGGAAGGTTCGCCGATACGGTTATAGGGTATCAGTTCGTTGAGTTTGTTCAGTGCCTCCGGTGTTTCCCACGCCTCCCGGTTGATGGGGGTCTTAATCGCTCCCGGCGCAATGCTGTTTGCACGCACCTTCATCGGGCCGTACTCCTGCGTAATCGTCTGCATCAGCATCACAATGGCACCTTTTGAAGCGGCATAGTTGGCGTGTCCCGCCCATGGTATCTTTTCATGAACCGAACTGATGGTGATGATTTTGCCTAAAGCGGCAGAGACCTCGGGCCGCATTCCCCGCCGTAAAAATTCTCGAATTCCTTCCCTTGCACAGAGGAACTGACCGGTCAGGTTCACATCAATCACTTGCTGCCACGCATCCAGCGGCATCTCATGCAAGGGATAATCCTTCTGTATCCCCGCATTCGGAACCACGATATCCACAGTCCCGAAGTGATCCACCGCTTTCTTGAACATCGCTTGCACTTCATCTTCCTTGGTCACATCACATTTGAATGGGATCGCCTGACCGCAAATTTTATCATCACAGATATCGTTCGCCACCTCCTCCGCAGCTTCGGGATCGGTGATGTAGTTGATAATAACATTCGCTCCATCGCGGCCGATGGATGTTGCAATCGCCTTGCCGATCCCGGAATTAGCTCCGGTCACAATGGCTGTTTGTCCTGTGAGTCGTTTGTTTGGTTTTTGATACATAGGTTTTTTCTTTCTCGTTATTTAATGTTGCACAACCAGCACCGCGTGTCCATCGGCATCTCTGAGAATAAATCCAGACTGGTATGGGAGTGGTGATGATTCAAGATTTACGATTTCTGTAGAGAGTATATCGTACGTTCCCAGTGCCGCTTGAAAGACCTGTTCAATATCATCCACAACCACGGTGGTATGCCAGTGCCAAAGATCAGATGGACGGCTCGTTTGTGGATAGGGCCTGCCGCCGGGCGGGGTTACGTACTCCAGGAACTCCACACCCATTCCACTTTCTGCAGCCAGGCCGGTGATATCCAGCCGGGCACCAAACACCTGGTTCAGATGTTCCTGCTCTGTTCCAAAATTTTCGCTTGATCCCATCACGTCAAGCCCAAGAAGTTCGTCATAAAATTCTTTTTGATGATCTGTGTTTGAAACAGCAATGGCGGTATGATCGATGCCAAGGTACAGATCATTGGTTTGCTGTTGCCACCGTGGATTTCCCTTGTCTTCGGGAAACCAGATCAGTTCCAGATTATGGCCGTCGGGATCACGAAAATAGAACGCTTTGATTCCGGCGGCAGCGGGAATGGTTTCAGGCAGGGTTTGCGGAAAGGTCGAGACGTGCGTCACGTCGTGGTTTCTCAATCCGGCGTATGCCTCTTCCATGTCGGATACCACAATCGCGATATGCTGAAACCAGAGGTCGTTGCTCCTGGAGTCTGCCGGAATTTTACGGCCATCAATCATTTCAAACTCCTGCAGGTAGATCAATTCATCACCCAGTTTAAGCTCCACAAAGCTAACGATGCTGCTTTTGCTGCCGGTGCCATAGAGTGCCGCTACTGTTTTTCTGTTGAGGGTAAACCGCCCGCTTTCCCGAAACGGCAACACCTCGGTATAAAACGGAACAATTTCATCCAGATCAGACACCGTAATGGTTACCGATTCTACATCCAGGGCCGGCTGCGAGACGCCATTTGAACTGACGCCAAAAACAGTAATTACCAGTATCGAAAGCCACAACGTGTGTCGTTTCAAATAACCGATCATAACACCTCATTCATAAGATGTTCGCCGACCCGAAGAGCCATCGCTATAATCGTAAGTCCCGGATTAACAGCTGAACTTGAGGGGAAGAAACTGCCGTCTACCACATAGAGATTTTCTATATCATGCGCCCGGCACATTGTATCCAGCGCTGAGGTTTCGGGATCGGTGCCAAAGCGCACGGTACCGCATTGATGAGCCGTTCCGGCAAGCGGAATTTTTTTACCCAGATAGAGGTGATTGGGCAGCAGCTTGGGTTCACATCCTGAATTTCGCAAGATCCACTTCAGCTTTTTGATCAGCCGGTTATGGCCTTCCAGGTTATTCTCGGTGTAGCTAAGCTGAATCTGACCGTTTTCAGTCAGCGTTACCCTGTTGTCCGGATCGGGCAGATCTTCGGAGGTCAGCCAGAAATCGAGGGAGTGGCTGGCCATGTAGTCGAGCGGAAAATCGGGTGTAAATGACGGAGCTTCCTCCTTGTACATCACGGCGTCCGATTTTCCAAGCATCTGTATGTGGCCCAGCGGATAATCAAAATCGTCCGAACCGAAATAGTAGTCATTGATCGCAAATGTTTTTCCGAACTTCGATGGGTTTGGCGTCTTGGAGATCGCCAGCAGTGCGGAATTGTTGTGAGCCATGTAGTGCCGCCCAACCACGCCTGACCGGTTTGCAAGTCCATCGGGGTGTTTGTCATTGGCTGACCGGAGCAATAGGGCGGCGGAATTGACGGCCCCGCAGGCCACTACCACAATATCACCGCTAAATTCTGTTTTTTCGCCGTTTTGTTCGGCAATCACTTTTTTAATTTCATTGCCTTCAGAATTTGTGATCAGCTTATCAACATACACGTTGGTCAGCAGCTCCACATGTTTCGACTGAACGGCCGGCTTTATGCCAACCACATGCGAATCAGCTTTGGATTCGGTGGGATCGGGGAACCCGTCAAAACGGTCTAAAACAAAGGGTCCCTGTGCTTTTTCCTCGCGGGGCTTCACCCCGATGGGAAGTGGAAAAGGGTTCAGGCCCAGGTTGGTCACATCATCGAAGAGTTCCTGAATTCTTGGTTCATGCTTCAATGGCGGGTTTGGATAGGGCGTTTCTTCCGGAGGTTCCGTTGGATCTGATTGCCGCTCCCCGTGAACCTCATACATCGTTTCCGCTTCCAGGTACCACGGTTTCAAATCAGTGTACGAAAGCGGCCATGCCGGCGAGGTGCCATCGTGGTGTTTTATCTCCCCAAAATCTTCTTCACGTAAACGCAGCAGCGCGGCCCCGTACATTTTGGTATTCCCGCCCACGCAGTAATGGATACCCGGCTGGAACTCATTGCCATTCTTATCCAGCCATGGTTCCTTAGCCTTATACCTTGCATTCAGGAAAACCTCCTCTGTATCCCAATTCTCCTTTTCGCGAGGCAGAAAATCGCCTCGTTCCAGGATCAGAATCTTTTTACCGCTCTCTGCCAGTTTACGGGCAAGCGTTCCGCCCCCCGCTCCCGTTCCAATGAT
>JAAAOB010000114.1 GCA_009909035.1 Bacteroidota bacterium
TATTCAAATTGCAAATAGAGGCGGCATGTAGCTTTTTTACCGGGCTTGTCCAACACCGGCATGGAACTCGGCAGGCTTCGTTCCATGCCTTAACTTGTTATGGCACAAATTGATAGATGTTTAAAATGAAAATCCCTCAATACGATTTAGATTACTATCGTATATAATTAAAAAAGAAAGGCCAACTGAAACGTATTCTGGGTCAGAGGGTTGCGCAACTACAATTGATACAAAGTAGAAACTACCTACTTTATAATATACTAAGTCATATTTTGACCCTCCTTTTGACCAAGTCTCATTTATAGTATCATCAAATTCTGAATTAAAATTCTGGCATACTGAGCTATGCTGGCTATCAGTAAGAAGCTGTATTTGTGATACACTCAGTCCATTTGTTCCTGTATCAATTCTGTTGTTACTCCAGTCTGGATGTGAAATAAAAAGCTCTAAGTTTTCTCGTGCTAAATTATTCTCCGCAGGGCATACATTTATTGATTGTTTTAAACTATGCGTATCTGAATATAGATTCTTACTATCGGGTACAGATATAAAACATGTTAAAGCAAACGTGAATGTAAAAATAAGTCCTAATTTCATTGTATTCTCCATTTTTATTAATAACCACAACGGTTAATTAATGTTGGCTGCTCCGAAGCATTTGATGTAAATCGAATTACTTTATCAGAGTCTAATATAATACCTTCGTCCAATCCAAGGGTATTAAGTGTTGGTCTATCTTCTACTCCTGGAACATTATCATACTTTAAGGTTTGTCCCGGGATGCATTGGTTTTGAGATTCTCCTTTAGAATATGGGTGCGTATGTACCAATATAGTTCCTTCAGGTAAATTTCCAGGTGCCTTAAAACTAACAGCACAAGGTCCTGCATCTGAAATAAAAGAAGAAGATAAACGCTGAAGCTGATAACCCCCAAAACCATTAGGAACTATAAATCCAACTTGCTCTTGCCTCTGGCTTTCGGGATTTGGATTGGAATCATTACCGTAATTACTATCTTCCCACATATTTTCAAACCCGATCTGAATACCCTCATCATCTAGAATTGGATCCCCAGTTTCACATGGATTTTCACAATATGCTGGTGCATTATCTTCCTCACACGGATCCGGTTCAGGAGGTGGAATACTTCCGCCTCCACCATCTTCAAAACAAGGGTCGGTGCCCTGCGGGTCGCACTCACCGGGATCATCGCCAGGGAAACCACCACCTCCACCGCCCCCACCGGGTGGTTCATTATATACCAATTCATAGGAAACACAGCGAATGTCCGTGATTACACAATTGGTAAGCTCTCCACTTTGGGAATCTACCTGACAAACCACAGTTATAAAATATTCACTGCACTCCCAATCCCAATCGGAGCTGCTTTTAGCCTGTGCTTCATTCTGGGAAGAACGCTCTTGGTTGGCTTTATGGCTTTCCAGCCAGGTTCCCTTTCCAAACTTCTTGAGCTGTTCTTCCAACAAAGTCTCGGCAAGCTTACTATCAGGAATCTCGCACTGTGCTACACGTACAATTTTGTCTTTGCCTGCCCAGCTACCAGCTTTGTCCCCGGCATGCTCACTGGCAAAAGAAAAGGCTTTAAAAATAGTCTTGCCCTTGGCCTGTTCCACCGCAGGTTTTGGAAAGTGCACCCAAAAGGCTTGGTTCCAGTAGTTATACTCCGCATCATCATCAGCCAAGGTGCTTATCAAACAGGAGTATGGGGTGGTTTGTTGATTAGAAGTTGCTTTTGCTTTCTGCCCGGTAGTTTGCTGCTTGGGAACCAGCATAAGCTGGTCAGTCTGCTCGTCCTCTGAGAGTTGGTTAAACTCGCAACCCACTAAACCGAATCCTGCCAGCAACAACCCGAATAGTAATAGTTTTTTTCATGTGCACCGGTTTTAGTTTACGTTGATACATTACAGCACAGTAATTACATACAAGAGTATTCTGAGAACCATTTGTTACAGTTTATTTTGTAATTGGGTGTATAATACTGTGCCATAACGGTACGGCGGTTGTGCGGCGGGGCTGAATCAAAGCCAATGGCAACCAACCACAACCCGATCGCACGAACCGCTGGTTATACCCACAAGTTTTAAATTCGAGATTTCCAGTACCCCGGTTTACGCTTTAAATTCATTACAGCAAATATTGTAATCTGATCTTTTTCATATGAGTAGATAATTCCGTAGGGAAAGCGCGACACTAAAAACCTTCGTTCAGTTTTTGTGATTTTGTTCCCCGAAGCTGGCTGCTGTTCGATTACATCCAATACTTTTTCTACCTCATCAATAAAGACATCCCCTAAGCCAACTACCTGTTTCTCGTAATAATCAGCTGCTTCAAAAAATTCCTTTCTGGCTTCCGAATGAAATTTAATCGTCACTTCTGAAGTCGTTTTCTTGCTTCTTTAATGACATCCGAAGCAGAATGAAGGGAAGCTTCGCCCGATTTAAGTGACTCTTTTCTCTTTTGAACTTCATCAATCCAGGCTTGTTCAATTTCAGGATCTATTTTGCCATGAATGCTTTGCAGTAATTTATCAGCCAGACGCGCTTTATCCTTTTTGTTCAAGTTCAGGGCTGAATTTTCAATCTCTTTTAAATCGGTAATCATAGGAAAAGTGTTCAATTTACCAGAATGTAATTATTAACGATGAAAACTGGAAGAAATTAGATTTTTTGATAGTGGGTATAACATCTATTTCTCTTCAGGACTTTCAGCCCTTGTTTCGCCGCATAATAATCCAATCTCCCCATTCCTGCAAAGGAAGCCTTCATAAAGTCCGGGTATTGTTTATCGGCCTTGATCCATCGGGATCCGAATAAAACGCCGGTAAATAACTGTGGGAAGAACGTCGTTATCGCCGGGAGTGGAGGTGCGCTGGCCGGGGATTCCGGAATGAATGAGAGCAGTCGCTTCAGCCACAACCGTTCAGCCGTGCTTTTTTACTCCGTCCAGGATGGTTTGGAAGCACTCTTCCAGGAGCTGATCGCCAATGATCAGCGGCGGAGCGATACGAATAAGAGAATTGGAGTGGAGCGTCCAGCCGAGAATGAGTCCCTTTTCAAAGCAGTACTCCACCACGTGTTGGGTCAGGTCCGCATCGCGAAGCTGCAGGCCAAGCATGGCGCCGCGCCCCCGCACTTCTGTAATGCCCTCTCCCCGTAGCATGTGGCAGGCCATCTCGGCGATCTTGAATGCTTTCTGCGCAAAATCTCCGTTCAGCAGCGTTTTCAGGTTGGCGTGGGCGGCTGCGCAGCTGACCGGGTGGCCGCCAAAGGTCGTCACGTGGTTCAGCGGCGGATCGTGTTTAAACGCCTCAAACCGGTCGCTGGAGGAGACAAACGCCCCCATCGGCATCCCGCCGCCCATCGCCTTTGCCAGGCAGAGAATATCGGGAACCACGCCGTAGTGCTGAAAGGCGAAAAGGCTGCCGGTTCGGAAAAAGCCGGTTTGGATCTCGTCAAAAATCAGCAGGGCGCCGGTTTCATCGCACCGGTTTCGGACGGCATTCAGCCAGTCGGGGTTCGCGGGAATGATGCCCCCCTCTCCCTGGATCGGTTCCATGATGACGGCCGCTGTATCTTCATCTATCTGATCCAGCTGATTCGGGTCATTGAAATCCAGAAAGGTTACATCAGGGAGCAGCGGCAGGTAGGGATCGCGATACACATCGCGGCCGGTGACGCTGAGAGAGCCGTGTGTGTCGCCGTGGTAGCTGTTGTTGAATGCCACAAATTTCGATCGCCCGGTCGATTTCTTGGCCAGTTTTAGCGCACCTTCGTTTGCCTCCGTCCCGCTGTTCACAAAATAGACCCGGTCGAGCTGATCGGGAAGTTGATCACACAACAGCTGCGCAAACGCGCTCTGCGGTTTCTGGATAAACTCGCCATACACCATCACGTGCAGATGGTTGTCGAGCTGTTGTTTGATCGCCGCAATCACGGCCGGGTGACGATGCCCCAGGCTGCTGACCGCGATTCCGGAGATCAGGTCAACAAATGAGCGGCCATCCGTGGTGTAAATATGACACCCATCCGCCTTCTCGATTTCCAGGCCCATCGGGGCATCGCTTGTCTGCGCGATGTGATCGTAAAAGGAGGAGCTGTAATCGGCCATACGGTTTACATTTCGTGCTGCTGTCTATTGTTGTGTCATCGAGATCGTAACGGAGTCGTCGGATATGGACCTTCACCGGATGAATTCCCTTCATCCGGCGAATCGCCCGAACAAGACACCCTGCCGTTCGGGACCTGTCGTAATGATTCGGACCTGCCCACTCATCCGATGACGTGAAGTCGTCGGATGAGGATCTTCACCGGATGAATTCCCTTCATCCGGCGAATCGCCCGAACAAGACAACCGGCCGTTCGAGTCCTGTCGTAAAGATTCGGACCTGCACCACTCATCCGATGACGGGAAGTCGTCGGATGAGGACCTTCACCGGATGAATTCCCTTCATCCGGCGAATCGCCCGAACAAGACACCCTGCCGTTCGGGACCTGTCGTAAAGATTCGGACCTGCCCACTCATCCGATGACGGGAAGTCGTCGGATGAGAATAGGACCTTACCCAGACAAATCAGCATTTACGCGACACTAATGTCCTGTCATTACTAATGTGTCGTGTATCTCTGTAGTCATCCAATTTATGCCCATTGATCGAGAAGCGTCATAAACTCCTTCTGTATCTCGGTCCCCTTATCATCTGCATACCATTTGTGCAGATGTTCCGCAACTTCCTGGTACTGCATATCGGGCTTTGATCGTAAGTCGTCGTACAGAGTCTGCGCCTCTTCTGGACGAGGCCCCCAGTCGCCTAACACATCGAGAGTCCGGGCGTCAAGACAGATTAATTTCGGGATCGAGCGGCTCTTGCCGTTGTACAGAAACTGGTCCATCACATCCAGGTTTTCGTCGCGCAGTATCAGCTTCAGGTCAATTGAATCGCTCGCTTCGGCCATTTTATTGATGATCGGCAGCGATTGAGCCGCATCACCGCACCATGCCTCCGTGAGTACCAGCCAAATCCACTCCCGGTCGATGGATTGCAGCTTTTCAATAATCTCATCGGTCAATTCTGTCCGTTTATCATGGCGTTTCATCCGGTGGACATTCATTTTCGTGTAGTGAAGCATCGCCTCGGAGTGGTTTTCACCGGTTGTTTTTCCCTCTTTGAGAAGGGATTCTATCATCTCCCGGTATTCAGCGTAGTCCATCGCTTGTTCAATCCGCTGCCTGTCGATTGTTCGGTTTTGTACGTGTGTCATCTGTCTGAAGATTGTTTAATTAAATAAAAGCGTTGTTGTTACATCCATCCGTATCGGATAACGTTGCCAATCAAGAAGAAAGTTACAAATGAAAGGGAGGCTAAAAATTTCGTTTTCATCACGTTTCTGTAATCTGCCGGTCTGCCTTCCATTCTGTTCACAATTGTTGCAATAAACGTGCCTGAAACGGCTATGCCCGCAAATAGTACGAGGGCGGTCAAAAGGTCAGACATGGCAAGTGCCCCGCATAGCAGAACCGAGCCGCCCGAGAACGAATATCTGAAGAAATTTTTCACGCCTCTAATTCCATACCTGATCGCAAAGGTTTGGTCATGCCGTTTTCTGTCTTCCTCCATCTGGAATAGTTGTGATACAGGATACATCGACACCAGGATGAGTGCTGCACCTGCCGCAGCCAACAGTTTTGATCCTGAAATCACTCCTCCCGCGGCAAGTATTCCCAGCAAAACTGAATTAAACCCGGTGCTGATCGCAATAGTGAAAATACTCAGGTGGGGATCGCCTTTCCAGCGGGTAAGCGGTGTGGAGTAGAGCCAGAACAATACCAGGCTCGTCATGTAAATCCCACCATAAAGCCAGCCTGTATAAATAGAGAGAACCAGTCCGCTGCCCATCAACAGAAGGGAAGCGGGGTGCATCCAGCGAGTCATTTTGGGCGGATGCCGGAGACCGCCGATCGGGCCCTCGTCTTTATCCCACCAGGAGTTATAGGCCGTCGCGCCTCCAAAAAGGAGCACATGCACATTGAGGAACTGCAGGAAATAGGCCGCTGTGTCCATCTCTTCCGCCAGGAAACCTCCCAACAGGTACCCGCCTGACAAGATCAGCACCTGGTAATGCAGCCTGAGATGGATAATGAAGTGAAATATTTCTTTAAGCATGGTGGTAGATCACGGGTATCGGGTATCGGGTATCGGGTATCGGGTATCGGGTATCGGGTATCGGGTAATTACAATACTGATTTCGCAATTTACATCGTAGTAAAAAGTATCATATTTTATGCTCATCATGCAGACAGCAACAATCGAAGAGCACCCCTACAGTATACTCCCGTTCAGCGAGTGGGCCGCCGCGGAAGAGCGTCACAGATCTTCACTTCATAAAATTCTCGATCCGTATTTAAAAAAACGGTCGGAACAGAAAAAAGACCCTGTGCTCGACTTCTTGTTCGAGTATTATAAATTCCGTCCTTCGCACCTCCTGCGATGGTCGCCGGGCATTGGGGTTGGCCTTCAGATCAGCGACGGTACCGAAACACTTCCTGAAGTGAGTGAACTTACTGTGAAGGGAGACACTGCATTCCTGAGTTCGGCATTATTTCCACAAAAAAGGGTTCGATCAGCCCGATGGATCCGGGATATGCTAAGGAATACGAACGATAAAAAACCATTTTTTGGATGTTTTGGGATGCATGAGTGGGCGATGGTCTACCGGGCTGACGGTGTACGCCACAGCCAGCTGCCGCTACGTTTCTCCGATAACAGGATTGCTGAGATTGTTGACGCGAGGCCGTTACTTTGTACCCATTTCGATGCCTACCGTTTTTTTACTGATGCCGCAAAACCGCTGAATAAGAACACCCTGAGCCGCGACACATTCCAGGAGACCGAACAACCGGGCTGCATTCATTCCAACATGGACATTTACAAGTGGGCGTATAAGCTCTATCCCTGGATTTCGAGTGAACTGATCCGCGAGGCTTTTTTTCTTGCTCTTGAGGCCCGAACCATCGACATGAAAGCGAGTCCCTACGATTTATCACAATACGGCCTGGAGCCGATCAGGATCGAGACAGAGGCCGGCCGAAAGGAGTATCTAAACCACCAGTCAGCGATCTGGAAAAAGGGGAAACCGGTCCGGCAGACGTTGATTGATGCGTATGATTCGTTGCTTGATTTGGTGTCCTGACCTCCTCCTCGTCTCCCCCTCGCCGGAGTTAGAATTTAGATGTATAAACCAGGTTGCCCCGCAGGGATCTATTGGAGAAACGCCTTTCCTATCCCAGCGAGGCTGTCCAAAAAGAGCGTCATGCCGGACCCCGATTCTGCGGAGTGAAACACTGAACATCACGATGGAAATGAAATTTTTCCAAAATTAATTTTTTTTGATCCCTGGCTGGAGTCGATCGGGATGCCATCGCCGGCAAGCATTTCATTGGCGAGCACGGCAAAAACCACGGCTTCTTTGGCATCAGGATCAATGCCCAGCTCTGCAAAACTTTTAAAACGATTTTGATTCAGAAGAACGCTCAGGCGCTCCATCAGTACCGGGTTATGTGCACCTCCGCCGCTTGTGTAGATATCGCTGTTCTGGAGCGCCGGCAGCTGCGTTTCGAGGCTCTCGGCAATCGTTCTGGCGGAGAGTTCGGTGACCGTGGCCACCAGGTCTTCAGGCGGCATCAAATCCAAACTCATTCCATTTTGCGCCATCACCTCTTCAACCCACCGGATGTTAAAATATTCCGGGCCCGTCGATTTTGACTCCGCATCACGGAACCAGTCGTCCTGCAGCAGGTGGTTCAGCAGCTCTTCCCGCACAACTCCTGAGCGCGCAATAGCCCCGTCTTCATCATAGGGGCGGTCATAGAAGTGTTGAACTACGTTGTCTATCAACGTATTTCCCGGGCCGGTGTCTGTAGTGAACGAGGTATGGCCACCCTCCACTGCAGCAGGCAGCCAGGTGTAATTGGCTATTCCGCCGATGTTTAGCAGGATCCTGTTCTCCGGGCTCTCTCCAAACAACAACCGGTCAACCAGGGCCGCCATCGGGGCTCCTTCCCCACCATGTGCGATGTGCTTTTGACGAAAGTCGCTGATCGTCACAATTCCGGTGCGAGCAGCTATTTCATCTCCGTCTGCTATCTGCAGGGTACTATTGAGCGGCCGGTCTGACGGGGTCTGATCCCGTGCCGGCAAATGATAAATGGTCTGCCCGTGACTCGCTATGCAGTCCACCTGCTCCCCGCTCAGGTTCCACTCGTGCAGCGCGTCGTTGATCATATCCCCGTGTATGGAGGCGAGCCATCGATGCTGGTAGCAAATCTCTTTCAACTTCACCGACTCCACCGATGAAATAGACTGAAGCCGTTTCTTTTGCTTCTCGCTGTAGGGAATGGTTTTAAAATTTGTCAGCTCTGCCTCTGTTCTTGTTCCGGAACCGCGGATCGTGCAGAGGGCAATATCCAGCCCATCAAGAGACGTACCGCTCATCAACCCGATGATGGTTCGGGTCTCTTTTTCGGCAATGGTAAAAAGCTGAATCAGTGATTGGTTCATGAGTGCGGAATCAATATTTTTAGATCGAATGTATAACAGGTAAATAGTGGAGCAATGGCTGAAGAAGCGGAAATGGAATATCAGGCGTGGCACGAAGATATTCAATATTTGGTACATATTTTAAAAGAGAGTTTTGAATCGGAATCGGCATCCTTCTACCAGGATGAGATGAACAATACGCTCTATGTTGAACTTGAGGGGCTTGACGATTATTCCGATGAGGAAATCGTAGAAATCGCTCAACCCATCCTCGAAGAGCTGGATCTCGATTTTGAGGATATTCTGCTGTTGCCGCTGTCGAAGAGATAGACATTCGTTCGCTATATGTCTGCCCGGGACATATGAACCTCCTCATCATTCCTGAGAGATTAATTGCAGATATCTACACCTACACCGTTATAACATTTGAGTTTACTGAAGTTCCGGAAGAAGTAGTGTGTTAAAAGCGCTTCCAATCTTGTTTCAGCTTCTTTAAATCTATTCGTATTTTAATTTACAGTTACCAAATTAAACCAATCAACAGAATGTCAGAAATCCATACTGGATATAAAATGACCTGCATCATGTGCGGGGCTGAGAATAACGAAAAAGAAACATCGACTTACTGCACATCTTGTGGTGGCGTGCTGCAGATAGAATACAATAAAGCCAGGAAGGAGATTCAGTACCCGCTTGGCACCATCGTTCCCGATCCGCTTAAAAACCATCCTTCGGCTCTTAAATATTTGTCAAGACTATCAGAAACGTATGGAGCCACACTGTATGGAAAGCTGGAATTTGAACATCCCACCGGCTGCTTTAAAGATCGCGGAAGCTATATCGAAGTTCAGAAAGCGATTGAACTGGAGGCTGACGCCATCTGCCTGGCTTCCACCGGAAATATGGCGGCCTCTGTTGCGGCCTACGCCTGCTACTTTAATGTTCCGTGTTATGTATTTGTACCGGAACAGACCTCCGAAGCAAAGCTGGCCCAGGCAACCATTTACGACGCCACAATCATTCGTATCCAGGGCGATTTTACTAAGTGCGAAGCCCTGTGCCGTGAGTTCGCCAAGTCGGGGAACTACTATCTTGCCGGCGACTATGTCTTCCGCGAAGAGGGTCAAAAATCATTTGCCTACGAGCTGGTTGACCAGCAGGATGAACCGTTCGACTACATTTTCATACCGGTAGGCTGCGGAACCAATTTTGGCGCTATTTATAAAGGATTTAAAGAGATGCGTGCGGCCGGACTCATTGATTCCATACCAAAACTCGTAGCCGTTCAGCCCGAGACCAGCTCGCCGGTAGTTCAGGGGATATTTAAACGAGAGAAGATCATCACCGCTGACTCCAATACGATGGCCTCATCTGTAGCTGCCTCGAACCCGATCGACTTCCACAAGGTTCTCCGCGCTATTGATGATACCGGCGGTGATGCACTAACGGTAACAGAAGATGAAATCCTATATTCACTTCGTGAAATGGCTACACAAGAGGGACATTTTACTGAGCCGGCCTGCGCCCTGCCGCTTGCATCATTTAAAAATAACCGTGAAAAATTCAGCGGTAAACGATGCCTGTTTGTACTGACGGGATCGGGCCTGAAAGACACCAAAGTGGTGGCGACCCACTCGCTCACCCCGCCTGTATTGAAACCTGATCTGGACCATGTCCACAGCTACATCAACTCCGGGTTTGTTGAAGTACAACGTAAAGCGTTTGGAAAATCCCGCGACACCATGCTTGCAAACCTTAAGATGGATGAAAACCACGAAAAGCTTTATAAAGATCACGTTGAACGGATGAATAAGCGGGGCAAAACGCTCAGGAAAAATGAACTGGAGTACCTGCAAACCATGGTGCTGAATGAGGAAACAGACCTTGATCTGCCGGTTGAAGTCCTCGACTACAAAATTACCATGCGAAAAGAGGAGCTGGTTGAAGCCGGTGTTAAACTACTGATCAACAGCGAAGAAAAAATCTCTCATGATAAAGGAGTCGGGCCCATCGATGCGGTACTGAACGCTATAAAAGCTGAAACCGACAACTTTCTCTCTCTGGAAGTGATTGATCATGAAGTTGAAATTCTGAGTCCCGATACCGATTCACTCGTCATCGTGACCCTCACCCTTGAAAAAGACGGGCAGCAGTGGCGAACCAACGGAGCATCGGCGGATACCATAGAAGCCGTAATCAAAGCCTTTGAAAAAGGTCTTGCCATTACCAATAAAACTCTGCTTGCCTAACCTGGAAAAAAGTCTTAAATTTAGAGACAAATTCCATAATTTCAAGATATGAGCGATCACCCCAACACGCAAGTAAACGAAGCAGCCAAAAAGTACCAGGCAACCACCACCGAAGAGTATCAAATGGTACAGCGGGCACACCAGGGGGTCCCTGCCTCCTGCTTTTTTGATATCCTTGCGTTTTCCGGTCTCACCAAAGAGGAGCTGTCCGGCTTGCTCGATCTCTCGTTTAAAACCATACAGCGCTATCAAAAAGACGGGAAAAGATTAAATGCACTCAACAGCGAGCAGCTTCTCAAAATGATCACTCTCTATCAAAAAGCGGAAGAGATTTTTGGCGATCTGCCGTCCTTCAACCGCTGGCTGCGGAAACCTGCGCTTGGCCTGGGCAATAAACCACCGCTCAAATATTTGCAAACTCCCGGCGGCATCGATCTCATCATGGATGAGCTGCGCCGAATCGAGCACGGAGCGCTGGCGTAAGTCAAGGTTCAGGGTACAGGGTGCAGTAGCGCGTGGCTCCTGCCTCGCGTATTAAATTATTGGCTTGAGACTGTCTAATAAAAGACAACTTTATATAAAAAAACCCTCCAGGTGTTCAAAACTCCTGGAGGATTTACCCGTCACTTGATCACTGACACTTCATTCGTTGCGAACTGAATAAACCAACAATTATGATTCAGCTAAAGTATGATCGTCTACAGGATCACAACAGCAAAATGGGCTGATAAACTCTCAGGATCCGGCTACCCCGCTCGGTGGAATCCGCGTCATGTTCAGGTTATATACACCGCAAGCTCCATCGCACTGGCCTGCCTCGAAAACCTGGTGCACCGCTCCGGCGAAGGACTCAATGCTAATTTTCGCCTGGTTGAAATCTGGATTCCTGACGGCATCTCATCTCAAACGGTGACTACTGATGACCTACCCGAAAATTGGCATGGAATTGAAGGATACCCTTTCTGCCAGCGGATCGGAAGCGAATGGGTCGAAAAAAGATTTAGCTGCACGCTTCAGGTCCCCTCCTCCATTATACCGGATGAGACCAATATTTTAATCAATCCAGGTCATGCTGAATTTCCACAAGTATCGATTACCGAGATTCGTAAATTTTCGTTTGATGAAAGGCTGAGGGGTGAGTAGCGAGTACTGGGTATTTTTGAATAGCGAAGACGTTTTCGGTTATGTTTTATTGCTGCTCGTCAGGGATAGCCCCGCGGGGCATCCATCTCAGACCTCGTACCCGTTCGTTATTGACATCCTTCCGTTCGGCGGGTGTCCACAATCGAAAAAATTCTCCAGCTTCCGTCTCTGCGGATCAGGTTCATGCTGTTTACTCCACAGTGACTGAACTCCGTACCCCGATAAAATCGATAATCCATCCAGGCCGTTGCAAGATCACCGTCCACATTCACGGAAATGTAGAGGATCCGCTCGATTAAGCTACCCGGTTCCGCCCCATCCACGGACTCAATAAATCGGTCGATAGGCGTCTCCACAAGTTCGGTTCCCGCTTCAGTCTGAGTGACCGTTTGGAGCGTAGCGTTTTGATCAACAACCGACCTCAGAATGGCACCGTCTGCCGCCTCCATCCCCTCAAACAATGTCATCACGGTTTCACGAACGGCATCAGAATCCTCTTTCGCTTCGTCAAACGATTGACCTTTTGCCACAGTTGCCATCAAACATATAAGTGATACTAAAAAAGCTGTTTTCATTCTACCCTGTACCATTCATTTTGAGTTTGCGTTTACTCATCGCAAAGTACGCATTGGGCGCAAGATTTCTCAGAATTTCTTTCACAGGTTGTTTTTGATTTAGTGTATTAGTATACTGGTACAGTAGAACTAAAAAATACCTTATGATATCAATCAACAATCTATCGTTTGCTTTCAAAACAGGCACCCCCCTTTTCAGTAACCTGTCTCTGGACTTAGAGCCAGGTACAATTTATGGGCTATTTGGCCTGAACGGAGCGGGGAAAACTACACTTCTCAGTCATATGTCCGGCATGCTGTTTCCCGATAGCGGCACCTGTACGCTGAATGGCGTGCCCGCACGTGACCGCTCTCCAAAAATGATGAGCGATCTGTTTCTCGTTCCGGAACAGTTTACACTCCCCTCCATGACCGGATATAAATATGTGCAGCTTCATGCGCCATTTTATCCGGGGTTTGACATGGAGATGATGGAATCCTCAATTAACACCTTTAACGTCGATCCGTCATCTGCCTTGCAGGAGCTCTCCTACGGTCAGCAGAAAAAGTTTATGATCGCCTTTGCGCTTGCAACCAATACAAGTGTGCTGCTCATGGATGAGCCCACAAACGGGCTTGATATCCCATCAAAAAGTCAATTCCGAAAAATCGTTGCATCGCTTGATTACAGCGACCGCTGCATTGTGATCTCCACTCACCAGGTTCGGGACTTAGGTGCCATGATTGATCAGGTGTCAATTATCAAACATGGTGACATCATCTTTAATCACGGTCTAAACACGATTCGAGAGGCGCTGAGGTTCACGACGATCTCAAAGGATGAAGATCTGACTTACCTCTATGGTGAAGAGACGCTTGGAGGTATGAATGCAATTTGCGGTGCTAATCAAGATCAAGCCCTCAGCAGAGATTCAGGCGAGTTAGACCTTGAGCTTCTGTTCAACGGGATCATCACCAACACTGAACTATTTCAAGATGAATTCAAAAAGGTGACGGCATGAAATCATTACCGATGACAAACAGCTTTTCATTCGAACGGTTCAAGCAGGTCCTTCATCGAACCCTGGTGCTCAACAAAAAACAAATCATCCTTGGTGCTGTAGGTGGTATAGTTGGTTTATTCGTCTATTGGTGCATTTTGATGTTATTTGATTCAGATGGAGGTGCAAGGGAGAAAACTGTGATTATGCTGTCCACAGGCACTGTGCTATACCAGATTGCTGGTTTCATATTTACAGCCTCGATATTTAATGAGCTTCATAAAAACGATACTGCTTTCAGATTCCTCACACTTCCTGCAACAACCACCGAAAAACTGGCTTCTGGGTGGGTAGTCACATACCTTCTTTATACTATCGGTGCGCTTTCTATTCTTACGTTAAACTTGTTCTTTAGCAATTTAGCAGGACAGATGTTCTTTAATTCTGATCCGTTGAACATGGCATCCCTTACAAATATTTATTTAAACAGTGTCCTCCTTTTCTATCTTTTGTTCAATAGTGTATTTCTTCTTGGAGCAGCTCTATTCAGGCAGTACAATTTTTTAAAAACCGCATTCTCAATCGTGCTCTTTTTTATAGGAGCAGTGTTACTGAGCGGAATTATTTCATTTATTTATGGGCCCATTAACCTTCACTTCTTTTATCCTGCATTTATGGGCTTAACTTCTAATAGTGAAGTCAACAGATTAATATTTGAGTTGACATCTGTTATTCCGCCAACCGTATTCTTTCTGACGTTAAGCTATTACCGCCTCAAAAACCGACAGGTGGCGTGATGGATTTCTCAGACAACAGGCCGATTTATCTGCAGATCGCCGACCATTTTTGCAATCAGATTCTAAACAAAAAATGGACGCCCGATGAGCGTATTCCATCTGTTCGGGATGTTGCCGTTCAGCTGGAAGTAAACCCTAACACGGCCATCCGTGCCTACCATTTTTTACAGGATCAGGACGTGCTCTACAATGAACGCGGTGTGGGTTATTTTATCTCGGACCATGCGTTCGATCGTGTGCTTGAAATGAAACGGAAAGAGTTCATCATGGAGAAACTTCCCGGATTTTACCGGGATATGAAGATGCTCGGCTTTTCCGCCTCCGAGCTGGACGAACTCTATCGCGAACATCATATGGATTGATCGATCTATTCCGTACCGAAAGAGTGAGCTTTTTTTGTGATCTGAACCGGCATCCCCTACCTTATCGTGAACAATCGAACACGACAGGTCCATGATTCTGCAAGGCTCCAACATCAGCTTTTCCTATCCCGGTGAATCCATATTTAATGGGTTCCATTTTCATTTAAAAGAGGGCGAGAACGTTGTGGTAAAGGGAGAATCGGGAAGTGGAAAATCTACCCTTTTTCGACTGATCCTGGGTTTTGAGCGTCCTGACGAGGGGCGGATCGAATGGGAAAACAGCCCGCTGACGGGTAACAGGCTCAGACAGTTTCGGAGCCGGACAGCCTGGCTGCCTCAGGATCTGAATATCGGTGAAGGCTCGACATTGGAGGTGATGCAGTATCCGTTCCGGTTCAAACAGAGCGGCAACTCCGTTCCTTCCGATGAACAAATGATTAATATCTTTTCCGACCTGGGCCTTGAACCGGAGACACTTCAAAAAACGTTTTCAGACCTGTCGACCGGCCAGCGTCAGCGTGCAGGCCTGGCGCTCTGTATGATGCTGAAAAAGCCGGTCATGCTGCTCGATGAGCCAACCTCAGCCCTCGATAAAGCGTCAAAGGAGAAGGCTATTCAGCACCTGCTGTCAAACAGTACACACTCCATCCTGTCCACCTCGCACGATCCGTTCTGGATTGAACGGTGCGACCGGGTGATTGACCTCGACAAACGAACCTGACGGTTATGGATATTATTCAACTGAGCTGGTTTCAGCTCGCCATCGGCTTTATCATTTTACTTATTCCGGCCGCTATTTTTTGGTGGTACAAAACCGGCCTGAACCGGCAGATGGTAATCGCCACGATCCGAATGACCCTGCAGCTCCTGTTCGTGGGATACTACCTGGAATATTTGTTCGACTATGATAACGCCTGGGTTAATACAGCCTGGATTATGGTGATGGTGGTGGTAGCCGATTTTGCCACGATCGACCGGAGCGACCTGAAGCCCAAACGAAGCTTGGTGATACCGATCTTTTTTGCCACCTTTCTCGGCATTATCCTGATCAATCTTTTTTTCCTGGAGCTGGTCATTCAGCTGCGTACCTTCCTGGAAGCGCAGTACGCCATTCCCATAACCGGAATGGTTCTCGGAAACTGCCTGCGAAGCAATGTCATCGGCATCAACGATTTCTACTACAACCTGAGAAACAACAAGGAGCGCTACCAGTTCTACCTTGCGTCCGGGGCCACACGCGCCGAGGCACTCTATCCCTTTTTCCAGAGCGCGCTCAAGAAAGCGGCCAACCCCACACTGGCATCGATGGCCACAATCGGCCTGGTTTCGCTTCCCGGAATGATGACCGGGCAGATTCTAAGCGGCAGCTCACCCATGACCGCCATCCAGTACCAGATTATGATTATGTTGGCAATCTTTTCCGGAACCATTCTCTCCTTGTTCCTGGCAATCAAGTTCTGCAACCGTACCGTCTTTTTTGAAAACGATATGCCGGACCCTTCCATTTTTAAGGAGTAGAGTTCAGATGGTCATTCATCAATGATGTAAAATAGTACGGCAGGCCATTCTCATGAGCCTGCCGTTCCATTTCCGTTTATTACCGAATGTTTCTATTAAACGCAGAGTTATCCGCCTTGTAACTCAGCTACAAGTTCAACCGAAATCCCGCTTTGACAGCCGTGCTTGTGGTATTAAATCCATACACCTCGGTAAAATCGGAGTTGAATAGGTTTTTTACGTCGGCAAAAATTGTGATTCGGCCTTCATTCACCCTGTATTCACTATAGAAGTTCACAAGTGTATAAGCATCAAGAGTAACATCTTCCCGCGCAAAGTTGTTGGCCGGGTTAAAGAAGAGGTCATCCCTTTCGCCGTTATACTCGCCGTCAATGCGTATATGAAGATCCTTGGCAACAGCCATTCCCGCATGAAATCCGAAACTGTTGGTTGGACGCCGAATCAGGTTGCTGCGGCTATTGCTCTCTCCATTCTGTCCGAAGGTTGTAATCTCGCCATCAAGGTAGTTGTACCACGCGCCTGCTTTCAGGCGGCTGTTAATGATCCAGTCGGCCGTCAGCTCTACACCCTGGTCGTTCTGCCGGTCACGGTTGGTATATCCCTGCGCGGTAAACAGGATCAGGTCATCAATCTCGCGGTTAAAATATTGCGCGGAAAGCTTGAGCGTTTGATCCATCAGGTAGGATTCCACCCCCACGTTGTAGTAGAGGCTTTCCTGGGGATCCAGTTCGGAATTTGCACCAAACGGTCCAAAGAGTTCATCGAGCGTAGGCGCTTTAAAGCCGCTGCTGATGGATCCGTAGAGCTTTACCTGATCGGAAAGATCATAAGCGGGTGCAAAGCTAAAGGTTGAATTATTGCCATATTCGCTGTGGTTATTCAGCCTGTACCCAATTTCGGCACTAAATCCATCCAGATCTTTCAGGTAAATCGTTGCATATGGACTCAGAATTTGTGCATCTCTCCTGGGATCCATCACCGGTACTGTTTCACCCTCTTCGTTTACAGTCTCCTCCACCGTTTCGGGTATGATAAAGTCCTGCAGGTTCAATCCCGCCAGGACCTGGAGGTTGTCCGAGATGCGGTAATCACCAAACAGGTCGGCGTTGTGCAGACGTCCCTCAAATTCGTTCACCCCGAACTGGCTCTCAAACGAGCGGAGTGTCTGCGTAAAGTTGTACCCGCCATTCAGCCGCAAATCACCCTTGGAAAAAAGAGCTTGCAGGCCCGGATTAACCAGTTCAAGCGTATACGAATTATCGGCATCCTGGAACGAGCCGCCGTCAAAATCGCCTTCGTTTTGCGAAAAGTTTACAAACGGAGAAATGGTAAACCCGTCAGTAATTGTAGCTTTTGCTTTTGCGTGGAAAGCATCCATTGTAAATCCATCGTCACCAAAATTGCTGCTGTCGTCCGGCTCGCTGGCCGCGCTAAATCCATCGCTCGATTCACGATTGTAGGAGACAGAGTAGCTCACCCGTTCACCATCTGACCCGCTGATCCCGACATTGCCGCCAAATGTATTGAAAGAGCCGTACGATAGCTGACCGTTTGCATTCACAAGCCGGTCGCCGCCGCTTCGGGTGATGAGGTTCACAACCCCTGCTATGGCATCCGTGCCGTAGAGTGTTGACTGGCTGCCCTTAATTATCTCAATGCGCTCCAGGTTATTTGTGGGCAGCAGCCGGAGATCAAAAAGCCCGCCAACGCCCGAGGGATCGCTAATCGGTAGGCCATCTACAAGAATGAGTGTGTTTTGGGCCGCGGCCCCCTGCATGTATAGAATTCGCCCGTTGGACGGGGCACCGTATGCATCGTTCACGCGAATGCCGCTCTGCTGGTTCAGAACCTGCGAGAGATTGCGTCCGCTGTTCTGCTCGATTTCAGCTCGGGATATCACAATAACCGGCTTGGTCGTTTCACGCTGGGTAAGCGGAATCTTTGAAGCGGTAACAACCACACGGTCAAGTTCAAGTGTATCGGCAGCTGCGGGCTCTGTTGGCCCGGTTTCTTGTGCTTGAATAGAGGAGGCGCACAATAAAAGCCCCAGGATAAGTATGTATATTTTGCTCATGGTCTGATTTTTTTTTGGGTTAACCAATGAGCTTTCGAGAAAAAATAGAAAGGTGTACTACGGAGTATATCCATACCTGCAGCATGGACAGAGCAGTTCCACATTCCCGGCTTTTCCTCCGAAAGCCTGAATATTGATATGCAAACAGGCAGGTCTTCTGACTTGCTCCTCCTCAGCAGCCTTCCCGTCCGGGCCCTCAACAGGCAGACTGGACAGTGGCTATATGTACTGAAGATGTTGACGGAGCTTACAGCTACGGGGATAGTTCCGGACTTTCACCGGATTCCCTTTTCATCCCGCCCGGTCTATGCCCGACGGGAACCTGATGCGCATCTATGGTACCGTGAATTCAGGTGGATGTCAACAGGTTTCTCTTTTTCTTTGATCAAATAACTCGTCGCCGAATAGATGATAAGATTATGTAAGTGCGGGTAATCTCATCCCCGTTGGCACTGATTGTTTCATCCGATTTTTCCAGAGTTTTTACCGGTTCAGAGCCGGCCTTCCGGACTAAGGCTGCAACATCACTCTCATTGAATAAGTTGAATCCGAATGCTGTAAAAGGCATCGATTTCATGGATTCTTTTTCAACAAAAGATAGTACAAGCTGTCCGCCGGGCTTCATTGTTCGCCGAATCTCGTTTAAAAACGCCTCCGGATCACTCCAGAGGGTTTTCTTAATTGCGAAGCGATCTCTTAGGTCCTAAGACTTCCGAAGTCTTTTGGCTCTTTTTTGAGATTTAAAATTCAATACTATCACTAAACAACGACAGGTTAGAAGAGACTTCGGAAGTCTACTCCTGGACCGGAATATTCGGATCTATATCCAACCCGGGAAATGATAAGTTCCATCTCATCGTCAAACCCATCCGGTACAGTGAATGAAAATGTTCCGTCATCGCAGGTAATTGTCGTATCATGCATAGATCAGGCGCTATTTTTTGCTGTAAAACGGGTGCATGACTATTTCAAAGATTAAGTATTCTACGAAGTCATTGATTACCAATGAATAACAAGTACGTAAACCGTTCAAAAATTAGTGAAGCCAAATTCAGAGAGCTTGTGCGGTTTTTTTCCATCGATCTGACCGCCATTCAGATTGCGGAACTGACCGGTTTAAACGAAATACGGTAAATCGGTACCTGACTGAAATCCGAAAAAAAATCACCCGGTATACCGAGGCTGCATCTCCCGCATGGTTACGCCAAACCCCAGGAAACGAACCGTCTGATACAGACCATTATGTCATTTTGATCAGGGAGAAGGATGAAAAGATTTATATGGATGTTGTTGTGAAAACGACTGGTGAAGTACTCCGGTAAAATGACCATCAATACGATCTGATGATCGATTTGAAAACCGGCGACTATCACTTTGTTGGCGGTGATACGTTGCATCAGGAATCCTCCAGGCGTAAGCTAAACCGGGTAGAAAGTTTCTGGGGAAATACAAAATCCAGGTTATCAAAAATCAAGGGAATCCACTCCTCTACCTTTCGATTTCACCTGAAGGAGTGTGAATTTCGACATAATTACCGAAACGACGATCTCTACAAGCTTCTGCTGAAAATGCTTCGAAACGCCCCCCTGTTTTAGTCACCAACAATAAAGAATTCAGCAATCAAAATTTTTTTCATGACTACTTTCAATTTACCGGGAGTAACAATTTTATGACATCGCTTCTCATTCATGAATTTTTTAATTAAAACATGTACATTGATACTTATTCATCACAACAATGGATCCTCTTTTGAAGCGTTTCTTCTCCGTAGTACTCATTCTCTCGCTGTTTTTCAGCATTACCGGATACATGATTCCCTGTACCCTGCACTGCCTGCATGCACAATCGGACCACAGACACACCTCTGCGGAAATGGAGATGAATCACAATCACGATATGGACAATGTTAGGGACTGTAACGGAATGTGTTCGATTGACAAACACTCCTCCCCTGATCACGATGCGGCTGGTATGTCTGCTATGCAGCTCACCCAGTTTATGTCTCAAATGTTCACGGCTACACTATGTAACGCCTCATTTCTAACACTTCCCCCGCAGGTACATTTTTTTAATCCTGTGAAATCTCTTCAGTTTGCATCCTGGATTACCGGTCCACCTTCTCCTCCCCCCCGGTTTTCCCTTCTCCTTTCCTGACCTGTACTTTTAATTTCCGCCGAAGCCTTTTTCACGCGGTGTAGCAGGTATGTCATGTTTAAAATTCAAAAATTTCAACGAAGATCAGCTGAAGATGTCAGCCTGATCCTGAAAAGTCTATAGCTATGAAACGATTATTTATACACATATTTCTTGTTTTTCTATTTCTATGCGGCCCTTTGCAGAGCGTGCAAGCCCAAACATCCGGAACAGCTGAAGGAACCGTTCTTGATGCAGAAACATCGATGCCTGTTGCCGGAGCAAATCTATTTATTCCGGGCCTCGACCGCGGTGCGTCGACAGACAGTGACGGACGATTTGTTATTTCTTCACTATCGCCCGGAAGTTATACTCTCCGCGTCTCTTTTATTGGCTATGAAACCAGGCAGCTGGAGCTTATCATCTCGGAAAATGAAACCCTTCGTCTGACAATTGAGCTGGAGCCTTCCCAATCGGTTTTGGAAGGAATTGTTGTCACCTCTCTGCGTCCCGATCTTAAAGCCGATTTGGAATTGGAGCAGTCCGACATTCGAAAAGCCAATCCCCGCGATTCTGGCGAACTTTTACGAAGTCTGAACGGCGTAGATGCTGTTCGGCGCGGGCCTATCGGCCTGGATCCCGTCATTCGCGGGCTTCGCGAAACGGAGATCGGAACCTACCTCGACGGCACCCGTATTTTCCCGGCCGGTCCCGCCCGCATGGACTCCCCGCTCAGCCATCTCGACCCCATGATGATTGAATCCATTGAAGTCGTAAAAGGCCCTTATGCTCTCAACTGGGGTGCCGGAAATATGGGGGCCATCCGTGTTCAGACACAATCCCTGAACTCCCTGCAAACGGGTATCGCCGGAAAAATAACCAGCGGCTACGACAGTAACTTCAACACCATTGAGAACGCCGTGTCACTCTTTGGCCGGTCTGGCAACGTAGGATATGTAATCAGCGGTGCGAGACGCTCCGGAGATAACTACGAATCGGGCAACGGAACGCCGATTCCCGGCGATTACCTGTCGCAGGAAATTCGCGGAAAATTCGACATTTCCACCACACAGACCTCCCGCCTGACCCTCTCCGCTGGATACCAGAACCAGCAGGATATCGACTATCCCGGCCGGCTGCTCGACGCTGAATTTTTCGATACTTACAACGCCTCGGCACTCTGGGAGTGGACGCCCGAAAACAGCCCCCTTCAAAACCTGAAAGCCAGGATCTACATGAATAATGTTCTTCACGGGATGGACAATGATCAAAAACCCACGGCACAGCCAAATCCCAACCGGATGCCGCCCTTTGCACTGGATGTGGAGGTCGACACCAAGAATTACGTGTATGGCGGACAGCTTGCTGCCACGGTAAGCAGGGACAACCGCTGGGAATGGGAGATTGGCAGCGATATCTACCGTTCATTCCGCGATGCCACACGAACCATTGCGCGGCGGGACAATGGCATGCAGCTCTTTTTGGATCTGATGTGGCCTGAAGCAACGATAACCGACCTGGGTGTATACAACCGCCTGAACTACTCATTTTCGAACCGCTTGAGCGGCACCGCTTCTATCCGGGTTGACCTGGTTTCTGCCGATGCGGACACCATCAGCCAATTTTTTGCTGAGAACGTATCAACCGATCTCGATCATCGGGAAACAAACCTGAGCGCTTCCGCCACGCTGGATTATTCACTTTCAAACGAGTGGTCAATCGGACTGGGGGCCGGAACCAGATCACGAACCGCCGATGCATCCGAGCGCTATTCCGATCGTATCCCGGCAAGCAAAGCCCAAACCAGTGCGGAATTTGTTGGAAATCCGACCCTCGACCCGGAACGCAGCACGCAAGCCGACCTTTGGATCGATGCTCGTTACCCAAAGACCCGGTTCACACTGAATGGATTTGTGCGGTCCATGGATAACTACATTACACTATCACCCACAGATTTGCCAAAACGGCTCCCGCTCAGTCCGGAAACTGTATTCCAATACATTAACGGATCTGCAGAATTTGCCGGGTTCGATGCATCGCTCACAAACCGGTTCCTTGAACAGTGGCAGGTTAGCGGAACACTAAGTTATCTCTGGGGAGAAGATACTGAGCTGGATGAACCCGCCCTTGGTGTTTCACCTTTCTCCGGCGCCATCGGATTGCGATATGATGTCAAAAACCGGCCGGTTTATCTGGAGGGACAACTGGAATTTGTCGGGTCTCAGGAGCGTGTGGCATCCGCAAGAGGAGAAACATCCACGGATGAATACCAGGTGGCCGATCTGCAGGGCGGCTGGAGGATCAGCAGCTCCATATCTCTTCAGGCCGGCATCAAAAACCTGTTTGATGTACAGTATGTGAATCACCTGAATGCCAAAAATCCCTTTACTGCGGCCCCGGTACCCGAACCGGGCAGGGTTATTTTCGGGGATTTAAGCATTCGATTTTAATGCATCATGATCACACGGCAAACCGGTTTGTTCAAGAAACAAGCCGGTTTTATTTTACAGCGCCAGATCAGTGTCACATCAGAAATTGACCTGTCAGGTTCGAAAGTGTACAACATCTCCCTGAATTTATATTTCATAAAACCTGAAAGGATTTACCCGGACTTTTATGGATGGCCTACGTTAAATGTCAGTTAGCGCTAAAATCCTGGTTGAAAGAATTCGATTCCGGCACGGTTACTTTTACGGCACCGTAATCCGACGACTGATGGCAGTTATTGCAGGATTGAATCATCACGTTGTAGCGATCAAGGAACATCCGGCGGTCACCGGCATCAATTGCTTCTTCCAATCGTTCAACCTGAGGCAGCAGCATTGATTCCATTAGCTGACTGATGTCAATTCCATCATGCATCTCGCCCCTGGCTACGATATCCTCAGAGATCTCCTCGATTTCGTGATTGTAGATATCGGCCAGTTCCCAGTTTTCTGCGTCCCCGGCAAAGTATAGTTTTTGGGTATAGCGACTGATGAAGCTCATATGGTAGATAAGCGGTATTTCATCCGGCTGTGAAACCTCCGATGGTGCATCAGGACCTTCAGCCGGTTCTGTTTCCCGGGTACACGAGGTAACAAGTGCAAATGTCATCGCAACAAGAAAAAGAGTAAAATATCGTAGAGTTGAATCCATTCTGTAGAATTGCTCTGTTATTTAGTCTGATTATAAATAAGAAATATTGATCGTAATAAATCACGATTAAATGAAAAAGCCAAACACAATTGTATGATGTAGTTTGCCAAATTCTGGTTCTATTCAAATATTTGTAGCGCACCCAATGGGGGGATCTGAGCATTTTTTTGATCTTCCGGAGACAAATTTACGGGTTGAAAGCGTCATTTGAATTGACACATATATACTGACGTATTACATTTTAGCTGCAGCTTTGACAATCAACTAAACAAACAGGAGGCCATCATGAGTGAGAACTATCACCCGTTTGGAAATGAAGAAGAGAACGAACCGGAGATCTGGGATGAACATCGGTGGGAGGAGTTTTTCAAAGAATCGGACAGGCGAACAGATAAATATTCTGCGCTGCTTAAAAAATATATGGATCACCCCGATCGCGACAGAATTATTGCTGAAGAGATGGGCTGGACTCATCTCCTCGATGAGGCCGATGACACATTTGATGAGTGGATGAACGATTTAGTTGATGAATACGAAGAGGGCGAGGAATGGAAACAACGGACCGGATATGAGCCCACAGAGTTTGACAGCTTTGAAGATCTGCCGCTGCATCAGCTGGCATTTGATTTCACAATTGATGCAATGAATATGGTCGATGAATATCTTGCAGATGTAGAAGACGAATCTGTAAAGGCCTTTGCCCGATCCATCACGATCCCGCCGGCAAAAATAGCGGGTGGATTCAGCTTCGGGTTTGAGATAGAAAGCCTGGGCGGCAATATCGCTAACTGCAAACGAGGCTTAACGGCAGCCAACCAAATGCTGGACGCGCTTTTCGAAATCGGGGAAAAGAAGCTTCTTGACCGCGACATCTACCTCGAATACTATGCCCGGGCGAAAGAAGTGCGGGATGAACTGGCTATTTATATTGTTGAGTTGCGTGAGAGGTTCCAGAAGGGAATTTCGTGACTTTGTTCCGAACGGTTTGTGAGACTTCGGAAGTCATCCACAGCCAGCTTAAAATGAAATCTTCACTCCCACCGCCTCGCCTGCTGTTTTCTCTTCATTTCTCCTGAATCAATCATCTGCTGCAGTCGGTCATTTCGTTCCGGGGATTTACTTGTCAGATGCCAGGCTTCGCAAAACTCACACTGGTAGACGTTTTGCGGCCCCTGGTCGGGCAGAAAATTACGATGAATGTGAATATCAATCAGCGACATTTCTGCCAGAAATTTTGTGCTGTATTGATTTTTTCCAGTGGAGCATTTCATGACTCAATATGCTTAAGATTGAAGAAAATTCTAAATTGACCGACATTCAGGATTTACCACAAATGAGGAAACGGTATTTCACAAAAGACACAATCTTGAAATTCTTGTTTGTGAACGTAGCACCACCTTCTTGATCTTTGAGGTTAAATCCACAATGATTTTAAACATCGTCTCTTGCCAGTCAAATTCACAACTCATGCCTCCAAAAACGCATGGGCGTTCTTTCTTGTTTCAAGAGCCATATTATCAGCGAACTGCAAGCCAATACTCTCAGTACTCAACACCTCTATCGTGAGAGCACCCATTCTATTCCATTCGATACTAACACTTCAGCTATCCCCTTGTCACTCTCGTCCATCACTCTGTATTTGTTGCTTAGAAACCAACAATCTTATTGTTTTGTATCAAACACTTTTGATTTTCTATTACAAGAATGATAGTACGGTATAATTATTACTCACTTTAAATCGAAAATATTTGGTTGATACAGAGTAAACAAATATCAAAACTCCCATCGAACCACCGCATTCAGATTTCGACCCGGCATCGGGGCATCCCGGTTTTCTACCCGGCTGAGGTGATCGCGGTAGCGTTCATTAAGCAGGTTATCAAGACGGAGACTGATGGTAACCCCATGGCCAAATCGATACCCGGCATCAGCCCCCACAAGCAGGTAGCCGGGTGTAGGTTTCTCGTTCGGGGCTACGTGGCCCTGCCGGTTTACAATCCGTGCCCTGGGTCCCGCCCAAAAGGTGCCGCTATCGTACATCAGTTTCAGGTGCGTGCGAAACGGCGGCATAAATGTCAGGTTGTGTTGTTCACCGCTGCGCTCTCGCCCCCGCACATAGTCCAGGCCAACACCGGCCTGCCAGCGATCCGTAATCCCCACGTCGGTGCTAAACTCAAATCCATACACCAGCGCATCTTTTGAGCCGTATTCAAAGACCGGTAAACTCGAGGGTTGATGAGTCTCCCCGGTGGGCGAAAAATCTACAAAATTGTCGATTCTATTCACGTACAGCGAAAGCTGAGAGGTAACGACAGAAGATGTATACTCGGTGAAGAGATCAGCACCGAGGCTGAACTCATTTTCGAGAGTGGGATCGCCAATATCGAAGGATCCGGCTGCCGCATGTGGCGCAAAGGAGTACAGTTCTTCGATTGTTGGGGTTCGGTACGCCCGGGCTACCTGCAGTCCTGCTGTCCATTTCGATGTGGGCGAATAGTTGATGCCAAAAGCACCTGATAAAATCATATCCGATCGGTCTTCAAAAAGTGAGGCGTCCGTAAAGAGTTCGTTTGTTTTCACGAATGTCTCCTTCCACTCCAGCCGGGCCCCGGTTTTCACCGTAAACTGATTCCCGAGGCCGATCTCCTCGTAAATGTACCCGGCCAAAAAATACCCGGAGGCGTCAGGCGTCAGCGCATCACCACCTCCAACCGAAATAGCGGATGAGTTAAAACTCAGCCCCGCGGCACCTTCCATGGCGCCCACTGGCCGGTGTCGGAGAATAAGGGAGCTGCTAAGCGTCTGCTGATCAAATGAAATGTCGATCGCCTCCATGACGGTTTGATTCTGCAGCCGCTCAATGGCTACTTCATCATGGTGGTAATCGCTGTAATGCACCCGCAATTCCGCGTGTTCGAAGAATCCTTGCATCTCCAGGGTTGAAATACTCTGCAAGTTCACCCTGTTCATACGAATTTCAATCGATTCATCCATCAAATCGATCGCCTCGGGCAGCCCGTAGGCATAATCCATGCCGGAGAGTGACAGGCTGGTTTCTAACGGGCCTTCACGGTACCCAATGCCGCCGCCATAGCTCAGGTTATCGATGGCTGTATCTGGCAGCCGGCCTTCCGGGGTTTGTAGATCACCTCCATTTCTGTATATCATTCGCCCGGTTACCGCAAAACGTTCCGTTCCATACTGGGATCGCACCAGGCCGGCCCCCATACTGTTCATAGTGGCGGCGTGAGATTTAATGGTTGCCGATGTACCGGGATCCCATTCACGCGGCATATCACTGCTAAACATATTGACAACTCCCCCGATGGCACTCGACCCATACAGCAGGCTGGCCGGCCCCCTGACCACTTCAACCCGTTCCATGGCCAACGGATCGAGCCCAACGGCGTGATCCACGGCCGTCCCGGAAAGATCCCCCATTCGTTCCCCGTTCTGCATCACCAGAACCCGGTCTCCGTCAAACCCGCGAATCACAGGCCGCGAAGGGGCTGACCCGTAGGAGCGTGTGGCCACTCCCGGGGTTCCGTCCAATATTTCTCCGAGGCTTGGAGCCGCTTTCTTCTGAAGCATCTCGGCATTGAAGGCCTCCGCGGGTTGGTACTGGATATTTCGGCCCAGCGGCGAGCTTGTGACGATCACATCATCCGCCCGGATTACCTCTGGCTGCATCTCAATGACTATAAAATCTTCCACAGGATGATCCACTTGATAACGTACGGTGGAATAGCCGATCGCACGAATCAATAGCATATAGCTGCCCTTTGGGAGGCCGTCAATTTCGAACTGTCCCTCGCTATCAGCTGCCGCTCCACGGTCTGTTTCCAGGATTTGAATCGTTGCTCCGGGGATGGGCTCTCCTGATGTCGCCTCAAGCACCTCCCCCCGCAGTTTATCATCATCCTGGGCAATCGACCCAACGGGAATAAATAGAATGTGGATACCGATCAGGAATATTATTGTCTTCATTTCGGACGAGTTTTTTTAAGTTTCCCCGAAATATACTTAATTATTAGCCTTACCTAAACTATTAATTTTGCGTTATGAACTATCGATATCTGCTACCAACCTGTAAAGAAGGTCATACGGATTTTATTAATTATCTTGGGTAGAGAAGAGAGAGAAGAAAAAGGTGAGAAAGTAACCGTTACAACATCTTAGCCATCGTTTGGATGTCATCCCCGACAAACAGAATTATTTTGATTCCAGGCACTCCGGACACTCTACCCACTCTACACTGGGGATAGATTTTATTGCGGACGGACTGCTTCCCCGCTCAAAAACCGGCTTGAAGAGCACATTTCCCTCGTGTTGTTCATTTCCACAGCTGTGACAGCTCACTTCATGATCAGCTTTCACCGGCGTATAGCCTTTGATTACCCAGCCCTCCTGGCCGGCGTGTGATGCCAGGCTTTCCAGGGCGGCTCGTACGGTTTGAGATTTATTACCCCCGTAGTACGTGCCCGACAGTTTTTCAAGCAGTTGTACGGTATCGTCATCGAGTGTGAAATTGAGTCGCTTCATACAATCTATGCTGTTTATTCGGCTTCTTTTTCAATCGGGTGATGCTCATGTGCCTTGTTTTCGCATGTTTGGTGGTGCCTGTAATTTCGCCAATGGCCGACGATAAGAAAAATGCTACCGCCCATTGTTAGCCCTGTTTCCGCCCAGAATCCAAGCCAGTAATGGCCGATTAGCCATCCTGCAAGAACGAGCACAAATCCGACCAGAAGCAAACCCGTAACCCTTTTTTCGAAATGACTTCGTTTTGCGGCAAAGTAGACGGTGGGAGCGATCAGAAGCACAAAGAGCGGGTGCAGCCAGTGGCTCAGCACGCTGCTGACGGTTGCCACGGGCATGAGTGCGATGAATACAGGCAAAAACAGGCAGTGGATGGCACAAACCGTAGAAACACCGATACCCAGGCGGTCCCACAATACGGAGGCGGTTATACTTTTTTCAGACATTAGAAGAGATTGAAATCGAACTGTTTACATTAGTGTGTATAAATGTACACACTTTGAGTAAGATTATCAATTCGGCCGACCGGAGGTTAAAGGTTGCCTCACTCAGGTTTTTCTTCATCATTCTGATCATGGCCGGCTCCGTTTTTACTGGCGGCCCCATGTACCGGGCTGCTGTTCTCCCCGTCCGAATCGTCATCTCCTGTCTCTTCTCTCTTCTCAGTGTACTCTTCAAACATCACCCGTGCTTCTTCATCCTCCAGCTCCATCTGCCGTTCCATCAGAAGGCGCCGGTGGTCGGCCATATCATCATCTTTCAGGATTTCGTCTATCTCGCGCGGTTTCGGCAGCTCATCCACCGAGTTGATTCCAAAGTGCTTTAGGAAGTGTTTTGTGGTTTTATAGAGAAGCGGCTTCCCCGGTGAATCGGCCCGACCCGACACCTTCAACAACATTTTTTCCAGAAGCTGCCGCAGGATGTAGCCGGAATCCACCCCTCGGATCTGGTCAACCTCCGGCTTTGTAATGGGCTGCCGATACGCCACAATGGCCAGCGTTTCCGTGGCCGACTGCGATAATTTGCGGTAGGCATTTTCATGCTGAAATATACTCAGCCAGGGATGGTATCGAGGCTGAGTCACAAAGGTAAAGCCACCCCCGGTTTCCTCGATTCTAAACGACAAATCGTTCTCCTCGTATCGTTCATTCAGCCGGGTTACTATTCGCCTGATAACCTGGTCATCCAGCTCCAACTCCTCCTCGCTCTCTTTGACAATTTCGGCCAGCTTCTGCCAGCTAATAGGTTCAGGGCTTGAAAATATCAATGCCTCGACTACAGCGGTGAGGCGGGTACCGTCAACAAATCGAAAATCAAGCATGTTTTATGAGATATTAGATGAAAGATATTAGATTATAGAAGTGAAATTAACTACAAGAAAGGATGAGTTACCCGATTTTGTGGAATTTTCTGATATAGAAATGTTCTTCATAAACCTTTGTGTTTTTTCTTTAAGATTGCCGCGTCCGAAAGGATCTGCCAACCGGCTGAAAGAACCGAAAACTCTAAAAAGCACGAATGATTCTGTTCATTATTAAATAGCTGGTAAAACATCACCTAATAATGTCTTATTGTAATTCGGAGTAACTGCTCAAAGATATTGATTCTAATCGTTAATGATATAATTAACGTTTATAGCAGATCAGGGTGTGTTCATCTTCCTGAATGACGCGGTACCCGAAAAGGTGAAAAATATCTTTTACTAAAAACCGGGCTACCCGCAAATCAATACGAAACGCCTGTTCACTTTTAATATGTACACCGGGTAAATATTTCAGCAGCTTATGAATAAAACTTTTTCGGAGATAGGCAGATAATGAAAGCCAAAAAGCAGATACTTCCCGAATGATCAAGAACCCGTCGCGTCCCTTTTTTTGATAGAGAGGCATAAAGATCCGTCCCCATACCGGTGCCTCAATCCACTCTCCATTCTCCTTTGCAAGAGGCGTCCCCTTTTCGATTTTATCAAAATTCTTAAATCCCTGAATCATTTCAAACTTCGCCGGGTCTTCAACGATCTTGTGATATTTCACTTCATAATAAGAATCCGGCAGATCCGGATGAATATCCAGCTCATGTTCATACCTGCGTACCTCATCATCTGACAGCTTATGAATATTCAGCCAGTGCATGGTGAGCCACAGAAAAGCACAACTTCGATAAATGGATGCTTCGTTGGTGTGTGCACCCGCTTCAAACCCAATCGATAAATGCCCGAGGTTATTGATATAGCTGAGAAGTGTTCCGCGTATATTTTCCTCAAATCCCAAAATTTGAGGAACCGGAAATTTACGGGCCAGTTTCCGGTTTGCAAGCGTATCGTTAATCAGAATAAATGCACAGCTTTCCGAGGAGGTTGTGTGCAGATCAACAAAAATAAAGCGGGAGGCATCCTCCTTGTGTTTGTCCAGGATCCACTCTACAGCATGTTTAATTTCAAGGCTCTCCTTATACTCAACCGAGTGAATATTTGTATGGTGCGACCCTGGTCGATGGTTCTCAAACCCGTTTTCCCAAATGCGGTTCAGGTCCGTATCCACGTATCTCACACCCAACTCCAGTGCTTTCATATTGCCTGAAATTGCGTATAAATGCCCGTTTAGTGATTCATTTTCATTGAGCAGCGTTCCTGCCACATGGTCAACGGCGTGGACCCCCGCCGTTTCATTTCCATGAATCCCTGCAAAAATAACAAGAACGGGTCCATTCGTATCACCCGGTACGGACCACCGAATACGTTCTGTATCCCGAATATGTAGTTCCCGTTTCTCAGTTTTTTGCATTCTCCGTTTTCTTAATCTTGCTCCAGATATGTTGTGTGTCTTTATCTGTTATAATTCCCACTAATTGATTCTTTTCAACTACAGGCAGACAGCTGATCTTTTCATCAAGCATAAGCAACATGGCATATTTTATATCACTGCCCGAATCTATAGTAATCGGATCGCTGTCCATAACATCAGCAGCTGTGGCACGCTCCGAATATTTACTTCCTTCAATATACTCAACCAATCTCTTTTTTGTTATGATTCCTTTCAGTTTACCCTCCTTATCTTCCACCGGCATATGATGGATATTTCTCCATTCCATAATCTTCAGCACCATTTCCGCGAGATAGTCTTCCGATACGGTAATCAGATCCGTACTCATGATGTTACTGACATTGTCGTACTGTATTTCAACAAATTCCGCTTCTTGCAGAGTGGCAATATCCCATTCGTCGACCGTTTTGCCTGATTGGTTTCGTTTATTTAAAATAGCTGTCAGGATTACTGAGGCCTCTTCCCGCCCATGGGTCTCCTTCAATTTCCGATAGCTGCTAACGAGCCAGCGTGCGCCTGTTGCTTTTTTATCGGCCCGTTGCCGGATCACATCAAGATACTTGCTGATATCGTTTTCATCCACATCCATTTTTTGTAACCCCTCGCGCGCAATTGGCAGAAGCTTCTCTCGAATCAGGGTTGCCGCTGAGATCAGCTCTCCATCCCACACCATACCGCTTTGAATACCCCACATGGACGCTTTATAAAAGTTTTCCCTTGCATCTTGAAAATCGATTGTATGCCAGTTATTGCTGTATCGCTCAGGCATATTAGCCATCAAGCCTGACCAAAACGCGTGGTTGGCGATTTCATCCGTTACGGTGGGGCCGGATGGCAGATAACGATTTTCAATTCGAAGATGTGGTTTACCCTCTGTAACTCCATAACAGGCCCTGTTCCATTTGTAGATCGTTCCATTGTGGAGCTGTAACGCATCCAATGTTGGAATTCCGCCCCGGTCTAAAATATCCAGGGAGTCTTCCTCTATGTCGGTAAGGAAAAGAATCGTATGGCGGGCAATATCATTTTTAAAAACGTCGCCAATATCTTCGATCCACCGGTTCCCAAAGGAAACCCTGTGGGCCCGTTCCCTGAGGTGAAATCCTTTGCTCCTGGTATCGATACTTTGCTGAAATAAAGCAATCCGGGTCTCCGACCAAAGCTGTTTTCCAAGTAGTAAGGGTGAATTTGCGGCTATGGATAATACAGGACCCGCAAGCAGCTGGGACCAATTATAGGAGTTTGCAAAGTTTTCGGGCTGCACCTGGAAATGACACTGAAAGCTGGTATTACAGGCTTCAAATAGGATATTGTTATGGGTGATCATCAGTTCGTCCACTCCAAGAATATTGAGCTCGAAATCGTCACCTCTTAGTTCAAGAATCACTTCCGCAAGTTCTTCATATCGCTGCTTTGGCGTCATAAATTTCATCTGAACCGCCCTGTAGTCGATAGAAGGCAGAATTCCCGTCAAAATGATATGTTCATCAAAATGTGAGGCCGCTCGTTCCGCTTTTCCAAGAAAGCTGCACAATTTCTCTTCCATCCGGGAAAAACAGTCTCCTGTCAGTATCTCCGGATCCAGGTTAATCTCAAGATTGTACCGGGCCAGTTCGGGGGTAAAATGAGGGTCATTTACTTTCTGGAGTACTTCCAGGCCATGCAGGGAGGGTTTAAAGTGTTTATCCACAAGGCAAAATTCCTGTTCCGCTCCAATCCTTGTCGTACCGCTTTCAAACGTGCCGTTTGCGAGCATCTTCTCGACCGCCTCTACATCATGCAGTAAGTGTGTAAGAAAAGTTTTCCTGGATTCTGTATCCCTTGCGATAGATATGTGATGGCTGCCCATTTGTTCCGTTACTTTTTAATTACCTTTTTTTGATCATTTGAGTTGACAGTTTATCTGTAAGAGACCCTCCGGTTAATTCTCTTTGCCTTTGTGCAACTGTTTCAATAGCCTTTTGGTGATTGTCATGTAATTTTGTTCGGTAATAATTCCGACGAGCCGGTTATTTTTCACTACAGGCAAGCACCCGATTTTTTGGCTGTCCATGATATCCACAGCTTTCAATATCGAAGCTTCAGGATGGATTGTGATCGGATTTTTAATCATTACATCCTGCACGGAACTGCTCGCTTTCCCCTTTTCATGAATCACATTGTTATATTCGCGGAATACCATGCGCATACTTACCAATCCAACGAGATGCTTACTGTCATCCTCAACCGGCACATACCGGATGTGGCGCCAATCGATCAGATTAGCCACGAGTTCGATGATATCATCTTTCTGAACCGTAAAAAGATCCGTCGTCATAAACTCTTCCACCAACAGGGACGACGGCTGCCACATTTCCATATCGTCCAGTTTCGCCAGGCCCCATTTATGTGCCGGTTCACCTTTCTTTTGGTTTTTTATGGTTGCGTTGGTTACAGCCGTTAGCGCCTGCTCCCGGGTCACGTCTTTCATTAAGGAGTTATACGATTGAATGGCCCAGTGGCTGCCGGTCTGCCCAACATCGGTTCGCTCTTCGATGATATCCAGGTAACTGGTTATGTCGCCGCTATCCACACCCACACTTTCAAGACCTTCCCTGGCCATGGGCAGCAATTCACTGCAAATCAGGTCCACGGCTGAGTAGCGCTTGTCGTTGACCCATCGAAATTTCGTATCCAGGCCCAGCTTGGATGCGGCAAAAAAGTTCATTTTCGCATCATCAAAATCCAGCACCTTGCTTATATCCGGATACTCCTGGTCCATTCCATTCAACAGACCAAGCCAAAATGCGGCATTGGCGATTTCATCCGTTACCGTGGGTCCGGATGGAAACACCCGGTTTTCAATTCTTAAATGGGGTTTTCCGTTGCTGATTCCGTAACAGGGCCGGTTCCACCGGTACACGGTCCCGTTATGAACTTGCAGGGCCATCAGCTCGGGCACCTTTCCCTCCTCCATCAGCTGCTCTACATCCTCATCAATTTCAGAGCTCAGAATTACCCGGTAGCGGGCGATATCCTCCTGGTAAATCTCAAGAATACTCTCTTTCAGCCACTGGTTTCCAAACGTAACCCGCGGACTGGACTCCCTGAGGTGATCGCCCACTTTCCGTGTATCTACAGACTGGTGAAACAACGCGATGCGAGTCTCCTTCCAGAGGCGTTTACCAAACAGGAGGGGGGAGTTTACCGCACTTGCCAGAACCGGCCCGGTGATGGCCTGGGCCAGATTATACTTATGGACAAAATCATCCGGATTTACCTGTAAATGCACCTGGAACCCGGTGTTGCAGGCTTCAAGGAGCGGCGTATCAAACTTCATCAGGAGTTCATCCGTACCCTGAATTCTGAGTTCATACTCATCTCCCCGAAGTTTATTGATCGCGTCACAAATTGCGCGGTATCTTGGAAGTGGTGTCAGGTTTTGAATATCAAGATCCGACTTACGAATCGTGGGCAGCACTCCTGCAAGTGCAATATCTCCATCAAGCTCTTTAATTTTCTCCCGGGCAAAATCCAGTTTCTTCTGAATGTTTACCTCCATTTGCGAGAGGCATTTGCCCTTAAACAGCAGTGGATCAAGATTGGTCTCAAGGTTGAATTTGGCCAGTTCCGTGGTAAAACTTTTGTCGTCCAGCGCCTCCAAAAGCTCCATAGCAATCGGGGCCGGTTTAACATTATGGTCAATAAGGCAGACCTCCTGCTCCGCACCGATGCGGATATTATCTATTTCGAACCAGCCCTCTTCCAGCATCTTACTCATCGCACGAACGTCGCGCAGCAGATATTTCAAAAATTTTTGAGACTGCTCCTTCGATTCTGGTACTTTAACACGCTCTTCGCCCATAATGATTGAGTTGAATTGAGTGGATGACTCAATAATTTAATAAAATTGACGTAAAACAAGTGAAAATATCTAAGAATAACTCATGTCAAAATATCTTTCTGTAACCGTCCGGGCAAACGGTGATTGAAATTTTATCTGCATTCAGAGCAAAATAATATTGAGAAAACATCCGGTTCAGACGCCCGGTTGATTCGCTCATAAAAAAATATTGGCAGTTCATACGGTTAAATAATACATTTACATTAATTAACAAGAGGATTAACAAGAGGATTGTCTTATGAAAAAACGAATGACAATTATGTACCTGGTTTTGCTTACAGTGTTCACATCTACTGTAGCATATTCACAAATTGGGATACGCGGGGGAGTAAACTTATCTAAATTTGTGGGAGCCGATACAGAAAATTCCGAAAATTTAATGGGGTTAAATGCCGGTATTTCATTTTCCATCCTACAACTTGGTCCGGTCTCCTTAGTCCCTGAAGTATATTATGCAGAAAAAGGTACACGGTTCACAGATCAACTACGAGAATTACAAAATCCTGATCCAACCCAACCTGTCAATCCCGAAGAGGTGGACCTGGATTTTAACCTGGCGTACGTGGAAATTCCTATTCTGGCAAAGGTAAGACTGCCTTTTTTAAGTACCCGGGTGGTTCGTACCTACGTTGCGGGAGGCCCGGTTTTTGGATTCCGGCTGGATTGCAATATCTCTGTCACCAGCAATAGTGTCGAACAGCAGATCGAAAGCTGTAAGGAGGACAATTTCTCCGATCTTGAAACCACATTTAATGAAGCCGACCGCGGGTATGTGTTGGTCTCGGGTATCGATTTTCAAATCCCAATGTTGGGGATTGTCACACTCGATGCCAGGTATTACAGGGGGCTTTCCCGGCTAATCGAAAACAACGTAAATGATGATGTATTCAACCAAAGCTTCACTTTGATGCTGGGCTATTCGCTCAGTTTATAGCATAGCACAGCGCAGTGAATATGTTATTGAGTTGGTGATTATCGTTTGATTTGGTACTATCAGTAAAAACGATCTTCTATGAACCAATCACGTAAAGATTTTCTTAAAACATCCGCTTGTTTAGCGGGTGGCGCCTTCCTGGCCTGCAGTATGCCACGATCACTCTTCTCTATGAATGCTCCTCTCAATTTCGACATCTCACTGGCCCAATATTCACTTCACAGAACCCTTTTCGATGGTGAGCTGAAGACGCTTGATTTTCCCGCCAAAGCGGTTAATGATTTTGGAATCCGTGCCGTGGAATATGTCAACCAATTTTTTTCTGATAAAGCAGAGGATAAACGGTTTTTGTCGGAGCTTAAAGAGAGAACAGACGATGTAGGGGTTGATAACGTCCTGATTATGGTAGACCAGGAGGGCCCGCTCTCCTCCACGGATGATACCGAACGCCTGGAGGCTGTCCGAAACCACTATAAATGGGTTGATGCCGCAAGCTTCCTGGGATGTCATTCCATTCGGGTCAATCTTTTTGGTGCCGATACTGAAAACGAGTGGGTGAAAACGTCAGTAGATGGACTGGGTCGGCTGGCCGACTATGGTGAGCAGCAGAATGTAAGCATCATTGTTGAAAATCACGGCGGTTTTTCCTCTAATGGCACCCTGCTTGCTGAGGTAATGAAGCAGCTTGATTCCGATTGGACCGGCACCCTTCCCGATTTCGGGAATTTTTGTATCAGGCGCGAAGGTGGAGCTCAGTGGGATGCTCCATGCGTTGAGGAGTACGACACGTATAAAGGCACAAAAGAGATGATGCCATTTGCCAAAGGGGTGAGTGCTAAAACATTCCGTTTCGATGAACATGGAAACGAAGCAACTCTTGACTATCGGCGTCTTTTTAAAATTATCCGGGATTCAGGGTTTTCGGGGTACGTGGGAATTGAGTACGAGGGGGATTCACTACCTGAGGATGAAGGGATCAGGGCCACACACCGCCTGCTGCAACAGATCAAATCTGAGCTCGGGTAGCCCGAACCTGAGAGTCACCCAATACCCGTCAATGAATTGCCGAGTTACGTAGAGCGGGTCGCTGACCCGCTTCCCTGTAACCGGTCAGACGAAGAAAACAGGTAAAAGGAGCAGGCACTTTTTGATTGTCGGCCCTTAAAACAGACCTCTTCCGTTGACCACATCTCGACCCCCTCGGCTCCGGCGAGCCGAGCTACGTAAAGCGGGTCGCTGACCCGCTTCCCTGTAACCGGTCAGACGAAGAAAACAGGTAAAAGGAGCAGGCACTTTTTGATTGTCGGCCCTTAAAACAGACCTCTTCCGTTGACCACATCTCGACCCCCTCGGCTCTGGCGAGCCGAGCTACGTCGAACGGTAACGCTGACCCGCTTCCCTGTAGCCGGGCAAACGAAGAAAACAGGGGAAAGGAGTCGGCACTTGTTGATTGTCGGTCCCTAAAAGAAACTTCTTCCATCGACCACATCTTTTCCCTCGGCTCAGGCGAGCCGAGTTACGTAGAGCGGGTCAATGACCCGCTTCCCTGTAACCGGGCAGACGAAGAAAACAGGGGATTCAGGGGGATTTCAGTAGGTCAATCCAAAACGTTTTTTGAACGGGTTTACAGGCTACATACTCGCCAAGAATCGATTCATCTCAACATTTCAGTCCCTCAAGGGACATCCGCTTTGTAGCCTGACGTTCTAACGTCAGGTTTCAGAGTTGATTAGTAGCATTATCCATTAATCCAGATAAAAAATCTTTGAAGTTTTACATTGATCATAAATCAAAAAAATGTAGCTTTAGCCAAAATTTTATTTCTTCACCATGATCAGAAGCAAACACGTTCTCCCATTTTTATTTTTTTTCATCGCACTTATCGTTGCTAATCCAGTAAATGCAGATGCCCAGGATGCAGAGCTATACAGGATTGAGACAACAAACGGAAATGTATTCATTGGTGAGATACGTTCCGAAAACGATCGCGAAGTTATTCTTCTGACTGAATCTCTTGGAGAGATCACAATCAGCCGGGAAAATATACGATCGATCACAAAAATTGATGAATCAAACATTCGGAACGGTAGGTACTGGCATGAGAATCCGCACGCCACCCGGTACCTGTTTGCACCGAACGCGCTGGGCCTCAAAAAGGGACAGGGGTACTACCAAAATACCTGGATATTTTTCAATAACGTAGATTACGGGATATCCAATAATATTTCGATCGGCGGCGGACTGGTTCCTGTATTTTTGTTTGGCGCTGCATCTACCCCTTTCTGGATCACCCCCAAAGTTTCTATTCCTGTATCGAGAGATAATCTTCACATCGCCGGAGGGGCCATTATCGGTGGAATATTTGGAGAAGATACCGGCGGCGGGGGTATCTTCTACGGAACCTCTACCATTGGTCATTCGGATAAAAATCTATCTGTGGGTCTTGGGTACGGGTTCGGTGGCGGGGATATTTCCGACACCCCGGTAATTAATATCAGCGGATCGATCCGGGTAGCTAAAAGCTTGTATCTTTTATCCGAAAATTACTTTTTCCCCGGTACGGAAATTAGCGGGCTTGGCTCGTTTGGAGCGCGGTGGGCACCGGGGAATGTTGCAGTTGATTTTGCCCTGGTTCGGCCACTTGCAGGCACGGCATCTTTTATTGGCGTTCCCTGGCTGAGCGTTGCCATCCCTTTTGGCCGATAGTCTTTTTCGCGTCTTTCCGCTTCCTTTCAACTCTGAGGATTGATACGTAGAGCGGGTCGCTGACCCGTTTCCCTGTAACCGGGCAGACGAAGAAAACAAGGGAACGGAGTAGGCACTTATTGATTCTTGGTCCCTAAAAGAGACGTCTTCCGTTGACCACACCTCATCCACTCGGCTCAGGCGAGCCGAGCTACGTAGAGCGGGTCGCTGACCCGCTACACGGGAATCAAGCAGGCCACAACAACACGTGAAAGAAGCAGGCGTTCGTTAAGTGCCGGCCAGTAAAAGTGGGTCGTTTTGCTGATCAAATCTTTTTCACTCGGCTCAGGCGAGCCGAGCTACGTAAAACGGGTCGCTGACCCGCTCCTCGTTAACACGGTCGATATCTATCTTTTTCCTGAATTTTACACGTTTAAATGTGCCATCCGCTTCGCGGATTTTGTGGGGTGTAGATGTCGCCCAATACCCGGCAATGAATTGCCGGGCTACAAAGCGAACGTCTATTCGAGACTTTGGGGAATCGTCTGGAGACCTTCGTCAACATTTTTATATTAAAAAACCTCCAGCCGTTGCTTTGGTACTTCCCCTTGGATCAGGCGAGCCGAGCTACGTAGAGCGGGTCGCCTGACCCACTTCCCTGTAGCCGAGCCGACTAAGTAAAAAGGGGGATTCAGGGGGATTTCAGCAGTTCTTTTATAAACAACGTAAACAAGTGTACAGACCAGATCACCGCCAGGAATCAACCTATCCCATCCCTTCAGTCCCGCACGGGACGTCCGCTTTGTAGCCCCGTGTTTCAACGCGGGGTTGAATGACGGACGCAATGAATGGAGAAGTCCGTGAAACGGACAGCCCAACAGCCGTTGTTTTGGGTCTCCCCTCGGCTCCGGCGAGCCGGGGTTTGTGCAGCCTTACTTCACGACTGTTAAACGGCGCGACAGCAGCTGGTTTCCGGTCCGAAGCGTATAGATATATACGCCGCTGGAGAGATCTGATGCATCGAACGTGACCTCATGTCTTCCGGCCTGGACCCGGTCGTTAACTAAGGTCCTGATTTTACGCCCCAGCATATCATGAACAGCTATTTCAACATTCACAGCCTCGGGAACGGTAAACGATATGACGGTTTGGGGATTGAATGGGTTGGGGTAGTTTTGGTTAAGCTCCACTTTTCCGGGTCGTTCAGGAACAATTTCAGGCTCTGAAGAGGTCGCCTCTCCTGAATATTCAACAATAAGCAGGGGCTGAGCACCTTCTGTTGATGTGTGTCGGCTGTTGAACCGTTTTGCAGTCCCTTCCTGGGTCTCATCCCCAAGCAGAATCAAGCCGTGATTTTCAGATGGATTGTCGAGCCATCGCTGCACAAGACTGGTGAAATCCGCGGTTGACGGCCACCTGTAGGTTCCGATATTTCCAACATTCGTGGCGCTGATCACCGAGCTATTGAAGTCGCCGCCTTCACTCTCCCATGTTTGATCCGGGAAAAAGGTATGAATCCAGGTGGCGTCACCATCGGTCGCATCTCCACCTGCTCCCTCCTGGCCACCGGCATCGGAGCTGCCTTCGCCCCAGTCATCCAATACTTCATGAAGCGTCATCTCCAGTTCACCAACTATGGATCGATTCATTTCAAGCTGAAGCTCAACGGATTCAATGGTGGCACCTTGAGGAATCTCTGAAAGATCAAAAAACAGCAAGGCTCTCCGGATATCCCCGTTGTTAGTTACACCCGCAAAAATGTGATTCCCGCGGCCGTTACTCAGTGCTCCCTCCGCACTTTCATAGAGCGTATTATTTTTAGAGGCATTCAGCTCCACAATATTCTGAGCGGTAGACACCTTCGTTGAAAAAACAGAGAGTGTCAATAGTATTGTTAATGGTAGATATAGTCTCATAGATAACATTATATTTCGAATATTATGAACTGGCAGACGCTTTGTGTATTTCAAAAATACAACGAAAACAGCACTATTTCCCTATTAATTAGCAGATAAACTTCTTCTAAAGCATCATAAAACAATAACATAAAGCCAACGTATGCAGATCATTCCCGGTCGGTTCTGTTTCAATATTTCCGCAGGCATGCTGTAAGAACAGGAGCGGGTGATCATTCAACGGCGTCCACATCTACGTTAATACGGACCGTGCTGGCTCCCTTGGGCTTCATTTTATCGTAACGCTCAAAAACGTTATTCAAAATATGCTCAATATTGTGGGCA
>JAAAOB010000102.1 GCA_009909035.1 Bacteroidota bacterium
CGGCGTGGATATGAAGGTTGTCTTCCCCCTCGAAAGACCATGCCACCGCACCATCGATGGCGGTGGTTCGCGATTGCCAAACCTGAAGGCTGATACCGGTCGGTTCGCCCAGTAAGACGCCAAGTTCTGTATCGCCGGAGCTGCCCTGAGCAACAACGTGATGGTTTGAGCAGATGAAAATTAGCAGGAGGGCGGGAATGATGAGTTTCGTGAATAACTTGGTTCTGTTCATGTAGATCAGGATCTTCAATTTGTATAATGCTTCAATGAAATTGGTACAAAAAATGAGGCTGAAAGTTTCAACAATTTTGGGCCGAGTAGCCGGTTTCCAAGGTGAACTTGAGTTAAAAAAAAGCGGCCCTGTATGAGTAGTCGTTTACTTCTGATATTTTTAAAAAACCCGGTTTCGGGCTCTGTAAAAACCAGGCTTGCAGCTTCCATCGGTAACGAGAAAGCAGTTGAAATATACAACAAGCTTATCAATCACACCGTTGAGGCCTCCCGGCAGGTAGAGACCGATATCCAGCTTTGGTACTCATCCTTCATAGATCAAAAAGACGGCTTCGATGGAAAAAGGTTCAAAAAACGAATTCAGCAGGGCAGGGACTTAGGTGCCCGCATGTGGTATGCATTTCAGGAGGGTTTTGCGGAAGGGTACGCAAAGATCGCAGTCATCGGCAGTGATTGTCCCGACATCAGCCCTGAAATCCTGGAGAGTGCCTTCAGGCGACTGGACGAAAATGAAGTTGTGCTGGGTCCATCTGAGGATGGAGGGTATTACTTGCTGGGCATGAATTCCCGCATGCCTTTTCTTTTTTCGAATATACCGTGGAGTACCCCGGAGGTTTTTCCCGAAACCATCAGAAGATTGAATGAGAGGGCGATTTCGTATAAACTTCTTCCCGAACTGAATGATATTGATACTGCAGACGACCTTGACCAAAGCGGATTTGTATGAGAGACCCTCAAATTAGCATCATCATACCTGCATACAATGAAGAAGAGGCGTTGCCGGTGTTGATCTATGAAATTCGGGAGAGATCGAGAGGGTTTGCACATGAAATTATTGTGGCTGACGGTGGCAGCACGGATCGAACGATTGAAGCAGCAGAAGAGAGTGGTGCACGTGTGATTCGATGCAGGGAGCGCGGAAGGGCAGCGCAAATGAATGAGGGAGCAGATGCTGCATCGGGTACTCATTTCTACTTTTTGCACGCCGATACGATTCCTCCTAACCGGTTCGATGAAATTATCTCAAACTCTATTCAGCAAGGTTTTCCGGCCGGATCTTTTCGGCTTACATTTGATGATCCGCATCCAGTGTTGAGTGGATACGCCTGGTTTACCCGGTTTCCTCTGTTGCTCTTTCGTTATGGCGATCAGAGCCTTTATACGGAGCGGACATTGTTTGAGCAAGTGGGTGGATTTGATAAGCAGCTTATCGTGATGGAAGACCAGGAAATGGTCCGGGATCTTTGGGCGAAAGCCCCTTTCGCCTTGATGGAGGAAAGTGTGGAGACCTCGGCCCGAAAATATCGGGAAAACGGGGTGTTTCGCCTGCAGGTAATCTTTACGCTGATTGTAATGTTATACTATGCAGGTGCCGGACAGAAGCTGCTTGTACATTTTTATAATCAGATGATCCGGAATGATTTTCGATAGAATCGATGAAATCGCTTCCACATCTTATACGGCATTCAGATGTGGATAATATGTGGAAAAGAAACAGTCAAAAAGCTCTTGTTTATCCAAAAAATGAGTATTTTGATCGGAACTGTTAATAGCTCGTTAACATACGTTGCGTATACTTTTTGCGTGAATAGAACTCACTAAAATCTCTAACAAATTTATAATTAAATGACACGTAAGATACTATTACTCTTATCCGTGATGCTCCTTCCTCTGTCGCTTTTTGCACAGGGTACCACCACGGGTTCAATTGAGGGTGTAATTACTGATGCGGACGGCGAAACGCTTCCCGGCGCGAATGTGGTTGCCCTGCACGTTCCTACTGGAACGGAGTACGGAACTTCCAGCCGTGCTGACGGCCGATATACGATTCGCAATGTTCGCGTTGGCGGCCCGTACGAAGTACAAGTGACTTTTATCGGTTTTAATGCCCAGATAAAAGAGATTTCCAACATTCAACTGGGCGAACGGGTAACCCTGGATTTCGAGCTCGAGGAGGGCACCATGGAGCTTGGAGAGATCGCGGTAACGGCTGTTGCAGACCAGATCTTCAACTCCGAGCGAACCGGCGCCAGTACCAACATCTCCAGTGAAGAGATTTCAAGGACACCGACCATTACCAGATCATTGGGTGACTTCACCCGTTTGACTCCCCAGGTTACAAGCGGCAACAGCTTCGGAGGAGCTAACGACCGATACAATAATATTTTGGTTGACGGAGCTACTCTGAACGACATTTTTGGACTGGGTGATGCGACTCCGGGATCTCAGGCAGGCGTATCTTCACCACTGAGCATCGATGCCATTGCTGAATTCAACGTAGACATCGCTCCCTTTGATGTGACCAATAACGGTTTTACCGGCGGTCAGGTCAATGCCATTACGAAGAGTGGTACCAATACCTATACCGGGTCTGCTTACTTCCAAACCAGGAATGAATCGTTCATCGGTAATTTTACTGAAAATGGAGAGACCTCGTCCGACTTCCCGGAATTTACGGAGCGATTTGTCGGGTTCAACCTTGGCGGTCCAATTGTGAAGGATAAGCTTTTCTTCTTTCTAAATGCTGAATTTAAGCGTGAAACTGCTCCGATCACTGCTGGTATTCAGGGGAGTGGAGCACCAAATATTTTTGACATACCTGCCTCCACGTTCAATGAAATCCAGAATATCTTTCAGAACCAGTATGGATATAATCCGGGTGGTTTTACATCACCGTTGGATCAAAGCCAGGACAACAACAAGGTTCTCCTGAAGCTCGATTACAACATCAACCAAAACCACAATCTTTCGCTGCGTTATAATTATGTGGATGCTGTGGACGAAGATGGAATTGGCCGTGGTCGTTTTGAGTATGATTTCAGCAACCGTCAGTACGAATTCAATAGCTCACAAAATTCCATTGTTGCCCAGTTAAACAGTTCTTTTGGAAACAATGCCTATAATGAATTCAGAGCGGTTTATACCAGAATCCGTGATTCGCGTGATGTAGTGGCAGAAGCATTTCCAGAGGTTGAGATTGAAGTATTTCCTGAAGGTGAAGACCGACCGGTGAGTATTATTGCCGGTATCGATAGATTTTCGCAGGCAAATGCGCTTGATCAGGATCTGTTCGAAATCACAAACAATTTTACGTACATCCGTGGTAATCACGAATTTACGGTGGGTACCAGCAATCAGATTTTCACGTTTGATAATACATTCGTACAGGATGCATTCGGAACCTATACATTTGAAAGTGTAGAAGACTTAAGAAATGGAACACCGGATGCTTATCGATACAGTTATCTGCTTCCCGGCGGAAAGCCAACTGCAAACTTTACTGGAATTCAGTTGGGTTTCTATGCACAGGATGAGTGGACAGCCACACGTGACCTGAAGTTAACTTTTGGTCTTCGTGTAGACGTTCCGATTCTTCCTGAAGATCCCACCTTTAACCCTCTCGTGCCGCAAGCATTTCCCGGCTTCTCAACGGACAACGTAGCCAGCGGTAATCTGCTTTGGTCACCAAGATTTGGCTTCAACTGGGATGCCAGCGGTGGCGAGCGAACCACCCAAATTCGTGGTGGTATAGGGATCTTCTCTGGTACACCTCCCTTCGTATGGATCTCCAATCAGTACAGCAACACCGGTGCTGACTATGGCCGTGTAGCAGTATTCGGGGGTCAAATTCCTGATGATCTGAGATTTTCTCCCGACCCGAACGATCAGCCAAGTCCGCTCGACGCGGGTTCTGCCCTTGAGGGAGAAGATACATCTGAAATCAACCTGATTTCAGATGATTTCAAATATCCACAGTCACTGAAATTAAATTTGGCAGTGGATCATGAGATCTCCCGTGGTTTTATCGCTACTCTCGAAGGTGTCTACAGTAAGGGCATTAATGATGTAGTTTTCGAAAATCTGAATATTTTCCAATCAGGACAGTCCGCTTACGGCAGGCCGTTTTATGGTGAAGCCTTCGGATTTGACCGTGGTGCGATTAACCGTGTAGATGAGAATTTTACAGATGCACTCCTTCTTAAAAACACGAGTGAAAACTATCAGTACAGCATTACCGGTTCGCTCGAGAAGCGATTTGATTTCGGCTTGACGGCTGATGTCTCATACACGTACAATCGTGCGATGAACGTTAATAACGGAACTTCCAGCCGTGCTATCTCAAACTGGCAGTTTAACGAGAACGTGGACGTGAATGATCCCCGAATCGGAACCGCTGACTTTGAGCGAAGACACCGAATTTTGGGTATCGTTTCTTACGAGTTTGCGTGGGCACGAAGATTTGCGACTACCTTTTCGCTCATCTACGACGGCCGGTCAGGCACACCATTTAGCTGGATATACGTTGGGAATGCTAATGGTGATACTCAATCATTTAACGACCTGATTTACGTTCCTGCAAGCGAGGACGAAATTGTTCTCACGAGCGACAACTGGAATGAGCTGGACGAATGGATCCGTAGTGAAGATTCCGTTAATGATTTCAGGGGCGGATTCGTAGACAGAAACAGTGCCAGAGAGCCGTGGACAAACTTCCTCGATTTTAGGGTAAGCCAGGAGATTCAGACCTTTGGTGGCCAGTCTGTTGAATTCAGTGCAAGCATGTTTAATGTCCTCAACTTTCTCAATGACGAATGGGGAATTAGAAGAGGAACACGTTTTAACAACCATGCAGTGATGTTTATTTCAGGCTATACCGATGATGGCCGACCGATCGTCAGCTTCGACCCGGAAGATACGACCGAAGAGGAGATCTTCAACATCAGTGATTTAAGCTCACGATGGCAGCTTCAGTTTAATGTTCGATACAACTTCTAACAGAGGTTAACTCGTCATTAACAATTCATTTAAAGGCTCCGCATGTGCGGGGCCTTTTTTATTTTGTGGATGGGCAAACCGGTTCAGGCCTGTCCGGCATACGGGCAAAAGAACCACAAAACAGATCAGACATGAAGCACCAGGTAATGAAAAAACAACTTTTGGTACTCATCAATCTACTGCTTGCTGTTTCCATCACAGTGAGTGGATGCAGTCCGGGCGATAGCGCGGCCCCCTCGAACACCGGGCCGAATCCGCTTCTTTTAATATCTATTGACGGGTTCATTAATGAATACGTTGAACGGAATGAAACCCCAAACTTCGATCGGCTAATCCGGGAGGGTGTAAAGGCGGAGTATATGATCCCCGTTTTTCCGACTAAGACCTTTCCAAATCATTTCACTATGGTAACGGGCCTCTATCCCGAGAACCACGGAATCATAGCCAACAACTTTTATGATGAGAAACTGGATGCACAATTCAGTTTTGGCCCTGTAGATTCGCCCAACGATGAGCGCTGGTGGGGTGGTGAGCCGATCTGGATCACGGCCGAGAAACAGGGATTGACGGCCACTACCTTTTTTTGGCCGGGCTCCGAAGCGTCCTATAACGGTGTTCAGCCAACCCGTTGGGTACAGTATGACGGATCGGTACCGCACGAGGCCCGTATCGACAGCGTGATGAACTGGCTGGATCCCGATGGGCCGGTACAGGCTCACTTTTCAACACTTTATTTCAGCCTCGTAGACAGTGAGGGACACGAGTATGGACCGAATTCGAATGAGGTAGATCGATCTGTACAAGAGATGGACCGTCTTCTCGGGGTGCTGCTTGATGAGGTTCAGAATCGCGGTCTGCAGGATGAGCTGAATATCATTCTGACATCGGACCACGGTATGTCTGAACTTTCGGAGGAGCGAGTTATCGTAATCGATGAAATGATATCCATGGATGATGTGAGAATGATTGATTGGACGCCGGTTGCCATGATTCAACCCGATTCCGGAAAAACGAACAAGGTGTATCAAACGCTAAAAGAGAATGAAGAGAATTACCGGGTGTACCGAAAAAGTGAGCTGCCGGACCGATATCACTTTTCCGATCACTATCGGATCCCGGAAATCATTATGATTGCAGATGACGGTTATACGATCATCACGCGTGAGCGGCTCGAAGAGCGGGGGGTTATGGGCGGAACGCACGGATTTGACCATGAACTTCCATCCATGAGGACAATCTTTGTTGCTATGGGCCCCGATTTCAAGACAGGCGAGGTGGCCGGCCCATTCCAAAGTATTCATCTGTATGAACTGATGAGCAATTTACTGAATCTTGAGCCGGCACCCAATGACGGCAGCTTTGAGGAAGTGAAAACCTTATTGAAGTCAGAGGCAGCCAGCTCCGAAAAGTAGAGAAGCGCAGAACGATACAGGGTTATCTTATGGTTAACAGTTAGTTCTGAAAATGGAAGCGACTTTGTTTGGATTGCTTCTTAATTCAATTTCGAATACCATTAAGTTTATCATATTTTTCAACTGCTAACTTAAGAAAGCCTAACAGCAGATGGCATACGTAGTTACAGAACCCTGCATAAAATGTAAATATACAAACTGTGCCGCGGTTTGTCCGGTGGACGCTTTTCGGGAAGGCCCGAACTTTCTCGTGATTGATCCTCTCGAGTGTATCGATTGCGACGCATGCGTTCCGGAGTGTCCGGTGGAAGCCATTTATCCGGATGATGAAGTTCCGGAGGAGTGGGAACACTTTATAGAACTGAATGAAGAACTTGCCGAAGACTGGCAAGATCACATCATCAATGAAACCAAGGATGAACTACCGGAAGCTGATAAGTGGGGCGAGGTCGAAGGTAAGCTCGACCAGCTTCAAAGAGAATGGGATTGATATAAGCTGACGGAGGGCTCCGAAAGGAGTGCCTTTTCGAAGCTTCTTCTACAGTCTCCTCATTTTTCCGGAAATGCCCCGGCACGCCTCCTAATTCAACTCTGAACGTTTGAGTACGGTACGTAAGCTGCTTCTTCGATCTCAAAGCCTCTCCCTGCATACACCAGTAGCGATGGGGATTCTCAACACGACCCCAGACTCATTTTCTGATGGCGGGCAATTTACGACTGTTCAGCAGGCCGTGGATGCAGCCGGACAGATGCTGGAGGAGGGAGCCGCAATCATCGATATCGGCGGAGAATCTACACGGCCCGGTTCCGACCCGGTTTCAGAACAAGAGGAGCTGGACCGAGTGATGCCGGTGATTGAAGAGTCAGTAAAAAATTTCACTGGTGCTCTTTTCTCCATTGATACGACCAAATATCGTGTTGCAGAAGAGGCACTAAAAAGCGGCGTGCATATCGTAAATGATGTGAGCGGGCTACGAAAAGAGCCGGCGTTTGCTGAACTTTGTGCAGAGTACAAGGCGGGATATATCTGTATGCACTCTCAAGGCGATCCGAAGACGATGCAGGAGAATCCGCAATATGAAGATGTTATAGATGAAATCAAGAGGTTTCTCAAGGTGCGGCTGGTTCGCCTGAAGCAGGCAGGAGTGGAGTCCGTGATTATTGATCCGGGATTCGGATTCGGCAAAACGTTGGAACACAATTTAGAGATCGTTCGCAGGATGGATGAATTTTCGGAACTGGAAACCCCCGTACTTGCGGGTGCCTCAAGAAAGTCGATGATTGGAATGATCCTGGACGGCCGGCCGTCAGATAAACGCCTCTCAGGGACACTGGCCGTACACTATCACTGCCTGATGAATGGGGCATCCATATTGAGAGTCCATGATGTAAGAGAGGCTGTAGATACGATTCAAATTTTCAATGCGATAAGTGGCTCGTAGATTGTGGCCGAGATTTTTAGGGCTGCTTCGATGACTATGTTAGGCCCAAATCTGCTCATTCTCGATTCTCTTTACTTCAGATGACTGCCCTTCTTAAAGTTTCGGATTGAGTGCGTATATTGTTATGATATATTCATTCCTAAACCCATCATTTGTAACGTTTTGATTCCAATCGGTTTTATCGAATTCGGTATCAGAGACCTGCTTGAAACGCTGGTTATCGCATTCGTGCTCTATTACCTCTACCGTTGGATCAAAGGGACTTTTGCCATACAGGCGGCACTCGGACTGCTTTTTGTCATTCTTCTGAATGCCGCCGTGGGTCTTCTCGGGTTTACGACCCTAAATTTTCTGCTTCGAAGCGTACTCGATGTCGGGGTACTTGCGGTCTTTATCATTTTTCAGCCTGAGATTCGCAAACTGCTCTATAACCTGGGGCAGAATACATCTTTTAGCCGTTTCATCGCCAAGTCTGGATCGGAAAAGATGATCTCCGAGGTGATTAATGCTGTCAGGACAATGGCTCAAAATAAGGTCGGTGCGCTCATTGTTTTTGCCAGAAGCTCCACCCTTCAGGATTTGGTCGATGTTGGGGTGAAGCTGGATGCAAGAGTCAATGCCGAGCTGCTTCAAACTATTTTTCAAAAAGATACTCCTCTCCACGACGGTGCTGTTGTAATAAGAAACAACCGCATCGTGGCGGCAAGCTGCTATCTTCCGATATCACAAAACCCGAATATCTCCTCTGTTTTTGGAACCCGCCACCGTGCAGCGGTTGGTATCAGTGAAACCAATAATGTTTTTGTGATTATCGTCTCAGAGGAAACAGGCAGGATATCCATTGCAAAAGACGGTGCGCTCTCCAGCGGCCTGTCCATTCAGAAACTAAGATCTGAGATGGAGAAATCACTTGGAGAAGAGAAAGAGAAGGAAGTTGGTTTCAGCGCAGAGAAAGCAGACCTGGAGATGAATTAAGATATTATCAAAAAAAGGTACTTAGCTTCCGCTCATCACTTGTACAGGAACCGTCAAAGTATCTGTGCCGTGGCTGGCAAAATCAAGAATGAGAGGAAATGTGTCTCCGGCCCTGAGATCACGATTCAGCCCCATAACCATGATGTGAAGCCCCCCCGGGCGATAATTTTTTACCCCCCGTGCCGGTACGGTAGGATCACTCGCCGGCCTCATTCCCATCATTCCGTCATCAGTTTCGTAGCTTTCATGAAGCTCAACCATGGCAGCGACTTCACTCTGAAGTCCTGTTAGGGTATCTGCGACAGCCGAACCGTTACGAATCTGCATATAGACGGCGGTATTACCCCCGGAATTTGCGGGCCTGGCCCAAACATCTGCAATTTCAATTCCAACCTGGGGCAGGTTTGGGGCTTCAGACGATGCATTTTCTGCATCTTGCTGAGCACATGCGGTAAACAACATGGTTACGGTAAGAAGTAAGATAATTTTTTTGGTCATAGCTTCTGGAGGTCCTCAATAATGAGTTCGGGAGGGGTCATGCTGCCGCCGTAATCAAAAACGAGCCTGGAGTCGGAATCAATGAGCAGAATTTTATCGGAGTGGTTCAGGAAATAGGCTCTCTGGCCCGATTCGAGCTCTTGTGAATAGGACTCCTTCACTCTTACACTTACACGCTCCATCAGGTTGGCGATGGTTGTGGAGTCAGCCGTTAGAAAATGAAACGGCGTGCGGTCCATCCCGAAGCTGTCGGCATATCGTTTCAGCACCTCCGGTGTATCCCGATTCGGGTCAAACGTTATAAGTGCAAACTGCGTATCACCTGGCGACTCCATTTCGTTGTAAATATCTCCCACATTTGCGGTAATAAAGGAACAGATGTCGGGGCAGTTTGTATAGATAAAACCGAGTACGAGAGGCGAACCTTGAAAATCGTCGGGAAACAGAACCTTCTCACCGTTTTGGTTCACGAGCTCATAAGAAACATCACTGAAATCATCCAGACGTTCGGGTCCGCACGATACAAATAAACCGGCCAGAAGAACACAAATGAATAAAAGACGAAAGTGACTCATGAAGCGGAGCAATAAGTGTTGATTTGAAATCATGAAACTACTGTCTCATTGTGAAATGGGTGTGAAGCAAATAAACGCATTAAAAGTATTAACGCTGAGATAGTACAAACGTAGTGAACAGGATCAAGTTGTGCCTTGTGTGTGAAGTAATTTCATCGTTTTGTGATAGATAGATTGACCGATCGGGATAAAAGTCCCGCGTAAAAATTTGTATTTTTAGCTTTTGTGCTGTTCAAAAAATATACTCTTTATAATATGCCTCGAATGCTCGTGATGAGAGCTGAGATCTACAATTTCGGGAGTGCCAATCATTAGAAATCATATCAGGTATTATTTCTGTGCTGCGCTGATGTCCGGTTTTATTTTCTTCTGTTTCGGGACACCGGTTCAAGCGTTTCAAGAAGTGATGAGAGAACCGGTAGTGTGGGATATCCAATTTACGGGTAATGAAACATTTGCGGACCTGGTATTGAAAAATAGCATTGCTACCAAGGAGCCTTCTTTTTTTCAGAAACTTATTGGCCGACATGGAGATTTTATCCTGAATGAAAGGGAGTTGATGAGAGATCAAATAAGATTGAAGCGTTTTTATGAGCGACGCGGATTTCATTTAGTAGAAATTGATTACACCGTAAATGAAGAGCATAAAAAGGAGTGGAAAAGAACAATATGTTTTTCGATCCGCGAGGCAGTACCCCTCAGGATTGATACATCACGTGTTGAGATTGACGCACCCTCGGGAATTGTAGAGAAAATCAGGGAGTCGAGCGATTTCAACAGAACGCTGAACCGTCATGAATTCAGGCAGGGAAAGCGGTATGAACCGATCCGAAGGCCGGATGTAGAGGGTGCCTTTCTGGAGGTGCTTGAGAATATGGGATTTGCCTGGCCAGATATTGAGATTGATGCCACGATCGATTCATTGGCGAGTGAAGTAGCTGTATTGATCCGCTTGATGCCAGAGAACAGAACCTACTTCTCAGATTTTGAAATTGAGGGAGACCTATCGGTTTCAAGGCAGATTCTGCTTCGGCAGACCGGAATAGACCGTGGTGAAATGTTTACGCAGAGAAAGATTGAAGATGCACAGCGAAGCATTTTCAACCACCATCTGTTCCGTTTTGCAACCATTACGCTTCCCGAACAGCCACACGATACTACCCTCACATCCCTCATCCGGATACGGGAAAATGAGCCCCGAACCATTCAACTATCAGGGGGAGTCAGTGCGGAGGAAATTGTGAGGGGTGAGGTTAGCTGGACCCACCGCAATATCAGCGGAACGGGCCATCGCCTCAGTACCGGTGCCAGAGCTTCGTTTATTGAGCAGCGGGCATCTGCCGACTACCTTTTTCCCTACCTTTTCAACTGGAAAAGCAGCAGCATTACCTCGCTATTTGGGCTCCACCGGCTTGAACCGGCATTTGAGCTCTACCAGGTTGGCGTAAACAGCAGCTTGATTTATCAGGCGAGGCGCAATAAAACATTTTCAATCTCCTATGAGTATTCACTAAATGAGGAGTTTGTACGGGATGAACGTGTAGATTTACCGGAATCGGTATTGGCCTATGATGTCTCTTCCATTAAGCTTTCGGGCTACTCAAGGCAGCGAAGGGGATGGGTTCTGCGGCCGTCTGCCGAATTTTCGGGAACCTTCGGAGAGGCAAGTTTTAAATTTCAGAAATTTAATCTCGATATCCGTAAATATACACCAATCACCGGTTCATTGACGTTTGCCAAAAGGCTCAACGCGGGAGTTATCTTTTTTACGCAGCCAGATAGCCTTCCCTCCAACATTCGTTACTATGCAGGGGGAACAAATACGGTACGCGGGTGGAATCGTCAGCAGCTTGGCCCCAAAGTAGCCGGGTTCGACGAGGAGGGTAATTTTGACAGTTACATACCGGTCGGGGGCAGGACACTCCTGACCTTTAACGCGGAGCTCAGGCAATCGCTTGATCGCTTTAT
>JAAAOB010000092.1 GCA_009909035.1 Bacteroidota bacterium
GATCCTGCCACTTCTTTCACTAACGAACGCTCTCGAATAAGCTTCAGTGCCGTGTCAATATCGTGTTTGAAGAGCTGATCCTCCGAAGCATGCGGAATTGCTTTACGCACTACTTGATGTGCGATTTCGACGCCGCGGCCCGGCTTTAAAGGTCTCCTGAAATCAAGAGCCTGCGCAGCTGTAAAAATTTCAATTGCAAGCACTGTCTCCACGTTCTCATAAACCCGATACAGATGCAGCGCACCGATGCTGCCCATACTCACATGATCCTCCTGCCCCAGGCTTGTGGGAATCGAGTCAACAGATGACGGGTGGGAAAGTACTTTATTTTCCGAAACCAGTGCCGCCGATGTGTACTGCGGAATCATAAACCCGGAGTTGATACCCGTCTCCTCCATTAGCAATTTCGGTAGTCCGTCGTGCCCTTCCAACAGCAAGTAAGTACGCCTTTCCGATATGCTTGCCAGTTCGGAGAGCGCCATTTTCGCGTAATCGAGAGCAAGTGCCAGCGGCTGACCGTGAAAATTACCGCCGCTCAGAATATCGCCGTCCTGAAACACGAGTGGATTATCCGTAACGGAATTTATCTCGGTTTGAACCGTTTCGATTGAGTGTTTGATGGCATCCCGGCTTGCTCCATGCACTTGCGGTACACATCGAAGGCAGTACGGATCCTGAACCTTACCGCAGTGACGGTGTGATTTAAGAATTTCACTCTGTTTCAGAAGGTTACGGATATTGGCAGCCACGCTGGATTGACCCGGATGAGGCCGAATCTCATGAATTCTTTTGTCGAATGGAACAATGCTCCCCTGAAGTGCCTCCAGGCTCATAGCAGCCGCAAGATCTGCGATTTTAATCAGGTGGAGCGACTTTTCGAGAATAGCGGCCCCGTAGCCACTCATCAACTGGGTTCCGTTGATAAGAGATAGGCCATCTTTAGGCTTCAGTTCGATGGGTTCCAGCTTCGCTTTTTTTAGTTCAACTGCCGATTCCACCACACCTGTCCCCTCCTTATTCCAGAAATAACCTAACCCAATTAACGGCAAGGCCATATGAGCGAGTGGTGCAAGGTCTCCTGATGCCCCTACACTGCCCTTGCTTGGAATCGCAGGAATCAGGTCAAGTTCGAGAAAGCGAATCAGCCGGTTTAGTGTTTCAATGGAAACGCCCGAATACCCGAGGCCAAGCGCATGGATTTTGAGCTGCAGTATCAGCTTGCAGATATCTTTAGGAATCAGATCTCCCACTCCCACCGAGTGAGATAGAATCAGGTTCCGCTGAAGCCTGACCAACTGCTCCCCTCCTACTCTCTGATTCGCAAGTGCACCAAATCCGGTGTTGATGCCGTAATGTACCGAACCATCCTTCAAGGCCGACTGCACGACCTCACGTGCTTTGAAAACAGCTTCCGGTTGACGGCGTAGCTGCTCTATAGATCTGTCAAGATCCTTATAGAGCGAATTGATTTTTACTCTGCTCATCCCATTATCCATATTTTGTGCACCTTAAGTTATTGAACCTTCAAGAGTTGCAAACTTTAAGAATAGTGTACATTTTGGAACCGCTTCCAAAAGTTTAAAGTTAAAATAATTGTCGTAACCCTGATCATTCCTGATATAATGGTATATTTCAGGCTCATGAACGATTGAAAACCAATAAACAAATTACACATCATGGCCAACATTAATAAAATTAAAGGCGTCATTGGAATTTTAACCGGAGGAGGGGATGTACCCGGTCTGAATCCAGCTATCCGGGGAGTGACTATCCGGGCGATCCGCGAGGGTTATAAAGTGATCGGAATTCGCCGGGGTTGGGGCGGAATGATTGACATTGTTCGTGACGAGAATGCCGATAACAGCGCCAACTGCTTTGAACTGACTGAAGAGATTGTAAACCGTGCTGCCCGAACAGGTGGTACTTTTCTTCACACATCAAGAACCAACCCAAGCAAAGTTGCAAAGGACGAGGTACCCGAGCAGTATAAGGACAAGTATACAGATGAGATCAACGACCTCACTGAAGAGGTATTGAAAAACCTCGACTTTCTTGGAATTGATGCAATGATCCCTATTGGAGGTGATGATACGCTCAGTTATGGCGTACGCCTTCATGAAGAAGGCTTCAAAGTGGTTGCCATCCCCAAAACAATGGATAATGATGTACCCGGAACAGATTACTGCATCGGGTTCAGTACCTGCATCTCTCGTACCATTGAGCTTGCAAACGATCTCAGAACTCCAACCGGTTCACACGAGCGTTTTCTTGTAATGGAGGTATTTGGACGATATGCCGGTTTTACCGCCATGCTCCCCACACTTGCAGGTGCTTCCCACCGCTGCCTGATACCTGAATACAAGTTTGACCTTGAGCGCATTACCGAATTGCTGGTGGAAGACCGCAAACACAATCCGAGTAACTACTCCATGGTGATGATTTCAGAAGGCGCCATGATAGAAGGCCGGGACATGGTCTTTGAAGGTGATGAAGCAGACGCCTTTGGCCATAAGAAACTTGGCGGTATTGGTGATGTTGTTGCCTCTGAGCTGAAAAAACGATCTCCTAAATACAACCATGGCCGCAGCATCGGTGTCATTAACCAAAAGCTCGGTTATACTGTACGTGGCGGCAACCCGGATGCAATTGACAGCATTGCGCCTATGGCATTTGGTAACATTGCGCTCGATCTCATTCTCAGAAAAGAGTTTGGGCGGTTGGTTGTTCTGAATGAAGGTAAATATGGCGACATACCCGTAGATATCGTTACAAGTACAAGCAAGGTTGTTGATGTAGATAAATACTACAACACCGAACGTTACAGGCCTTACTACAATATTTTCGAAAATCAGCCGCTGTTTATCATGGCGAGCCAGGTTGCGAAGTAAGGTTTTAAAACCTTCTCTTTATGAGCCGGGACATCCATTTTGTTCCGGCTTTTTTTTGCTCGTATTAATACCGTTTGCCAAAATCAATCAAATCGAGGAAAAGAAATAGTATGCAAACGCAAATGAGACGCCAATCTTTATAACTGTTGCTACCAGAAAACCGGCAAAAGAGCCCATTGCTGCTCTGAAGGAACCGCGAGAGTCGTTCCCGGATAACAATTCGCCCAAAAAGGCCCCGATAATCGGCCCAACAATCAGTCCGGCAGGTGGAAAAAAGAGCCCCGCAATAGCTCCGATCAGGCATCCATAAACAGCCCATCGGCTTCCGCCCATGCGCCTTGCTCCTTCCGCAGGCACGAAACTGTCAAATGTCATGACCAAGGCAACCACAGCACCCCATATCAACAAAAATGTGAGAGAGTAGCCACCCTGAAGGCCGAATTTTGCGATTAGTAAGCCTATATATCCCAGTGGAGGGCCGGGTAGAACCGGAAGAAAAGACCCAACAATCCCTGAGATAATGAACAAGGAACCCAATATGATCCAAACAATTTCCACGGCAGTTAATTACGAAAGTTAAAAGATTTACTGATTACTGATCCGATACCGGATAATCTCCTCAAGAGGCAGATCTTCTCCTCTTTCTGCCTGCAGTTGCTGAACGAGTGCCGGCGTTACACCAATCTGCTGAAGCCTGATAAGCTGTTCCTTGGTTACATCTCGATATCCAAGGTCGTGAATATTGCTGGTGTAGTACGCCGTAACTCCTGCCCGCTCCAGATCAACGAAATCACTGATCGTGAAGTTGTAATCCAGCTCAATCATCATCGCCATGAAGGTAGATGAGACTCCTTCGTTTGCAAGCAGTACAGCTTCATCAAGTGTCAGATTCTCAAAACCCAGTGACCTTACATTTGAAACAAACGTAGCCGTAACGCCCTCTTCACGAAGTGCGATTAGTTCTTCGTGGGTCATCTCAGGGTAACCCATGCTCACCAGCATCTCTCCCATTGAGTTAAGCAGATCTTCACTTGGCTGATTAAAGTTGAACGTATCAGCAACCGATGTGACCGGCTCAAAGGATATTCTGCTGATATCCTGAACAACATAGATCCCAAAAGCGAGAATAATAGCTGTAATAAGAACCGTCCGGGAAATATTGCTTGAAGTTTTCGAATCTGAGGGGGAAGAGTGTTTAGAAAGAAAATCAGACAACGCATCTCCATTAGAGCGTCCGCTATTCTGGTATTTGTTCTTTTGTTGTTGTTTCATGATCTCTGATCAGCTTATTTTAGAACCTTTCTGTGGTGATACGGTTTGATTCATAATCCCCGCACAAAGAGACATCCATTTGCTACGATGAAACAGCCCTACTGTTTCGAAGGGTTGAACTTATCCGTTTAGACCATTTCAAAATTAAGAAAACAGATCGAACACTCCCTTGCAAGATTCCATGTATCGTAATTTCATATCTCTCTTCACCTTCATCCTGCTTCTAACTATTGCTACTGCTTGTGATGACAATCGCAACAACCCGGAAGATAACAATCTTGCTGACCCGAAAACGGGGGTGCTCAAAGATGTAGAATTTCTTTCATCCGACAGCCTGATGGGAAGAAGAACCGGAACAGAAGGAGCAAAAATGGCAAGGGAATACATTATTCAAAGATTTCATTCATTGAATCTGAAACCGCTGAACGACTCCTACCTACACCCCTTTGAAAATCCGCTTTCCGGCCAGATTGATAATTTAGACTCATCCATCAACTTAGCCGGCATGATTGAAGGAATCTCCAAACCGGAGCAGTATATCCTTATTACTGCCCACTATGATCACCTCGGCAGCGAAGGGGGAGTTATTTATAACGGTGCAGATGACAACGCCTCGGGTGTGGCCGGTATGCTGGCGGCTGCCACACATTTTAGCCTAAATGCACCCGCACACAGCATCATATTTGTTGCATTTGACGCGGAAGAGGTGGGCCTGGCCGGTGCACAATACTTCACGGAAAATCCGCCTGTAGATCTAAACCAAATACGCCTGGTTGTGAATCTTGATATGATCAGCGTAAACACTGAAAACCGGTTCATCGCTTCCGGAACCGCACACCACCCTTTTACCAGGCCCTTCATTGAGGCGCAAGCGGAGAGTTCTCCACTTGATATAGTTTTAGGATACGATACGGACCAATGGCCTCAGAACTGGACCTTTGCTTCCGACCACGGACCCTTTCATCGCGAAGGAGTACCTTATATCTATTTTGGCGTAGAGGATCATGAACAGTACCATCAGCCCGGCGACACTTTTGAAAATATCGATCAGGCATTTTTCCTCAAAGCGGTGGACTTCATCATCGGCTTTCTCGAAAAAGCGGATGAAAACCTTTCATAGGTAATCAGGCCATTACTCATCCATATATTTTGTCATGAAGTACATGGTAGGCTTACCGTAGGAGTATCCCATACGCTCGTAAAGGTTGCGAGCGCGGTTATCCTCACGTACTTCCAGCGTAACTTTACAGCAGTTTTCCTCTTTGGCCTTGCGCTCCACGGCGCCCAGCAAAGCCTGCCCGATGCCCTTGCCCCGAAACATATTGTTAACGGCCAGGTCGTGAATATTAATCACTTTTGATGCATTGAACGTCGAGAAGCTGTAGATACAGTTGGCAACACCTGCAGGTTCGTCATCAAAAAAGGCGATCAGGCTAAAAGCTCCCGGAAATTGTTTCATCTCAGGAATCAAATTGTCTTTTGTCTCCTCCGGAAGGTCGGTTCCGAGGCCCATGGGATCTCTTGCATATTGATTCGTTACATAAAGCACAGCCTTCGCATGTATCTCATTATCCAGGTCTGCAGTTACGATATTGAGCTTTTTCATCGGGTTAAGTCACTAAAAAATAAGTATGAAGCAATTGAAGGATTTCTTTCGCATTATTATTGAATGATACATTGAATCCGGTGAATCTAAAAATGAATTGGGTTGCAGATAGAAGTCTGATGCGTACCTGATTAGCGGCGTGCCGCTTGTATATTGACCAATTGCTTTAAATCTTATCACCATCACACCCAACCAAAACCAAAACTACAGCAAAATGAAAAAAGCCATACTTCTACTCACTCTACTTGTACCTCTAATGAGCGGGTGTTACCATGCTCAAGTGACTACCGGATTGGAAGCATCTAACGAAGTGTATCAAGAAGCATGGGCAACCTCGTTCATTGCCGGACTCGTTCCACCGGATATGATTGATGCCACAGAGCATTGCGACAATGGTGTGGCAAAGGTTGAAACCCGACACAGTTTCCTGAATCTGGTTGCTCAGGCAATTACATTCAGCATCTTCTCTCCAATGGAAATCACTGTAACCTGCGCAGCGGGTATGTCGGATGCTTCAACAGGAGATAACACGATGGAGCTCGCCCAAAACTCGTCTCAAAATGTGATAGAGTCGACATTTCAAGAGGCTGTGACCCGATCGGCGACAACAAATAAACCGGTTTATGTGAAATTCAAGTAATCGGTAATTAGATGAAATAAAAAAGGCCGTGTTGTGCAACACGGCCTTTTTTTAAGTACTGTCTGATATCAGCTTTCGCTTACACGAAGTACGCCCCACATTCCTGCGGCATAGTGGCCCGGAAAGGAGCAGAAGAAAACATATTCTCCCGGCTCTTCAGGAGCATTAAATGTAATTGTATCCGACTCACCGGCACCAAGCATCTCTGTGGCAATGATGACTTGATCCTCGTAGTCAGGGGCTATATAGTCATTGTCACGTGCAGTTACTGAGGCATTTGCAAATGCTTCTGCATCAGTACCCTGCTCCGTCAGAACAAAGTTATGTGCCATAGCGGTTTCTGGTAACTGTGATACAGTTGTAAGTTCTATCCGCAGCTCTTCACCAGGTGCTGCTTCAATCGCTTCAATAATCATGTTATCGCCAACCATGTCTCCGGTTACAATACCTTCCGCGTCTTCCTCAACTACATACTTCATGGCGTCTACCCCAATGATATCAATCGTACGGACATCATCCGCCATTTCCTGAGTATCCATGGTGGTATCTTCCGCCTGCTGATCGGCAGACTCTTGCCCGCCCCCGCCACATGCGGTGAACGCAAACAGAGCTAACAAAAGAAAAGAGTGAAAAAGTGATTTAGTCATTTTTTTACCAGTTTTTTATTGTTTTGAATTTCAATCCATAAACAGTGAACACAGGAATAACATTCAGAATTGTGCAATTGTTTATTGACACGTCTGCATACTGAAGTTACACCTTTATGATGTTCCGGTTAAAGAGCTAATAAGATAAGGAATTGCTCTATGCTCTTCTTACCAAATTGGACGGAACCATGTTAACTCTGAGTAAAGTGATCCTGCTGATCAAACAAAAAACGCATCCCTGGGATGCGCTTTTTGATGAATCAGTTCAAAAACTGTTTACTAATATTCTACGGAAACACTTCCTCCGGATGTTCTTGCGGTAAGCATGGGGCCTCCGTTGCCAATACGGCCCTTTACACGATTTCTTTCGAATTCACCCGTAAAGTTCCGTAGCTCAGTGTTGACGCGCATTCCCCGAAGGTCAAGATCAAAGTTTTCGACAAACGGAATCCGAACCCGGATACTTCCACCGCTGGTTCGGAGTTCGATATCCTCATCAAATGTCAAAAAATCTCCGTTTATACCGCCACCGCTGGTATTAGCGGAAACTTTTGCAGATACACGATCCAATCGGATACTGCCGCCTGACGTTCGCAAGTCAGCTACTCCTGACAGATTTTCAACGTTTATGGATCCGCCGCTTGTTGTGCCGCTCAGCGTTCCATTAACGTTTTCGATATTCAGGCTACCGCCCGAGGTTCGCATATCAATATCTCCACTCATATCCGAAACATTAACGCTTCCTCCGCTGGTTCGTAAACTAACGCGGTTATTCAAGCTTCTGGCTGAAACACTTCCGCCGCTTGTATTTGCTGAAACCGAAGCGCCAGAGGGTGTATATACAACAAACGAAATTGAGAGATTGCGGTTTGAATCAAAGAAATTCCATCCTGAACCTTTTCTTTTGGCCTCTGCTACCACGTCACTGCCGTTGGACTCGATTCGAATTTCAAAATCGGAGAGATCCGTGTCTGACGGATCCAGGTACTGACCACGTTTTCGCACATACATCTCCACCCTCACCTCCGAACCATTTCCACCGATCGCACTGATCGAGCCACCCGAAGTTGAGATAGCAACGGATGGGGAATCCCCTGTTCGAAATGTGTCAACCCGGTAAGCCCGGTCACTGTCTTGCGCGTCTGCCGAAATGAATAATCCAAACAGGAATAAAAGCAGACTGATAATCGCTTTGTATATTTTTTGAACCATCTTTAAGTCCATTCATTATAATTTATCTGAAGAGCACTTCACTTCGCCGATGGATATCACGACTCAGTTATCACCGGTGCGTTCTGAAAGTTACGCAGTTCTTTGATCCGTGTTTCAGGTTCATTATTCTTTTTTTGCTCGCTTCAACTGTGTGATTCCCATCTTTGAGATTACTATCTTTTGCTCATTTAGTGGAACAGATTTGCTCTATGAAATTACCGTTTGTACTGGCCAGAAGGTTCGTTGCTGCCGAAACCTTTAAAGAAACCGTTCCGAAGATCGAATCCATCAACATGGATGGCATCAAGGTTACGCTGGATCTCCTTGGAGAAAATGTGGAGGAAAAAACCACAGCGGACGAAACCGTAGAGATCTACAAGAATCTGCTTACTAATATCCAGGATGCGGGACTGAAAAGTACCATCTCGATCAAGCTTACTATGCTGGGTTTGGATATCGATCCGGAGTACTGCAAAGAGAACGTTTTTCAGCTTTTAGACCTGGCCAGGGAGCTCAATTCATTTGTACGTATCGACATGGAGGGTTCTGAATACACGCAAATGACCCTGGACATATTCAGAGAAGCCTTCGAAACCTACCGAAACCATGTAGGAATTGTGGTTCAGGCATATCTGCACCGGACCAAAAACGATGTAGAAGAGCTTGCAGATATGGGGGCCGACGTCCGATTATGCAAGGGAGCTTATAAAGAACCGGAACTGATTGCCCTGCAAGATATGAATCAAATTCGAGAGGCATTTAAGCGGTATACCAAAATTTTGCTCGAAAAAACGGAGTTTCCGCGAATCGCCACGCATGACGATGAGCTTGTGAACTTTGTTCAGGAGTATGCCGCAGAGAGAGAACTGAGTAAAGACTCTTTTGAGTTTCAAATGCTCTATGGCCTGAGGGAAGAAACAATGAAAGAACTAACTCAACTCGGCTATAATACCCGAATCTATGTTCCCTACGGTACCATGTGGTTCCCCTACTTCAAGCGTCGGCTAATGGAGAGAAAAGAGAATATATGGTTTGTGCTAAGAACCATGTTCAAAAAATGACGATAGCCATTATTTACAGCAACTCCGTACAGCATTTGCTACAGCAGGCGCTACAGCTTCGTTAAAAACGCTTGGAACAATCTGTTCCGGGCCCGGGTTCTCCACGCATTTTGCAATTGCTTCCGCGGCAGCGATATACATTGGCTGGGTCAGCACGGCAGACCGAGCATCAAGAAGCCCCCTGAAGATGCCCGGAAAGGCAAGCACATTATTTATTTGATTTGGAAAGTCCGAGCGTCCCGTAGCAATAATTCGGGCACCGGCACTTCGAGCTTCCTCCGGCATAATTTCCGGAGTTGGGTTGGCCATTGCAAAAATCACCGGGTCATCGTTCATTGTTTTTATCATCTCTTCCGTGAGTACGCCGGGTACGGAAACTCCGATAAAGAGGTCCCGGTTTTTGACGGCATCGGAAAGATTCCCCTCCATATTTTTTTCATTTGTGAGGTCAGCAATCTCTTTCTTCACATCACTCAGATTATCCCTGGTACTGAAGATAACTCCACGGCTGTCGCAGACAACAATATCCCTGACGCCCATTTCCTTCAACAGCATGATAACTGCTTTACCTGCAGCACCGGCACCATTGATTACCACACGCAGATCTTCAAATGAACGGCCGGTAATTTTCAAAGAGTTGATAATTCCTGCAAGAGTAACAACGGCTGTTCCATGCTGATCATCGTGCATAACAGGAATATCCAGCATCTCCTTCAGCCTCGTTTCAATTTCAAAGCAGCGGGGAGCAGATATATCCTCAAGGTTGATTCCGCCGAATGTCGGCGCCATGAGCTTAATTGCCGTAATGATCTCTTCTGTATCCTGGCTGTCGAGCACAATGGGTATTGCATCTACATCCGCAAATTTTTTGAATAAAACGGCTTTACCTTCCATGACGGGCAGCGAAGCTTCAGGGCCTATATTGCCAAGCCCCAGCACTGCCGATCCATCACTGATAACTGCAACCGTATTTCTCTTGAACGTGTAATCATACGCTTTTGCTCTGTTTTCAGAAATTTCAATGCAGGGCTGAGCCACTCCCGGTGTATATATGACGCTCAGATCATCTTTCGTCTCAAGCGACATTTTAGACGCAATACTGACCTTTCCGCCAAGTTTTTTGTGGCGCTTTAGTGATTCCGAACTGTAGTCCATTCAATCCCCGCTTATTTAGGGCTCTGGTTAGTTATTATCTATTTCCTCAGCAGACCAGACGTTGTTAATTCTGTTGATGTCTGCCATGCGGCCTGAGGGATCGATTTCCACCTTCTCAATATCTGAGATCGGTCTTGAGATTGTTAGTAAGTAATCGGGTTGAACCCAAGGCCAGTCGTCGCGAATCAAACGGGCCTGTTCCGGATTTTCATTCACCTTTTCGCCCCACATAATTCTCATCGGTATGTAATGCATCTCACTTGTGCCGTCAGTGTAGCTAACTACTGCTTCAACAGGCATCGGCATCTGGCCAAGACGAGATAGCTGAACGAGGCTGGTTCCTCCCTCTTCTGTCACGGATGTAACCGCGTAATCGATTTCACGAGTGGTTGTAACCCAATATTCGTAGTACCAATCCAGCACTATACCGCTTACTTCTTCCGCAATCCGGATAAAATCTTCTCCCGTGGGGTGCTTGAATTTCCATTCATCCAATAATTTGTTGAGGCTCTGCTTTACGTTCTGCTCACCGATGATATACGACAGTTGATGCAGAAAAATGGCTCCTTTCGTGTAAGATGCAACCCCATATGCAGTATTGGTTTCATAATGGTCGGAGTGAATATGCATCGGCTCTTCCAGGCCCGCTTCCACGATACGGCGGTAGCTTCCGTACCTTGATGACATTGGGTCACCTTCTCCATCGTTAAAGAGATGATTCATAATAAAAGCTGAAGCGTAGACCGTGAAGCCCTCATCAATCCACTGATCGTAAACCTCATTGTTGCCGATTGCGCCTTCATACCAGGCGTGAACCAACTCGTGAACAGTGACACCCACAAGGCTTCTCAATGATCGGTTTCCGGTAATCAGCGTTCCCATGGTATACTCCATTCCGCCATCTCCGCCTTGTATAACCGAGTACTCTTCATAAGGGTAACTGCCGTAATTTTCACTCATGTACTCAAATGCCAGTGAGGTGTACCAGGGCAGAAGCTCCCAATAGCCCGAAAGCTCTTTATTTCTCTCCTCAGACGCATTCTCATCTATCGCTTCACCCTGATAGAAAAATCTCAACAGCGGGCCACCCGGCACCTTGATAGTGGTTTGCTTAAAATCGGGGTCAGCCGCCCACATAAAATCGTGAACATTCTCTGAGCGGAAGCGCCAAGTCAGTTTTTCTCCCTCCGGTCGATTCAGGATTGATGACTCTTCCTGGTACCCGAAACCGACCTCATCAGGGTTTTGAAGTATGGAGCCGGCCGCCACAACATATTCGCGGTCAATGTGGATCGTTACATCAAACGTACCGAAGGGTGCATAAAACTCCCTCGCTACATATGGATTGGGGTGCCA
>JAAAOB010000100.1 GCA_009909035.1 Bacteroidota bacterium
TTGGAGTTGTATGGAGAGACGTCATGAAGGTACTGAACCGCCGTATACCAGACCGGTACGTGCGGCGGTGTGAGAGGACAGATAGGGAGCTAATCCCTATCTTCCTACTCGATTGAATTTGAGTTAGTTTTAGAAACAAAAAGTTTTGGTGCGTGTTTACAGAATTCTCATCAAATCTATCTTTATTGAGTTGAAGTCATGAAAGATCAAAAATTAGTGGTACTTGGCGCTGCAATCGTATTGGGGCTCTCGGTCCTGGGTTTCTTCCTGAGAGATGCCGCCATCACGTTTAAACAGTTCGAGCGAACGGTAACGGTAAAAGGCCTCGCGGAGCAAGAGCATCCGGCTGATGTGGTGATCTGGCCGATTCAATATACTGAGGCAGGCAATACCCTTGATGGCACTTACACAGCTCTTGAATCGAGTGCTGAGAAGGTGAGAGCTTTTCTGGTAAACCAGGGCATTTCTGAAGAGGAACTCTCTTTTTCCACGCCGGTCTTAACGGACCGTTCTGCTCAGCTTTATGGAGGTAATCAAAACCCGGAGTTCCGTTACATCGCCAGTCAGACAGCGACTCTCTATTCTGAAAATGTAGAGCTTGTCCGGGATGTGATGAGTCAGCTTGTGGATCTGGGAAAACAGGGTGTGACGCTCAGCGGTGATGAGTATATGGTTCGGCCTGAGTATATTTTTAACCGGCTGAATGAGATCAAACCGGAGATGATTGAGCAGGCAACGATTGAGGCGCGCCAGGTGGCGGAGAAGTTTGCGGAAGATTCAAATAGCGAGCTGGGCAAGATAAAGACGGCCTCACAGGGACAGTTTAGTATTATGCCCCGGGATAATAATACGCCGCATATCAAGAAAGTGCGTGTGGTGTCGACGATTGTGTATTACCTGTCGGATTAGGTATCTTTTAGGTGACGGTGCGATCGAGTCATCGGATGAGTTTTTAAGTAAATCTCGGTAGCTTTTGGTTATTGAGTTGTTCAGAGAAGACTCATCCGATGACTTATCAAAACTATTTATGAGTCATCCCGCACTCGATGCGGGATCTCCAATCGTTGATATAGGAATGAGATGCCACGCCCCGGCGTGGAATGACGAAACTAAAAGAATTATTACAAAACAGATCAAACAAGTAATCGGATGAGTTTGTAGTTGACTCGGTAGCTTTTTGCTTGTTAAGATGTACAAAGATGACTCATCCGATGACTACAAAATGAAAGAATTAATTTTCCAACGAAGACTATTATGGTAACAGTAAAACTTTTGAAGATTGCGCATGGACGAAGCGGTGATAAAGGAAATGGAAGCAACGTCGGTATTATCGCTCGTCATCCGGACATCTACCCGTTTTTGAAAGAGAACCTGACGGCTGATCGCGTGAAAGAGTATATGAAGCATATCTGTAAAGGCGAGGTGGAGCGCTACGAGATGCCTAACATCGGTGCACTCAACTTTATTCTGAACGAAAGCCTGGGCGGCGGCGGAACCGTCTCACTAAAACTGGATGCCCAGGGAAAAACCCACGCCTCCACGCTGCTGCGGATGGATGTGGATGTGCCGGATGAGCTGCTTGCAAAAGTTGGGTAACGGTGCTTTTCTATTTACTGATTCGCAGGAAGATCCGCAATGTCTGAAAAAGAACCTGATGGGGATTTTAAACTACATCTGCTACCCGATTACAATCGCCAGGGCTGAACAGGTGAACTCCAAAATTCAGCAGTTAAAATCGATTTCGAAAGGCTACCGGAACTTCGATAATTTCCGAAATGCCATCCTGTTCTATTTTGGAAAATTAGACCTCTACCCACAAGGTTTCCCGTAGAACCAATATTACTATCATGAAAATTTATTTTATTATAGAAATAATATTTGCCTTTATTGTATTGTTTTTAATAAACTTTTATTTTGTTGAGCTGAGTTTATTGTATGCAGCAATAGTTTCTGGATTTACTACAATTATTTTAGGATACGTTGTTTATTATCTATTTTTTAGAAATAGATTAAGAACTTTATAAATCAAATTAGTAGTAAATACAATTTTTTTTAAAAGCCCGGAATCACATTTCGGGCTTTTTTTAGTTATAACCAGCGCATCAACGCGGACGCACCTCGCCAATTATTTACCCCTTTTAGTTTTAAGGAACTTCTTTCGTTAGTTGCTAATTCAATATCAATCTGTGCGCCGGTTATGCGCCAAAACGTTATATCACTTTTACCAATTTCCCATCTTTTTTTATGTTTACTCAATCCACCGTAACAAACACCGAGGTTCGAGGCTGATTATTGACCGCCCGGCTGATATGTCCGCGGCCGGTGGTATCCTCAACGAACAGAACGTCACCCGTGGAAAACCGGCGGACGCTTCCGTCCCCGACCTCTACGTCTACAGCGCCATCCAGCATGATGATATATTGACGCTGAGGGGCGTTGTGCCAGGTGAAATCGTAATCGGGATCGGTGTGGCGAAAGATGATACCGGTGGCATCCAGCTTCTCTGAAAGATGGCCGATATCCCCGGCATCCTCCAGTTCTATCTCTATATCTTCGAAGTGTGATTCATTATCCGAACCGGTGTAGAGTCGTGTGATGTTCATGAGCGAAAAAGGTTTATTAATTAAGAATTGCTGTAATGATCATTCACTAAAAAAAACAATTAAACGATTGCTTGTAATTTTTAATGCCCGAAACTTTGCCATTGTATATCAGATAACCGATATACCGATAACAAATAACACAGTTCTATGACCTAAAAGGATCACTTCGTTTATTTTTTTCGCCAACCTCATTTCGTCGCAAGTACTTAAACTATCCCAGAATCTCTGCCATCATCCCGCGTACGGTCTTAATCTCGTCTTCATTCACTGTGTGTGTCATTCCGGGGTAAATCGTTTTGGTGACGTCTGCATTCAAATCCTTAAACACAGCTTCCGTTTCATCCACGCGCTCTTTCGGAATGTGCGGGTCGATGCTGCTGCATCCAAGGAAGACAGGTGTTCGCTCCATGGACCCGCTGTACAGTGATGCGTCTATTTCAGGGCCGATTAAGCCACCGCTAAGTCCCACAACGCCACCGAGTTTCTGTGCGTGACGGGCCGCAAACTCCGTAGCCAGACAACCGCCCTGGGAAAAGCCGAGCAGAATGATTTTATTGGCGGGTATTCCGGCGCTTTTTATCTCTTCCATCAAATCGTGGATGCGCTGCAGACCGCTTGACAATCCCGGCTGATTGTTCTCTTTCGGTTGAAGAAATGAGTAGGGATACCACGTGTGATTTTGCGCCTGCGGGGCAATATAATGGAAATCGGGCTGAGCAAACTCATCGGCCAAAGAGAACATGCTTTCGGCTGTTGTACCCCTTCCGTGTATCATAATCATCGCGGCTTTGGCCCGCGAAAGTGGCGCTCCGTACTCTTTTGGTTTGATGGATTGATGCGGGCCCTTGAATGGGTTATCTGGATCGATTCGGAATAGTGACATTTGGATGGTTTTTTTGTGATTATTTAATAGATCTCCCCTGCCAGTGCATTTCTGGCCCCGAGTGAATTTCTCGGGGAGGGGAGATTTTAAAAAAGTTCCCCTTAAAAAAGGGGGATTGAGGGGGATGTCCATCAATCGTGGAAAGATCCCGTGAACACCCCTCTGTATCTCCCTTTTTAAGGGAGAGTCATTTCCTTCCCAAGTAGGGGTTAGTATTAATAAATAGAACCTAAACCGTAATCTCCGGCAGCCGCTTCTCAATCATCTCGCGTTTGGATTCGAGCCATGGCGGGAGGATCAGCTTTTGGCCGAGTTTATTGGGATCCTCATCCACGTCGTAGCCGGGACCGTCCGTGGCGATTTCAAACAGCACACCGCCGGGTGACCGGAAGTAGACCGAATGAAACCAGTGCCGGTCAATCACCTGTGACGGGCTCAGGCCCATCTCAAGAACCTTCTCTCGAAGTGATTTGAGTTCGTCATCATCTTCGGCACGAAATGCCACGTGATGGATAATACCGGTTCCGTTGGCCGATGGTTTTGGCTCACCCTCCTCGATGATAACGGAGCTGCCAATATCTGCATTTGTTGTGTAGTGCCATTTGTTGCCTTCATTTTCGGCTTCAGTAAATCCAAAAAGGGATTTTAGTACATCTGCTGTCGGTTTGTGCTGTTCGAGAAATAACGTGGTTCCATAAAACCCTCGAATGGTGTGCTTTGTTGGAACCGTGCTATTCTCATAGCCCGGCAAATCACCGGCTTCATCATCAAATACCAGTTCCAGGGCCATCCGGTCCGGATCTTTAAACCCTATGGCCTGCCGACCAAACCGGTCGTAGGGTCCATCAAAATCGATACCTTCCTTGCCAAAACGTTCGGCCCAGTATTCTATCGAAACGGATGGAACAGCCAGCGCAACTTTTACGGCCTCGCCAAGACCGGGCTTTCCCTGCCTCGCCATCGGCCAGGGAAAGAAAGTCATTCCTGATCCGGGTGTGGCCTCCGCATTTCCATAAAACAGGTGATAGGTTCCGGGATCATCCTGGTTGACTGATTTTTTAACCAGCCTCATGCCGAGTTTTTTAACATAAAAATCTGCGTTTTGTTGAGGATCACCAGCCAGAGCCGTGATGTGATGAATCCCCTTTTGGTGTGACTTCATAGCTCAGTATGTTTTTGTTAATAGTTTAATGTTAAACTAAATATTTTTTTAAAGAGTTCCAACTGCTGTGATCGGATGGAACCGGTGGGATAATCGATAGAGATTAATCCTGCAAACCGGGGAGAAACAGGAAAAAAGCAAAGCTATATGTGATAAAAATCGTTACACTTCCAAGGGGGAACCGAAAGGTACCATATGGATTGTCAACCTAACAGAGACTACCGACATGGCAAAAACATATAACAACCTTGGAGTGGCACTTGGGGGCGGCGCAGCCTATGGTGCGGCTCACATAGGTGTATTAAAGGCGTTTGAGCAGCTTGGAATCCAACCAAGATTTATTTCCGGAACGAGTATCGGTGCGTATGTTGCGGCCCACTATGCGTTCGGTACCTCGCTGGAAAAACTGGAAGAGATAGGCCGGAACCTTGACTGGCTGGATGTCACGGGGTTTAAACTGTCGAAATTGGGGTTGCTCAGCAACGAGAGACTGGGCAAGAGTGTGATTGAACAGATCGGGAAAGTGACCATAGAGAAATCCCAGATACCCTTGTGTATGATCGCCACCAACATCTGTACGGGAAAAAAGATTCTGCTTGATGAGGGCCCACTGCATAAAGCGGTGATGGCAAGCAGCTGTCTGCCCGGTATTTTTGTCCCTGTTGAATGGGAAAACATGCAGCTGGTGGATGGCGTACTGTGTGAAAATGTGCCCGTAAGCCCATTGATAGAAATGGGGGCTGAAGAAGTAATTGCTGTAGATCTGACGACTAACCGGAAGTACAAGTGTCCCGAGGATTTGATCGATCTGCTGACCAATACGATCGATATAGGCCTGAATAATATGATCCAGGAGCAGCTGAAAAGTAAGAATACCACTGTGATACAGCCGGAGCTCACGGCCTACAACAAAGCGGACACCGGGAAAGCGGAAAACCTGATCAGAGAAGGATATGAGGCAACGATGAAGGCGTTGAGTTAGGCAATAGATCATAGGCAGGGCAAATAGTAAATCGAAGGTCCTGCTTCGATTATATTGATAAAGGCAATATGTCTTCGATCGACCTCAATCAACCTCCTGGCGTGTCGAAGCGGGAGCTTCAACCTACATCTTACTCCTTAACCGTCACAAACCTCGCCATCACGGGCAGGTGATCGCTGATGAAGCGCATGGTTTCGGCATCGAAGGGCATCGGGATGGTGGCTGAGCCGGGCACCAGGTCGTCGATCATAGTATCGCTGGGCAGGATGTGATCGAGCTGTCGCTGCGGGTCGTCAGCGGTGTGGGTATAGGACTGGTCACCGGCAAGCGGATCTACAAAAACCATGTCCGTATCGCGTCCAAGGAGCTGCAGGAATTCACGGTCGCCGGGTACTGTGTTCAGATCACCGGTAACCAAAATACGTGCATTGGGATCCATTGAGAAGACCTTGGCGTAGTGGTCCCGCAGCAGGTTGATCTGGCCCAATCGCCACCCCTCGTTTCTCTCGCCTCGGCCCGCCTTCAGATGAAGCCCGGTGAGAAGAAAACTGTAGTTTGGATTCACATGAACATCCACCGAGAGCATCCGGTTGTTGGTAAAATTCTGTGTAGCGGGATTGCCCTCATCATCCTGTTCACCTAAAATGTAGGTATCTGCATTGGCATAGCTGTACAGTATCCCCAGTGGAATCCGGCTCATCACCACCACGTTCATGTACCAGTCGTTGCTCTCTTTACTGGAAAAGTAGCGATACCCCATCTCCTCAAGATGCTCTTCTGCCATGGATTGAACATAAGCGGCGCTCTCAATCTCCTGGAACACCACGATATCGGCATCCAGATCAATCAGGGATTCCGCCAGCAGTTTACGGCGCTCGGCCAGATCAGCATCCGGTTCATTCTCGCGATCATTGTCGATGTAGGGATTATCGTGGTCATCCACAAAATGCTCCACGTTCCAGGTCACCACAGAGATCGTGTCGTGTTCAGTGTGATCATACCAGGAGGGCGTGGCGATCCACTCCCAATCGGCTGCCGTTGATGATGAATCGGTTGTGAGACCGGTAGTGGAGCATGCGGCAAATGAGAATGCCAGGATAAACAGGGACAATTGAGAAAGATACTTCATGAAAATAGGTTTATGAATATTGAACGATAGAGTAGGAAGATCCGGGATTGAATCAAATTAAGAAAATGTGATTTGTGTTTGGATCCATGAAATTGGTTAGAAAACGTTATCTTTTGTTCGATATGTAAAGGTATGAGTTATTTGGAACAGGGTGTTGTTTAAATCCCCCTTTATCCCCCTTTTGAAAAGGGGGAGTTGTTCGGTGCTTTTGATGGATGTTGATATAGCAATGAGTTACTCTCCCCTAACAAGGGGAGACAAAGAGGGGTGTTTCCGGAATTGGGTACAGGTAATGAGCGTGTTGGTTGTATCTGTATTTTGATAAATCCACCCTTAATCCCCCTTTTGAAAAGGGGGAGTTTGAATGCCCCAAATATTTTGAAAAGCAGCTAATTTTAAAATCATTTTTTACATGAACATTTTCACCATCATCATCCTGGCGGCCATTCTGATCGATTTTACGCTGGGCATGATCTCTGACCGGCTCAATCTTAAAGCTCTCTCCAACGATCTCCCCGATGAGTTTGAGGATGTGTACGATGAGGAGACCTACGCAAAATCGCAGGAGTATACGCGGGTGAATACAAAATTTGGGTTTATCACCGGAACGTTTGATCTGCTGCTTCTGCTGGTATTCTGGTTTGCCGGCGGGTTTAACTGGCTGGACCAGTGGGCGCGTGGGTTTGAGTTTGGTGTGATCGGCACCGGCCTGATTTTTATTGGTGCGCTGGTGGTGGCCAAAACGATCATCTCCATGCCGTTCAGTATCTACTCCACGTTTGTGATTGAGGAACGGTTCGGGTTCAACAAAACGGATGCAAAGACGTTTGTGATGGACCGTCTGAAGGGACTGGCACTCTCTGTTTTGATCGGCGGGCCGCTTCTGGCGGGGATCATCGCCTTTTTTGAGTATGGCGGGACCTGGGCATGGGTCTACGCCTGGCTGGCGGTCACGACCTTTTCGCTGATCATGCAGTATGTTGCCCCCACCTGGATCATGCCGCTGTTCAATAAGTTTGAGCCGCTGGAGGATGGAGAACTGCGCCAGGCCATTGAGGAGTACGCCGACAGGGTCGATTTTCCGCTGCAGGGAATCTACGTGATGGACGGATCCAAACGCTCATCCAAATCGAACGCCTTTTTTACCGGGTTCGGAAAGAACAAGCGGATCGCCCTGTTCGACACACTGATCGAGAATCACACCACCGAAGAGCTGGTGGCGGTGCTGGCACACGAGATTGGGCACTATAAGAAAAAACATATCGTCAAAAATATGACGATTTCTATACTCCACACCGGGATTATGTTTGCGGTTCTATCCATTTTCCTGCAGGTGCCGGCCCTGTTTGATGCGTTCTTTATGGAAAAGATGAGCGTCTACGCCGGGCTTTTGTTCTTTGGCCTTCTCTACTCCCCGGTGGAAACCATTCTCGGTATTTTTATGCAGAAGATGAGTCGCCGGCACGAATACGAAGCCGATCACTTTGCGGCATCAACCATTCAGGAACCGGAACAAATGGTAAATGTGCTTAAAAAGCTATCCAAAGATAATCTCAGCAACCTGACGCCCCACCCCTTTTATGTATTCCTAAATTATTCACATCCGCCGGCACTGCAGAGGATTGAGGCGATTCGGAAGGGTTAGAGAGTGTAAATTCAAATTTGCTTCCCATTCTACGCGGAAGCAGACGCTGTTGAAATCTTTTTCAAGTAGAACCTCACCTTATTATAGTTGTCTTCTTCTATAACTTGAATAATTTCGTACCCGTCTCTTTCACAAACATCACTAATCCAGCCTACTGGTGATTGAGCAACTGCTACAAATGTAGCCCCATCGATTTCAGGTTCGTATACTTCCATTCCATCTCCAACATCTCTGCTCACTAAATATCCCGGCGAAGCAGGTGATCCATCAAAATAATAAACAATGTATTTCATTGACTTTAGGCTAATTAAATAAAAAAGCATAGCAAAAATTAATGATAGTTGCTACGTAGTGTTCTACATTCTTTGAAAACAAGTTGCAACGAATGTATGATTTATTAGAAAAGTATCCATCCAGTTTCGGGAAAAAACTATTAGCTGAAGCGTATTTAATTGAATATAATGGGATGACGTACTATGTAACATTTTCTTGAAAAACGTGTACTGTATTATAGAAGAACCGGTTTATTGAAACCTAATAGAGAATATTCAGCGGTTGAATTCAAATTTCTTTGGAGCTATGATAAAATATGCAAGATGCTGATTATACATACCGAACACTTAAACAAGAGAACGAACGGCTTCGGCGTGCGGTAGACGAACTCTCTATTCTAAATGATTTGGCCCTGGATATTGGTGGGAGTTTAGATACAGAAAAGATTATGCGATCGATTATATCAAAATCGATTCGTGCGGTAGGGGCAGAACAGGGAGACATCACATTAGTTGCAGACAATGAGTCAGATTCTGCTAAGACGTTGGTCCGTAGTATGGTCAGTTCAAAAGATCATTCACCACTGCATTTAAATCAAAACCTGCTGGGTTGGATGCAAATTAATAAACGTCCGCTGCTGGTCAACAGCCCCAGAACGGATGAGCGGTTTCAAAACGTAAAGTGGCATGAGTCCATACGGTCTGTTTTGTGTGCTCCGTTGATGGCCAAATCAAAATTGATTGGGATTCTTACGATCTATAACAAAAAAAATGAGGAGAGTTTTTCGGATACCGACAAGCGGCTGCTGGCAATTATTGCAGCTCAATCGGCACAAGTTGTTGAAAATGTCAGATTGCATGAAGAGGAAGAGAAATATAAGGCCGTACGCGAGCAGATGGAGCTTGCCTCAAGTATCCAGAAAAAACTACTGCCTTCAGATCCACCAAAAATTGATGATTATAGTATTGGCGGCAAAAATGTGACGGCGAAATCTGTGGGTGGAGACTATTACGACTATTTCAAAATAGATAGCCATCACTGGGCGGTCTGTTTAGGAGATATCAGCGGTAAAGGGATTCCCGCCTCCCTGTTAATGTCGAACCTGCAGGCAATACTGCGGGGCCAGGCATTGCACTCTTCTTCTCCGGGTGAAATATTGAGTTATGCCAATATTCAACTGTTTCGAAATACGAATCCTGAAAAATTTGCAACCGTTTTCCTGGGAATTTTGAATACAGAGAGCCACACTCTCACCTTTTCAAATGGCGGGCATGAATATCCTTTTTACCTGCGTCCGGACGGAACGTATGAGCGGTTGGAGTCTAACGGTTTACCATTGGGTATAGTAGAGGAATCGGAGTATGGAGAAAAATCAGTGGAGATGAAACCGGGGGATGGGCTGGTTATTTATTCTGATGGGATAACGGATAGTATAAATATTGAGGAAGAGGAATTTGGTGAGGAGAGGCTGAAAGAACTTTTACTATCGGCCGGCTCAGAGTTATATGACCCGATGAAACTGATTGATACTATTATTACGGCAAGTATTGAGCATAGTGGTGAACGTCCCCGGTTTGATGATATAACGGCACTTGTTTTATCACGAAACCCGTAGTTCAAGTCATGATTTTTTCAAACAACCCAGGCAGAACTCTCCGCTAACGAGGGGGAGGCCGTCGATTGGAGGAGTTTTTTTAGAATAGTGTGATGTAATATTAAAAAACCACTCCTTGACGACTTGGTAGACTATTTATTTTTGAGTTCACACCAAAAAAGGCAGGAGGTCAACGATGTATATTCGATTAGTGGAAGCAGAGGCTCGACAAGGCAAAGCTCCTGCTCTTGAATCTGTATATGAAGAATATGTAGTACCGAATCTCGAAGCGTCGGATGGATGTATGTTCGCCGGACTCTTGCAAAGTGTTGAACAGAAAAATATGTATGCGTCACTCACATTGTGGGAGTCGAAGAAAAAGCTGCATGATTATGTTGAGGCTGGCGAGTATGACAAGAATCTGAAAAAGGTTAAGCCTTATTTGGAGGCTGGATCCGAGTGGAAGATTCGGCTTTCAAGAAAAGATACGCTGGAATACGGGCCGGTTAAAAAGGCACCGAGGGTGAAAAGCTATCCTGTTGTGTCGGATAAGCAGTTGTTATCAGATCGTGTGGCATCAAAGAATAGTTATTTACGGGTGTTGTCGCTTCAGATACATCCGGGACGCGAAAAGGAGTTTGAGAAGATCTATATCGAGGAAATTCAACCTGAACTCGAAAAAACACACGGTTGCCGGTATTCATTTTTGGTGGATAACACCAGCCATGGCAATGAAATGATTTCCATCACCCTTTGGGACGATATTGAATCTATTAAAACGTATGAAACTGGTGGCTCCTTCAGCCGGCTGATTGGCAAAGTGAAAGAGACACTTGCAGAACTGTATCAGTGGAAAATGACCCTGGAGAGTGAACCGGGATCACCCAGGTCAGCGACCAGTATGGAAATGGACATCAGCAAATTCACCTTTGTTACTGGAAAAAAGTTTCGATAGAATGATTCCAAGTTCCGTGCAATAAATGGGAGTAATTGGTAAAAGGGTTTACCTGAGGTATCATAAAAAATAGAATCTTAAGATTTTAATTATTGATTTTTAAATTACCAAATATTTGCCTGATATCGTTTAGTTGTTTTAATTGTAGGCATAAGCGGATAAGTATGTTGTTAAGCATAAATAAAACACGAGGGAAAGATGAATTATAGTATCGATGAACGATATAATTGCGTCGTTATAGAGTTAAAAGGGAAAATAATGGGAGGCCCGGACGCTGATGTTTTCAGGGATGCCATTCACAAACTTATCGAGGAAGGAAAAAAGGATATCGTGATTGACCTGGAAAAAGTGAAGTTTATGAACTCTTCCGGGCTGGGTATTCTGATCGGCGGCTTAAAAACAGTAAGAGAAAGCGACGGAGACATAAAACTATGTAATGCGGATAAAAAGATTTCAAGTCTTCTGATGGTGTCACAGCTAAACAGGGTGTTTGACCATTACCTGAGTTTAGATGAAGCCATTGCGGCATTCGATGAATAGTGTCGTGACCACCAACATAAGCATACCGTAAGCATGGATATTGGGCCGACAGATACGTGATGTCCATCACAGCGATTACTGTGAGAATGAATGGGTATCGGTAAGAGGTTGCAAATCAACACAATCAATAATTAAAAGAAGAGGGTAATATGAGGTTTTTACACTACATAACGATCATTGCAATAGGACTGGCAGGAATAATCGTCACATCCTGTAATGAAGTAGAGAATAATGACGTAGAGAATGGAATACAGAGTACAGATAGAGTGGCAGAACGCCATGAACTTTCTGCTGTAATGGAAGATGGTGAATGGAAAATAGTGGATACCGAAGATCCGGATAATGTAGAGATTGTAGTAGCACCCGGGGATACGGTTGTTTGGAATGCGCCTCCGGAAAGTGAACTCTATTTCCAATTTATGGACGACAGGCTGACCGGTGAATTTACGGAAGTCGCAAGCAGGGGCGAAAGTGTGAGCCTGATAATAGGTGAAAGGGCAAAAGAGGGGGATAATCCATATGCCGCTTTTGTTATAAATGACAGCACATATGCAAGAGGAGAATCGCCGCCGAGAATGATTGTCAGAAGGTAGTTTCACGTAGAGGTGTACAAAGGTACTTCTGATTCGGAAATGTTACCCCATTTAGAAGGGCTGAATGAACGCCTGATTTATCCAGGTTCGTGGGACCAAAATGGTATTTTGGCTTCGAAGTAGTTCATTAGCTTCAAATGACAGAGTTATCCCTAACGCATCTGTATTCGGACCTTTTTCATTGAGCCTGCCGGGAGACGTAAGATCCGGCATAGTGTGAGGAATGTACTATGATTGATACAACCGTTTCCCATTATAAAATCCTGGAAAAGCTTGGCGAGGGCGGTATGGGGGTGGTCTACAGAGCCCGGGATACGAAACTTGACCGCGATGTGGCACTGAAGTTTCTGTCGGCACAACTCATAGCTTCAGAAAAAGAAAAACAGAGGTTTGCCCGCGAAGCGAAAGCCGTTGCGGCTCTGAATCATCCAAATATTTGTACCATTCATGATGTGGATGAACACAATGGCCGGCAGTTCATCGTGATGGAGTATATCGAAGGATCTACGCTTCGTGAAAAAATGAGAGAGAGCGGGCTGGAGGTTCAAATGGTATGCACCTATGCCGTTCAAATATTGAAAGCGCTAAAGGAGGCTCATTCAAAAGAGATTATTCACCGGGATATTAAATGCAATAATATCATGGTGACTCCTGATGACAGGATTAAAATCATGGATTTTGGGCTGGCCAAACTTAAAGGTTCAGACCCGGTAACAAGAACCGGGAAGACGGTAGGCACCATCACAACGATGTCGCCGGAGCAGGTGCGCGGAGAGGAGGCAGACCAGCGATCCGATATATGGTCATTTGGAGTGGTGCTGTATGAAATGCTGACCGGTGTGTCGCCTTTTAAAGAAGATTACGAGCATGCCGTGATGTACTCCATTTTAAATGAGGATCCGCCTCCGGTATCAAGTGTCACTCCCTCCCTTCCGCGGGAATTGGAGGAAATTGTAAGCCGCTGTATTGCCAAGGCCCCGTCAGAACGGTATCAGAATGTGTCGGACCCTTTGGAGGATCTCCATGAAACAATGGATCGTACCAGCTCTTTGGGCAGTACCCGTGCAGCGGGAGGACAGATGACCAACGTAGTGACCAAACGGAACGCCACGGTAGCCGGGACTCTCATTTTGAGCGTAGGTGTGCTCATATTTGCAATCTTCGCATACAACAGCAGCACTGAACAGAATGCAGCGTTTGAAGGAGCAGAAGACGGACCGATTCGCCTGACAGTTCTCCCGATCAAAAATATCGGGGACGATCCATCCCGCCAGGTTTTTTGTGACGGGCTTAGCGAAACCATTACGAGCAATCTAACCAATCATGAAGATCTTTGGGTAGTACCAGCGGCAGATGTGAGAAAATTGGGTGTCACAAGTCCCGGTGAAGTGCATAAAAGACTTGGGGTAAAATATGCCGTTACCGGCAGCCTTCAGCCAATTGGGGATCAGCTTCGGTTAACGATTAATCTTGTAAACGTAGAGAATCCGCGGCAGGTAGGATCAAGAGTCATTGATGAAGATGCTTCCAACATTCCGGATCTTCATGAACGGTCCGTGGAAAATGTATTAAGCATGCTTAACGTTGAATTCCCACCCGACACCCGGCAAGCAATAAAGGCCGGACAATCAGCCGTTTCACCGGCCTTTGAAAAATACATTGAGGGAATTGGGCACCTGCAGCGGTATGACAGGATCGAAAACATCAATGATGCCATTGACTCCTTTAAGCAGTCAATTGAACTGGATCCGGAATTTGCACTGGCGCACGCAGGCCTGGGACAAGCCTACTGGAGAAAATATGATTATACCCGCGAAACAAACTGGCTGGAGCAGGCAGAGAAGGAGGCCCGGGCGGCTTTAGAGATCAACAGCGATCTCACAGAAGTGAATATAACGATGGGAGTAATCAATACGGCATTTGGCCGGTATGAAGAGGCTGTGGAGATCTTCAATGACGTACTTGCCTCCGATCCCACGAATGCCGATGCGTATAGAGAATTAGCATGGGTCTACGAATCATTAGGAGAAATTGAAAAGGCGGAATCAACACTCAAGCGTTCCATCCAACTGAAGCCGGACTATTGGGTTGGGCATAACAGGTTAGGGGCCATGTATTTAGACAATAACCAATTTGAACATGCGATTGAAAAATTTAAAAAAGTCATTGAGCTTACGCCGGATAACTACACCGGGTATATGAATCTGGGTATTACTTATTATAAATTGGGACGGTATGATGACGCTCGTTCTATGTTCGAAAAGTCGTTAGATCTTGAAGAAACCTATGATGCCTCAAGTAATCTCGCTACGCTATATTATAGAGAAGGCCGTTACAAGGAAGCGGCGCGGATGTTTGAAACGGCCCTGGAATTGAGAGACAGCAATTACCTGCTCTGGGGAAACCTTGGGTCTGCATATTACTGGGCCCCCGGTGAAAGGGAAAAAGCGAAAGAAGCTTTTGAGCGGGCAATAGAGCTGGCCAAAGAACAAAAAGAGATTAATCCGAACGATCCCCTCGTTTCAATTGATCTGGCAGGATACCAGGCAAAGATTGGAGATGAAGAAAAGGCAAGAGATAATATAGAGACGGCTCTTGAACTGGCGCCTGATAACACGTTGGTTATGTTTATTGCGGGAACCGCGTACGAGCAAATGGGCGACCGCGAAGAAGCGCTGCACTGGATTGAAAAAGCGATTGAGCACGGCCACTCTAAGTCAGAAATTATGAATCAGCCCGATCTGCAGGACTTAATTTCGGATGAACGGTTTCAGCGGCTCATTGAAGATTGACGTTTTACTAACCCGGCGTCATTCCCTCAGAGAGCTATCATAGATCTGCATATTTCTCATCACTAAATTACCTGCAAATTCCGCGAAGGCGGTATGGGCGCGGTCTACAAAGCCCGGAATACCAAATGTGACCGCAGGTAGCGCTGAAATCCCTTCCCTGTCATCTCACATCCCCCCCCGCGAAGACAAACTGCGCTGGTATATAAAAACTCTACGGCATGAATTCAGGGCAAGGTACCTATTGAAGCGAGAGGATATTTACCATCAATGGCTACTGCTTTTGTGGGTAATTGACAGTTTAAGAATCGAACGGAGGTAATTCGTTAGATTACGTATTCATATTTTCGAGATCTGTTTGAAAAACACATTCATTCGTGAAGTTGGAATGATAGCACGATCAGTTTCATTATCTAAATAAGTCATTGCTCTGCAATAATTTATCAAATATAAAGGTTTACGAAACTTATGGAAAAGAAAGTAGCACTGTTAGGCTGGAGTCTTCCGGCTATCGAAAGCATGCAAAAGATAGATCGACCCTTTGTTGTTGTTAGCTTCCCGGAATTTGAACAAACTGCAAAAGACAACGACATAGAATTTGTTGGATGGAATTTTAAGGAGTGGAGTGAACAGTCCAACAGCCTGCAGCTAAAAGAACTGCTGGATGAACATAACGCTGATTTTGCGGTTCCGCTATACGAAGAAACGGTTGAATGGGCGGGTGCATTAAACTCCATTTACCGCGATGATCCACGGCTGTTGAATCGCGCCTATCTCTTTCGAAATAAAGCAATTATGAAACGGAAGGCGCTTCTTGCCGGACTTCGGGTAGGACTTTTTGAAGAGGTGTACACGAAGCAGGGCGTTCACGATTTTATGGACCGCCTGAATGAAGCCAACCTGCAGCTTGCGGGAGAGGAAGACGCGTGGGTTCACCTGAAGCCGTTTAGTGCGGCCGGTACTGTGGGGCACAAACTTCTGCGATCAAAACAGGATATTGAAGAGAAAGTAATAGACAAGGATTTTCCCTGCATGGTTGAAAGTCACCTGCCGGGAAAAGAGTTTTCATGCGAGGCGTTTATCCATAACGGAGAGATCCGGTTTCTGAACATTACTGAATATGTGAAACTGGGATATTCCAATTTTGTGCCTGCCAGCCCGGAACTTGAAGCCAAACGACCGCTTATCCGTGAATCGATGGAGAAGCTGGTAAAATCGTTCGGGATCGAATATGGGATGATCCATCCCGAGTGGTTCCTAACGGAAGATAATACGCTCAATTTCGGAGAAGTGGCCTGCCGTATTCCAGGCGGACATATTTTTGAATTGATTGAAAAAGCTCATGGCTTCGATCCGATCCAGGCACTTGTGCTCTGCAGTGATCCTTCAGCCACGGAGGAAGAGGTGAAGAACTTCTTTCCGGATCAGGATATAAGAGATGAACAGAATTACGCCGGCAGCGTAATGGTCTATCCTAAACCGGGACGCATCACGAAACTGCAGATCCCCGATGAGCTGAAAGAGGATTCATTCTTCGAAGATCATACGCTCTATGCGCCTTCGGAGCATAAAGTGTCTGATCAGCGGGAAGGATTTGGAAACCACTACGGCACGGTATTTTTTAATGGAAATGACCCAGACCGCATGAGGGAACTCCTGCGTCACTACCAGGATGTAGATTTTTATGCGTAAGAAAAGGTCCCATTTGAAGTGGGTGTAAGTACCCGCGTCCAAGGTTACATCAGGGGGATGTTTATGTGAATGATGATTCATTCACTACCTTACATCCGATCGCTATGTTTCGCATAAAATCCTACACCCCTCAATAGAAAAGCTGAACGCTTTTCTATATATCCCCTCGAGAGGCTGTGATAAAATACGATAACAAATTTCGACTCAGTTAAACTTTTAAGGCAAAATGATTTATTTCGAAGCTCCCCTCCATATCAATCCGCCGGCCGGCGGAGCGATAGGAGCCTGTCCGGCTACCGACGGAAGGGGGCGGGGGTGGGTCAGAAAGACTGTAGGCGCTGAAAAAGACAGGAATCTTAAATTAATAAGGTGCAATTTATTTTCTCACAGCCCCTCGAGGAGAAATTTAACTAAATTACAGACCTCCAGGGTTTCAATACCTTGGAGGTCTTCATGAATAAAAACCAGAGAAACAGAACCACTTGACAAAAAGCAGTAAAAAAATACCAAAAGGCGTACGTTCTAAATTTGATGAAACGCTTGATACCTTCAGAGATGCCACACCTTTGTTGGCAGAAAGCCACAAAAAGAAGCTTCTCAGCAGTCTCGATCTGCTGACAGATACAGAGGAGGGTGTCCAGTTTTTATACGAGAATATCAACGATCTTGTCGATGCCGGAATCTTCAGAGATACGATGTGGGATGATCCCGCCCGCCTGGTGCCCTCTCTTGTCGGCGGTACGCTGAAAGCAGGCGATCAAACAACCATCGTTGAAGTATTGAGTGAGCTGCGAATGCTGGCTATTGCCAACGGGATCATTAAGCAGAAGGGCTTTTCATCGGGGAAGGCAAAGACCTTTCTTGAAGAGGCACTGGTCAATAATATCGACCTGATATTTCCCGGCGGATCGGAAGAGGACCGGTCTCTTGATGCAGATACAAGGAAAAAAATCAAGGTACTGTTCAACTTTCTGACAGATCAGATCTCCGTACAAAAAATTAAAGGCCGGCTGGCAAAAGAGATTGAGCTGATCTGTGCTCAGCGTCCCGTGGTTACCGACCGTGTCCTGGAGATCATCTCAACGGTACATAACGAGATGGATCTGTCGTCTGAAAGTGATGATGACCGGCGCCTGGCATACTACGTGAAATCGGTGGTATCACCCTCGGAAAAAGCCGGTGAGCTGGAACCTGGTGCATACCGTTCCTTTCTGGACCAGGCGAAGCGAAAGGAGCTAATACATGAGTGCGAGCAGCTGGCCGACACCATGCACGAAACGGGTCTGGCTACGGAATATCACGCTATTTTATTAAATCACGTGGCAAATGAAGGAGCCCTGGTAAAGCTTGCCCTGGGCCTTGACAACGTGGGAATAGCTGAGCTTGACAAACACAAGAAATTTGTCAGTGAATTGATCCAAAGCGTAATTCACAGTGATACGGCACGATCCTGCTACGGACTCGCAAAACTGTTGGAGCGATCACTGCTGTCGCATCAGCCTGTAAAAAGTGGGTTGCAGCGGATTATGGGAATGGAACTTCATAAGGACGTTGCTAAAAACATTCGTAAATCACGGCAGAATAGTACGCTTGATCCCTCACACATTCTGACAGCTGAATGCCTGGGGATTCTTGGGCAGCCGCTGGGGGTTGGACAAGGCTGGAACCCAACATGCCAGTCAGCCCGGGGCATCAGCTTATGGAGCAGCCACGCTCCCGGAAAGCTTTTACGAATGGTGGAAAGTGCGGCAAAATCAAACAGCCTGTCGATGCGGTTCGAGGGGGATGTGATCAAGTCGGATGAGCAGGCTCTTGGCCTCGTGAAGGAGCTGGATTACAACCTGGATGCCGTGTCGGTTGTGCTGGTTCCTCACCTGGATAAAATTTACAATGAAATGATGCGTCGGGCGGCAAACCGGGCGGATGATCCCCACAAATGGGTGAACCCGGCCATGTATGGCCACTGGATTCCCACCGGCTTTATTTCCGCTTACGACTACCTGACCAATTCCATCAAGGAGTACGAAAAATTTATCCGTACGTTTTATATCACCCACCACCCGGAATACAACGGCGGTAACGACCTGGCGTATCCAAACCCGGTCGGGATTTTTCTGACATCTTCCACCGGTAAACTCATTGGCTTTCATGCAGTTTCTATTCTTCGGGTTCGAAAAGTGAGAGGCCAGGTGCGGGTATATATTCTGAATCCAAATAATGAAGGGCGTCAGCGCTGGCAGGAAAATATGAGGCCAACTGTTGCTGGAAACGGGGAGCGCGCCGGGGAGTCCTCCCTGCCATTTCACCAGTTTGCCTCGCGTCTGTACGCATACCATTTTACCCCGTCCGATATTGATGATCTCAGCAACGTAAGCAAAGATGAAGTTGATAAGGTAACAGAACTGGCCAAGACCAGCTGGGGCGAATCCTACCAGTGGCTGGAACCGGCGGGGTTTAATCTTTGAGTTACATTAAATGCAAGGAGTTCAATAGCCCCCCTTAGAAGTAATGTCACTAACGTTAGTATTTATCATATTCTGTAATTTTTGTTTTGACTCATGATTTAACTGTCTGCCCCCAAGACTCTCCGGCCTCTGATTTCTGAAGGCGGTAGGTGCTTTGCGGGGAGTGAATGCGATGGTTGTAAAAACATACCGGCCAAATTGTTGATTAACGTGACAAAATGAGATGGACCATTGTTTTTACATCGCAAAACGGATCGGAAAGCCCGCCTGAAGGAATCATTCGCTCGGTGGTTTTTGGATACTTTTTGACATCAAAAAATATTAGGGAAAAATGTAATATTGGCTAATAATAGTGAAATTACCTCAGAGGGGATTTCTCATAGAAGGGGGATGTTTACCTCCCGAAATTTATAATCCAACTCGTATTTCAAAATTAAACTAAATCATACTACCGAAAATGGTCCGACACTCCTCCAGAATAGAACTGAGCCAGGCGGCTCTGAAACAAAATATCAACTTCATCCGGAAGAAGATCGGTCCGGATGCCATCTTTTCTTCTGTGGTGAAGGCAGATGCGTTTGGCCATGGAATCGGCACATTCGTGCCCATGGCAGAGAAAGCCGGCATCAGGCATTTTTCTGTGGCATCAAGCTACGAGGCGTGGGAGGTTAGCGAGGCTCGCACCCAGGACAGCACGATCATGATTATGGGAATTCTTTATGATGATGACCTGAAGTGGGTGATCGAGAATGAGGTGGAGTTTTTTGTGTTTGATCTGCCGAGATTATTCAAGGCGAAAGAGGCAGCCGAACGAGTGGGAAAAGAAGCGATTATTCATCTTGAAGTGGAAACGGGAGGGAACCGGACCGGGCTGGAGGAATCAAAACTCAGGGAGGCACTGGATTATATTAAAGCCCATTCCCAATGGCTCCGCTTTGAAGGATTTTGTACCCATTTTGCAGGAATTGAGTCTCTCTCCAACCAGTTCAGGACCCAAAAGCAGCTACAGAAATTTGATGAGCTCTACAACCGCACTGTGGAGAGTGGAATAGAGCCCACATTGCGCCATACCGCCTGTTCAGCCGCGGCTCTTGCGTTCCCGGAAACGGTGATGGATCTGGTGCGGATCGGTACAGCACATTATGGAATGTGGCCCAGCCCCGATATCTACAACCTGCATCTGCAGCAGACGGGCAAAAACCGGGACGCTCCGTTAAAGCGGGTGCTGACATGGAAAACCGACGTGATGCATCTGAAAGAGATTAAGAAGGATGAGTTTGTGGGGTACGGCACCAGTTTCCAGGCCCCGCACGACATGAAAATCGCCGTGCTGCCGCTGGGATACAGCAACGGGTACCCGAGAACGCTATCCAACCGGGGGGAAGTGATTATCCGCGGAAGAAAAGCCCCGGTTGTCGGCCTCATCAATATGAATGTGTTCATGGTGGATGTCAGCCATATTGAGGATGTTGAAGTAGGCGATGAAGTGGTTCTGATCGGCCGCCAGAACCATCATGTGATCAGCATCCGGTCGTTCTCAGAGTTTACCAATGCCATCAACAATGAACTGGTGAGCCGGCTTCCCGATGCGATACCGCGGGTTGCGGTGAAGTGAGAGGGAAGGGAGCGAATTGTTTATTTTACACCAACACCAACCACAAGCTCACCCAGCGGTCATATCCGGCTCCTCAAAAAACTCCTGATGAATGGCCATGCCGCCAATGATCCCAGCAAGTCCAACAAGCAGTGCGGTACCTATGGTATATATTCTATCTTTTGTCGAATCCATACTCTCTGTGATGGCTTCTTATTCAAAGTATCGGGATAAGTTGTTCGGATACTTTTTGATGGTTCGTTGATCAGGTAGATTTCCCTGTATGTAGATGAATTTATCATCAATTGTGATGTCGTAGGGGAAGTCGTCCGTCGTTAACGTTCCTAAATAATAGCTGTCTGAGCGGCTGTATACATCAAGATATTTATAGTCCGGGTCTCCATTGTGATGGGGTATCGTAACAATATATTTGTCCCAGACGTCAAAATTATTGAAAGCAAACAGTGCTCCTTCAGAATATCTTGAACCAACCTGCCCTTCTCCGGCTTTAAATACTACATAGTTAAAATCGGCGGGCCAGTCATCAATTGTCGTCCTGGAAAACATGAGATCTCCATCAAGGTCGTACTTTTTTAATATAGATTCAGAATGACCCGCAAAATAAAGATGGTTATTTTTTACGACGACTCTTCCAGTATATTTGAGAGCGTTATGGCCGGCAAGATCTCCCAACGTCGAAAAGCCACCAATCGTATTGCCTTCAAGGTCTGATTGATTAAAAAGAAATTCTGGAGTAATAGGTGTGTAGATAAGAACATTCTCATTATCGCCTAAAGCTACGCGGGCGGGCCTGGCTCCTTTTTTGGGAAATATTTCATGGACTAAATTCCCTTTAGGATCTAAGATTAAGATTTTAAGACCCGGGTTATCCACTAAGGCGATAAAATTTGATGAAACATCGAAATCATTAAAGCCAATTACTTCACCCGGCCCTCTTCCTTCATCGATAGAAATGTTGAATTCTCTGCTTAAATCCTCTTTATCAATTGCGAATATTTTTTTTAATCTCCCACTGCTAATAAAAAAAGGTGTTCGTGATTGGATTTTAAAAAGCTTGATGAAATGATATTTAAAGAATCTAAATTTTGACTTTTGACAGGATTTAATTCACCCACAAGCACCCGCTCGTTTAGTTGTTGAGACGATTTGACGAAAAAATCTTCTCCGCTTTCGGTGAAGGCATCCTCTTTCGAACAAGAAGAGATAGTGATTGAAATAAAAAGACAGAGTATTACGAATAACCGCATCGGCTCTAAGTTTGTGCTATTTTAATCAGATAGTGAAATGTAAGGGCGGAATTATTTCACTATCTGATGGGAAAAATGATAAAAATTTCCCGTTAATTTTCTTCTGGCAAGTCGTTTCCTCCTCCTTCTTTAAAGCACTCAATGAAATTACCTGAACTTGTCTGAAGAGTTCCGCATTTATCATCATCTGCATCACATTCATCCCCAAAACAACCTGTACATCCGCCGGTACAGGTTCGGCAATCCGGGCATGCATAAGCTGTGGTTGGTGTACTCAAGGTGTAACCACCCAGTCCAATAACAAGTAGTGCTGCAATATTTAATATTGTTTTTCTCATAATAATAGTGTTTTAGTTTAGGGTTCCAGCTTATTTACGAAAAAAATGGGGGGGCAACCCAGAAATTATAACATTCTTATAATAATCAGTTTGGTTCTGGAATCAATTTCTTTTTGAGAGCTTAAATAAGTGAGAACACAGCTGCATTATTCTGTACGTTCACATTTCTGCTGATCTCCTGATAACCGTTGTGAACGGATCTGGGATTGTGCTGGATAATTATGAGGATTACAAAGAGTTGCTAATATAAGCCCGAAATCTAATCAGTTTGATTTCTCTCCCTGGGCAACCACAAACTCCCCAGGAACTTCATACCCTTCGCCCTTTTTGAATTCCAATATAGAATCGAGGTATTCCCGGTGAGCCTCCTCCTTTGTTTCATCATCAAATTTTTAATAGGCAAGAGCTACCGGCCCGCCGGCAAAGGCTGCCGGAAGAGCGTGGTTATCGTTTTTAAAAATCAACGTATGATGAAACCGAACAACTTCAACGTTCCGGAATCCGGCGGTTTTCATCGTATTCTCTGTAGTATTTCAAGTTCGCTAATGGAAAAATATCGGCCACACATCCGTGGCAACCCGCTTATCCACAACCGGGAAGATCTCGGCCCAGCCGCAGTTTTTACGCTCTCCCCAAATGGCGAACCCGGCACGTCCGCCGGGCTTCAGCACTCGGTACATTTCATGAACGGATTGGAGTGGATCGGGCACGTACATGAGGCCCAGCGCACAGAGGGCAGCATCGCAGGAATTCTTTTCCAGGTCGAGATCTTCGGCATCCATTCGTTGAAATTGAACGGTTCCGTTTTCTGCGTGTACGTTTTCTCTTGCCAAATAGGAACGAAATTCACTATCATAAATTCAGTTCCTCTATCTTCCCTATCTGATTTGCGTACTTGCCGGGATTTGTTCGAAAGAAAGCGAGAGCCTCTCGCAGGTGTGGCTCTGCTTCATCGCGGCGATCCAGGTTCCAAAGGCAGAGACCCAGGGTAAAACGAGAACTCATCAGGTTGGCATTATCGGCCGGTAACTGTTGGTTTCGTAAGACGAAAGCCCGTTCGGCGTAGGGCAGTGCCTCTTCAAACCGGTTCTGTCCGCGTAGGGCATCGGCAAGGCCTTTTAGTGGATAAGCCTGGCGGATGTGATCAGCCGGCAGTAGCCGTTCGCTGTGCTCCAGGCTTTCGCGGATGATCTCCTCAGCTCGGGTATAATCCTCCATCTTCAGGTGTACATTCCCATAACTCTGCAGGATACCGGCAATGTAGAAGTTCTCATTACCGTACTCATCACGAAAAATAGCAAGCACATCCCGATAGGTTTCGGCGGCCTCCTGAAGCCTGCCCGCTCCGGAATAGGCACGCGCCGTGTTGGAATGTGCAGCAATGGTATTGAGATGCCCCGGACCGAAGATCTCCAGCCTCATATCGTGAGCCTCAATGGCATAGGGCAGGGCTTTGTCGTACTCTCCCATGTTTTGGTACAGGCTTGAGATGTGATTTAGCGTAGATGCGATCTGTTCGTGAATACCGGGGTAGCGGGCGCGGCTCCGTTCGAGTGACCGAAACAGGTACTCCTCTGCCTTTTCGTATTCTCCGGTGCGGCGATAGTTGGTACCCAGGTAAAAGATAAAATCATCATACGATTCACCGGCTTCCTCCCGGTTTTGTTCGTAAATGGGCTGAATCAGCATCAGTACCGAATCGGCCATGGCATACTCCTGGTTGACGTCAAGGTGGTAGGAATAGTCGAGATGTACACTGGCAAACTCAAGACTGCCCGGTTCAAGGTGTTGATTGGTAAGTTCAATGGCATGGCGGATCATGGCCAATCCTTCACCATATTTCCCGGCTTTGTCAAGAATAATGGAGCGGTCGGCCAGCATGTCGATATAGGTGAAGCTTGTCGTGTCCCCAAACTGCTGATATAGCTCTACAGCTTCTGAAGAAATAGTATCGGCTTTGTCATATTTAATCAGGTTGGCGTAGATATTTGCCATCGTGATCAGCAGCTCAGAGCGAGTCCTGGGATCGTCCACCAATTCGTTATTGATATATGCCGTACTCATATCCACCATACCCAGGGCCGATAACTCCTCCCCCCGGTTCTGCATGGGATCGATCGACCGCAGGGAACTTCCCAGCACGGATGCAATCCGAGTAGCCCTGCGGGCTTCATTTTGAGCTCTCTGAGTCTCGTTTTTCAATTCATTCGTATAAACGAGTATCAGGATCGTAATGGATACGATAGAAAATAGCCCGATAAAAGACCCCACGCGGTTTCGGTTGATCCATTTAATGAACCGATAAAGCGGTTTTTTCGAATAAGTACCCACCGGTCGCTGCGCCATCCAGTTTCTGATCTCATCACTTAACCCCGAAACATGTTCAAACCGCTCAGCAGGATCGTCCTGCATGGCTTTATTTATCACAGCACGAAGCTCTTTGGAAACCGGTGATGGGCTGCAGTTTTCTTTTCTGAACTCTTCATTTGGATGGCACCCGGTAAGCAATTCAGCCAATATAACGCCGAGACTGTAAATATCTGAAGCGGTTGACGTTGATTCACCTGATTTCTGCTCCGGTGATGCATAAGCACGGGTCATTGCCCTGAATTCAAACTGTTTAGGTTCCGATTCTTCAAGAATTTTGGCAATACCAAAATCCAGCAGCTTGATCATTGGTGTATTTTCGTCTCCCGTAACCATGATGTTATCAGGTTTCAGATCCCTATGGACAATCAGGTTTTTATGGGCATACCGAACGGCATCAATCACATCCAGAAACAGTTGTAATCTCTCTTCGACTTGGATATGTTTTTCCTTGCTGTAATCAAGAATGTTGTTTCCTTTTACATATTCCATGGCAAACCACGGCCTTTCTTCTGCGGTTATGCCACCGTCTATCAATCTTGCAATATTTGGATGCTGCAGCCGGGCCAGAATGCTTCGCTCACCCAAAAAGCGATTCACCGCTTGTTCAGAACCCATGCCATATTTGATCAGCTTAAGTGCTACGGTCTGTTCAAAACCTCCTTCAGTACGGTTGGCAAGGTACACATTCCCCATTCCCCCAGAACCGATCAATTTTTCAATTAAAAAAGGGCCAACCTGAACGCCTTCCAGGGGGAAAAGTGACGTAAAATCAACATGGTCTGCGGCAAACCCGTCTAATAACGACGTCTGGTCGGAATCTGCTTTCAATAAAGTGATCAATTCCTCATAAATGGCGGGGTTTTCAGACTTAACGGTTTTCAGGCGTTCGGCCCTGAGCACCGGGTTTAGATCCGCGATCTCTTTAAACAAGGTACTGATCTTCTTCCACCTGGCTGGTTTCATAGCATGGTTAATGAATGATTATGAGATTTGGTCTAATCTTTGATATAAGACTTCTTAACACAATACGCGCAAAACCTTGTACGCACCGGCGAAACTTTTTACGCTTTATTCAACTCACACTTTAGCCATGCTCTGGCTACACGCCAGTCGTAACGAACCGAATGCTCCGTACCTCCTATTACTTCTGCAATTTCCTTGTAACTCATTCCTCCGAAAAACCGGTACTGAACGATCTGAGCTTGGCGTTCATCCAGTGATTCCAATTTTTTAAGGGCATCGTCCAGGTCCAGAAATTCATGAAGGTCTGCATCATACGGGGCCATTCCATCCATAAAGGTTACGGCTGTCTGCTTACCCCCTCTTTTTTCAGCGTTCTTTTTTCGGGCATAACTGATCAAGATTCTGCGCATAACAAGGGCGGCCACGGCTATAAAATGTGATCGGTTATTATAGCTGGCTTTGTTCTGGTCCACCAGCTTCAGGTACGCTTCATTGACTAAAGCCGTCGTTTGAAGGGTATGCCCGGCCCTTTCTTGCCTAAGTTGAAGGTGAGCTTCATTTCGCAAGTGATCGTACATCAAAGGATATATCTTATTGACGAGCTTAGCATCGCTATCGTTCAACTCATTCAGCAGCAGAGTTATACTTTGATCGGGAGATTCCATTCTACATTAATTCGTTAACCCTTATTCCCTTCTTTTTTTACATATTTACCGTAAATACGTAATAATCTAACTTTTGCAACTCTATTCTCCAAGTTCCCCCCTGATGTTTAATGATCCGGTAACTTTGATAGTCAGGATAATTTATTTCGCCAGGGGGCCACTCCTTTTGCGCGTACAGTGACAGAAACCTTTTGTTTAATCTTCAAAAACCTGTCACAATCATGAATACCCAAAAAAACAAACCTGCCTTACGAACTGATTTTAAATCATTAATGATTCTGCCTGCTTGCCTGATGCTGTTTCTTCTCAGCTCTTGCTCAGATAACGGCACATCGGTAGAACAGCCGGCGGATACCGAAGGCGTTGATGAATTTCTCGAGGGCCTTCCCGGCTGGAGCGCGTTTGCGCCGGCCGAACCCGATCAACCACCGACGCCCGCCGGTGAGCCCGTGGACGAAGAGTCCGTCGAAATGGACGTGGAGAAGGTGGACGAGAACGGCAACGTCTACGTCGAGGAAAACGTCGTCTATTCGTGCCAGACACAGCCGTACACGCTCACCCAGAATCCGGAGCAGATCGCCATGTACAGCCCGGACCGCGAGATCCTTTGGGCCGGGTCGCTTATCCAGGGCAAGAGCCATCGCGACGGCCTCGGCAGCCTTCTTGGGCTGCCCATCGCTGAACGCGCACCAATCAACGTGTCCATTCCGAGCCTGGCCAACGATGACAACTTCCGCACCGTCGACCGGCCCACGCAGGCTGAAGTGGACCAGGCCATCGGCTCGATGATCGGCGGCGCAACGAAGAGTGGCCTGTCGACTCCCAGCAGCATTGCGTTTGAGCTGCAGACCTACCACAGCGAGCAGCAGTCGGCCCTGCAGATGGGCCTCTCTGGTCGCTACCTTGGCTATGAAGCCTCCGCCAGCGGCTCCATCGAGCGTAACGTATCCGAGACCACGGTGACGGCCCAGTTCTACCAGAAGATGTACACCGTGGTGGTGGAGCCGCCACAGTCGCCGGGCGATTTCTTCTCGGAAGACTTCACGGAAGCGAAGCTTCAACAGCAGATCGACCAGGGCCGCATCGGGCCGGGCAACCTGCCGGTGTACGTCTCAAACATCGTATACGGCCGCATGATGATGTTTTCGCTGACCTCCACGGCGAGCGAGGAGGACATTCGCGCCACCATGCAGGCCGGATACGAGTCGATCGGGGGCAACGTAGATGCGAACCTCTCCGCCAAACAGCAGGCCATCCTGCGGGAGTCGAAGATCAAGGTGACGTCGATCGGGGGTGATGACGATGCCACGCTCAGAATCATCCGCTCAGGCGACTGGTCGCCGTTGAGTTATACGTTCCGTAACCTCGGCGACGGCAGCATCGCGAGCGTGACGGAGGCGACCGAGTACAACATCAAGACGTGCACGGCCCGGCAGGCCACGCCCGGCACCTTTGACCTGCGGGACGTTGCGGCGCTCTCCATCCCAATCGAGAGGCCCTTCTCTACAACGACTGCCGATGTGGACGGCGACGGCAACGACGACCTCATCTTCAACCACCGAAAGGCAGCCAACGAGATCGCCATCGCCTTTTCCAACGGCGACGGCACGTTTGCCTCTCCACAGGTCAGCACGCACCCTATCTCGCCGGAAGGAGGGTGGGCGACCGCCGACTTCGTCACGGCCGACCTGGAGAATGACGGCAGCACCGAGCTGATCTGGAGCCGGGTCGGGAATGCGAATGGCGAGAACACCACATACGTCGCACGCGCCAGCGGTCGATCGCTTGAGTTTCTCGACGGCGTAACTCACCCCGACACCCCGACGCAAGGCGGCAGCTGGGATGAATACCGCACCCTCGTTGGCGACATGGACGGCGACGGGGACGACGATCTCGTCTGGAACCTGCTCGGCGGCCGGAACCGCACCTTCGTCGGCTTCTCGAACGGCGACGGCACGTTCACCCTGCCCACGACGAGCCAGAACCAGGGCAGCACGTGGTCTTCGTACGAGCCCTTTGTGGGCGACGTGACGAACGACAACAAAGCCGACATGATCTGGTCGGTCACGACGGCCTCGCGCAATGGGTGGTACGTAGGCAAATCGCTCATCGAGCCGAATACGGACCCCGGTGATGGGGGATACTTCGATCTGGCGTTCGACAGCCGCGGTGGCACCGGGTGGGACGACTATACGACGCTTGTTGGCGACATCGACGGGCAGAACGGTGTGGATCTCCTCTTCGTAGCGCTGGACCGGAATCCCATTCCCGCACACCGCGTGCTGTCGGCCGGCAACGGATCATTCACTGTAGGACCGTTTGTGAAACTACAAACGCCCGGCGGATCCTCGGAGGTGCGCCTGGCCGATGTATCCGGCGAGGGGCGGAGTGACCTCGTGGCCTTTGATCGGGCAAATGGCACGGTCCGCGTCCGACTCGGCACCCAAGATGGATCATTCGATTTCTCGCGGGACGACCAGACACTCCCGCAGGACGAATGGTCGCAGTTCGCCTTCGTGACCGGCGATTTCAACGGTGACCAGCTTCAGGATGTCCTCTGGATCAATGAGGCGCCGGAGAGCCAGTTTTACATCGGCCTCGCCCGACAGGACAACGCCTTGTAAACAGCCAATGACGTTTTGCACGATATACGAAAAAGTATACTGCGCCCCGTGCTGTCTGGCCCCATGGCCGGATGAATGGGGCGTTTGTATGTTGGGATGTATCGTTCGCTGACGATCTTAGAACCACGTGATACCGTTATTATGTTAAGCACAAATAAACCGTGCTTTTGTGGATTTTTTCTGCAAGTAACTTCCTGATTTTTTTACGATCTGAAAGCCTGAGCATTCGGTATAAATTTTTTCGCCGGCCTTCGTGATATTTTGCGCGTATAGCTCTGAGACAAAACCTTAATAAATCTCATTTAACCATTAGAAGGGACATTATGAAAGAGAAGAATCTGACCATCCTACGTATTCTTATTTGTATCGCTGTAATCACCGGACTTGGATCCACCTCCTCACCTGCGCAAGTTCATCCCGAAGACCCCTTCAGAGGCAATTACCTGTTAGGTGAAAATGCCGAAATTGTCATTGTATCCGGAGGAAATGGTAACGCACAAATCCGAGTCGTTGATGCCAATGGCGATATTACAACCGGCAGCCTGACTGAGGTTAATAATCAATTCATTGAAGCACCCTGGGGAATTTACGGCAACACAGAACAGGTTGATGTTGCCACAGCAGACTTTAATGGCGACGGCTTTGAAGAGTTCATTGGTGTTTGGCCGGGCCCTGACAGTACCGTCACCATGTTTATCCCTGAAATGGACCCAACTACCTTCAGCTGGACCAACGCAACCCGGTAATCTGTGCAGGACGATGGATTCCCAAATTTAAAACAGGAAGACACATTTCAATTAGAGAGCTGGATACGCATGGTGCCCGGGCAGTTCGATGACGATAATGAGCCCGAAATCGTCGTTGCTTACTGGGCAGAAACCGGAGATCCCGATGGCGGGCCTGCACAGATCATCCTTTACGATACGGACGGTACGTTAATGCCGCAGCCACGTGCAGATATTGCCAATCGAAAACTCAGCCCCTTCTTAGCCGATGCGGGAAGAAATTTAGAAGAAGGCAGCCGCTTTGATATAACTACTGGAGATTTTGATAAAGACGGTACCGATGAAATTGTGTTGGTTTATGTTGAACCCGGGCCGGTTAATTTTGGAAATGTAGGATGGAAAATGAGTGCCTCTGTCTATGATTTTGAAAATGATGAGCTGACTGAAACGTTGAATACATCTGTTACGGAACAATTTGGAAATCCGATTGAATTTGCCGGAAATCAGAATGAATTTGTGCAGCGTCTGGCTGTAACCACCGGTGATTTTAAAGACGATATTGCACTTGCCTGGGATGAAGGTCAAACTAACGAAGCAATACTTAGTTTAGCGTTATATACCATTGAGGTAAATCCAGGGCTGGATTCCATTACAACCATAGACAGACAAACCGAAGGCGGGTGGAGCAGCCGCGGAGAAAATGGTCACCCATTGTCAATTATTAGCAGGGATGTGAACCTTGACGGTCCCTATGAGATTCTTGTGTACTATCGGAATGTGGTCCGGATTTTTGAACCGGATGAAAATCTTATGATTAATCGGAGTGTCGAAAACGTATCTGTAAATACATCTGAAGGCCGGCAATACCATCGGGCGGTGGCTCTTACCGATGTGGATATTTCGGACAGCGACTCACTTAGAATGGAGGCTGTTACGATGGGAAACAGCGGCATCAAAGTATGGCAAAACAGCACCGATACCTACGATTTTAACATCGGGGGTACCGGCAGTGAGTTTACCGAAAGTATTGCGATTGGCGGACTTGCCATGGCCGTGGGAGATTTTGACGGGGATGCGGTTCGCCTCGGCCCGCCAACCCGCCAAACGGTTACGGACATCACCCAGCCCCTGGTAGTCCTCAATGCGCCACCTATTCATTTCGATATTCTTGACGGCACTGTTTACGATATTAACGAATGCTTCAGCGGCGACTTCAGGATTAATTGCGAACACCGCTCGATTTACGAAAACGCCAGCAGCTCTGAGTCGGAAGTGACTACGCAAATTAGTTCCGACTGGGGGGTATTTCAATCCATTGAAGGGGAAGTCGGTGCGGATTTTGCATACATTCAGGCAAGCGTAAAAGGTTCTCTGGGACGTAAATACGGCGAGGGGTTCTCCAATGTGGAAGGCTCAACGGAAACCGTTACGGTAAACGTAACGTCCGATGCCATCGAAGACGACCGGATTTACGCTACCATTTCTAACTACGACATCCTGGAATATCCTGTCTATGCAGATAATGCCCGTGAAGGCAGTGTGGTAGCCGTAGTACCTAAGCTCAAAGGGGTTGAAAGCCTGCAAAATACCTGGCTGGGCAGCAAGAGCGGCAGCGCCCGGCAATACATTCCGGATCATGAGGTTGGAAATATTCTCTCCTACAAAGAATCGGTCACCCTTCCCGATAGCGCTACTTTATTCGGCGAAGGCGGTTTCACAAGCGGCGGCGCTGACACTTGGGAACTATCGGGAACAGCCACCCAAACCTGGGAACTCAGATTCAGTTCACAAAGCATCACCCAGCGAGAACAGTCGGCCTTTCAACAGGTTTCCAGGTCGTTGGAAGCCAATGTCAGCGGCGGCTTTGGCCCTTTTCGTGCCAGCCTTACCGGCAAGGTATCGGATGAGTACAACAACCGGCAAATATCCACTCACCGAACCACCGTCCGCAACGAAAGTGCGCTTCTCGTATAGTTCGGAACCATCGATGCCTCTATCCTGGGAACCAAAACCTACTCTGTTTCTCCTTTTGTTTATTGGAATTCGAACGGAGCTTTGGTACTGGATTATGCGGTATCACCCGATGTGAGTGCAGGGGTACCTTCCTGGTGGGAAGAAAATTACGGAAGCCAGCCAGACTTAACCATGAACCTGCCCTGGAAATATGACGAGGAAAAGGGAATTGGCAGCACCAACCCCGAGGTTCAAAAAGAAGAGACCAGGGATATCGTCTTTGATCCGCTTCTTCCCGAACCCGGAGATGCCGTAACCATCAGCGCACGAATACAAAATTACAGCCTGAAAGATAATTTTACACCCGTGACCGTCAGGTTTTATCTGGATGACCCGAGAAATGGCGGAACGCTGATGGAGGACAAAAATGGCAATAGCGAATTTGAGTTGCCATCCATCAATGCAAGGCAAAGCCAGGTTATCAATCTTGAAGGTTGGGTGATGCCCGAGGGATTAAACAGTGATTCCAAAATATATGTGGTTATCGATGAAGCCGATGAAGTACCGGAAGTGCACGAAAATAATAACATAGGCTGGGCGTTGATAAATCCGAATTTGGGAATTGCCACATCCAATGAAGAGCAAATGTCAGGCATCCCGGAAAAACACACCTTGGATCAAAACTATCCCAATCCCTTTAACCCGGCTACCAACATCAGGTTCGAGTTGAATACCCCTTCGGATGTACGCCTTGAAGTGTTTGATATGATCGGCCGAAGAGTTGACGTACTGGTTGATTCGCGTATGACTTCAGGCATACACGAGGTCCGTTTTGATGCCTCAGCGCTATCCAGCGGTATCTATATTTACCGATTAAAGACCCCAAACACAGTACAAACGCGGAAAATGGTGCTGATGAAGTAGTATGTCATGAGGACTCCAGTCATATTTGCATCTTGTAGCGTTCGTTGCAAGCTTTTATGGTTATAGATCTTTCAGTAATACTAAGGCCCGTATGTGAAAAGGAGTCGAAATTGTAGTTGAATCCCCTTATTATAGAAAGCTGTGTTCAAGTCACTAATGCAACAACGGAATATTTTACCACGGGTGTAAAACAAGCTTGTTCGTTTCGGACAACCGCTTTTTACCTTGGCAAACCGGTGATGAAAACCGCAAACAAGAGATGGAAATTTCCACTGAAGGCGGCATGCAACAGCCGTTCAGCTTGCAGCAATCTCTTATGAAACCGGGAGCGTGGTGGAATGGGATCATCAGGAAAAAAAGGTTCGAACCAATGCCGAAGCTGCCGCTCTGTGAATACGCGATTACAGAGGCCCCTGGCAGCATCCTTGGGTATAATTGTGTCAAGCTACATATTAAAGTCGTATCGAGCCTGACGGCCTTAGGCTGGCTAAATGAATGAGCGATGGCGATTGAACGAAACCGAGAACACATCCGATGGTCAGACCTGTTTTTCCAAAAAAGTTTTGAAGATGCCGCACCTCCCAGGGGATCCCGATGTTAGTGCGGCATGACGATGAAAGCAATGTAGCCACAAAAGTTCCTTTGGATCCAAAATATGAACATGGTTCCTGCTGCCTGCCAACTTATACTGGAATCCATTCCAGCCCTTCCCATATCAAACAGCCAGGATGCACCAATTGATGTGCTGTTTTAATTCCCCCCTATCAATCAACATAGCCGAAGTTTATTTCTCTCTTGCACACCGAACCAGTTCTTTAAACAGCCGGCGCTGGCGCCTCACCTGAATCAAATATTCCGGATGCCACTGCACGCCAATCACAAATGCGTAATCCGGGTTTTCGAGCGCTTGGGTAATATCGGTGTGTTTCTCTTTGGCAACCAGCTCTACGCCATCACCCGGTTTATTGATCGCCTGGTTATGGAGGGCATTTACGTTGCATATGGTTGTTTCAAGGATCTGTGCAAGCCGGGATCCCTTTTTGATTTGCACTCTCTTTTTCGGAAAGATGGACGAGACCTGCGGAGTTTCCGTGTAGTATCCCCTGATATCCTGGTGCAGTGTCCCGTTGAAGTGAACGTTCATTAGCTGCATGCCGCGGCAAATGCCCAGCACCGGTTTATTTTGAGTGAGAGCATCACGTAGTAGCATTAGCTCAAGTTTATCTCTCTCTGTGTCGATTGGCGAAGTTTTGGTGTGCTGGAAATAGCGGGTCAGCCAGTAGACAGGAAAGAAGAGAATCGAAAGGATCCACTCAAAAATGGTGCGTGTGTCTTTGGCAAGCGTTGTCCGCTCCAGGCGCTCCTGCCCGTATCGAAGGGGTTCAACGTCGGCCCCTCCGCCAATGATTAGCCCGTCCAGTTCGTTCATCTCAGCCGGTGACGATACCGTGATACGCCGGGGTTTTCCTCCCGCAAACCAAGTAGAGAGGGCTGTAAAGAGCCAGGCTCCTGTACCGCCGAGATCGGGACCGGTAATTCCAATGACTGGACGCTTACTCATTATTTTTTACCCACCGATCCATCAATTTCATCCACTTGGCATCAAACCCAACCAGAGTTTCCCGCCTCATTTTTAGGTATGTCTTTGCATATTGAAAAAGGGTTCTCGTGTCTTCAGCCAGCATCTCAACCAGTACCCACCGGTTCCACTCGTCTGCCAGCGCCCAGTCGGGATCTTCTATGGAGCAGTTGGGCAGGCGGTAGTGGTAGGTCGGACGGGCAGACGTAAGTGTGTCCTGTAAAAACCCGCGGGTGACCTCCGGGGCCAGGTGCATGAAAAGAGGGAGCATGTCCAGCGGGCGGTTTCGGCTGTTTTCATACTCAAAATAGTCCCTGATAAAGTCTTGAAGAGAAGGGCTGTAGTCCGCACTCAGGATAAGCTGCAGGTAGTCCTCCTTGTACTCATTGATATACGGTGTGAGTCTGCGGCTGATATTGATGTCTGCATCTTTACGAATCCAGGAATCCAGAAGCACAAATGCCCGGAGATGATTCAAAAGGCTTTCGCAAGAGTGGTTTGGAAGCTCAGGGTTCAGGTGCAGGCCAAAGGCGTAAAGAACGGAACTGCCGGTTCCTTTTGCTTTCCAGTGGCGGAGTTTTTCAACCAGCTTTTGAAGCTCAGTCATCCGGGAGAGGGGAATCGGGGGTGAAATGATTTCAAAGGGAACTACTGACGAGGCCAGATTTTTCAGCTTATCCTCAATGGATTCAATATTTCTGAAGGTGGCAAGGTCGATGCCAAACGACTGAAGTGTTTTTTCATATTTCTTTTCCCGGAGCAGCTGGGCATCAATTTCGAGTGTAAAAGTGCCAAACGTCGTGTTCTCCACGTTGTATTCATACGTGCTTACTTTGGAGATTGTGCCGCCGTAAAGATCCTGCACCATCTCTGCCGCTTCGGAAATTTCAACCCCGGTAAACTCAAATTCGTATCCTACCGACCGTTCGTTTCCGTCCGGGGTATGAAGTTTTGGGGGTGATTTAAATTCTGTTTCAGTCATGGAGGGATTTGGGTTGTGGCCTGATGAAGGAGAAAAAATGATCGGTTATGAATAACGCAATGAATCTCTCCCCATGAAAGATAGCGGAGTTTCAGGCGGACTGAAACAAAAATGTTCATCATTCCGGCTGCCTGAGCCTCTTCTGAACATGACAGGGGATATCATCAATCCAGGGTTACGGAGCGGCCGGAAGGGTGTTTCACCTCATATGAAATGACAACGGTCCTTGTTTCGCCGGACGGTATTTGGAGGTTCCACGTTATAATTCCAGTCTCTTCTTCCCGTTCACCCCCGGTTTGTTCGGAAATAGTGACCTCAATGTCATCACGCATACTGATAGGAACCTGGTCCATAATCTCTAAATCGATAGTGGAGGGCTTCGTATTTCTGACGGATATTTCATGGGTGATGGTCCGTGTAACCCTGTTGCGGAAAAAAGATTTATCGGATTTATCAGACTGTTTTGTACGTACAACTGATATGGCATCATCTTTACCAAATGATACCTGAAGCGTATCAGAGACAATCGACGGGTCGATGTAGGTTTGCCCCACATAAGTGTCTTCAAGGTGCAGCATTGCAACTCCGGGCAGCGGAAAGAGGGTTTCCCACTCATCAACATCGGCTTTCAAAACCGCATCGGGCTTGATTTTCGGGATGGTTAGATACGACAGGTCAGCATCAACGGAGCTCTCCTCGATCAGAATTCGATGCAGGCTGCCGTCGGAACGAACGGTTTGCTGATCACGAATTACAAACTCGCGAGACACCATCTGTTCATTCCGGGTGGATGGGGGCGTTTTTGCGCGCGTCATATCGGCCGAAGAACCATAGGCGGATACAACTTCCTCAAGGTTCATTACATCCGGTTGCAGCCTGAAGTCGATCACCGTTCCGTTAATTGGGGAGGAAGCTGACTGATAACCTACATAGTTTACGACGAGGGACCGTGACCCTTCCGGGGCTAAAAAGTTATATCGGCCATTGCGATCGGTTGTAGTACCTGCCTGTTTGTTCAAAATTCGCACGGTTGCACCGGGAACCGGCTCTCCCGTCTGGGCATCTGTAACTGTTCCGGAAAGTTGGGTCGGGCTCGTTAGTGCGGGGCCAGCTTCCCTCGATAAATCGTTCGGGTTGCTGTAATCCAGGAACCACGGGTATAGTTCGGGAATATCGGTTCCGGCCTGTGGTGATTGGGTGGAGAGGATCAGGTCAACATTATTCCAGGGCTGACGCGAGTTGTTATATAATGATGCGCTTAGCTTTCCCCTGACAGGTTCACCGGCGGAATCAACATGCAGGTCGTATTCCGGCGTCCAGCCCGCGGCATCGATAGGGTATGAAATGTGGACAGCTGCAGGGACCGGCTGGCCTGCCTGAACCACGACAAGCAGCTCGCCCACCGTAATTTGCGGCTGTAATTCTGGCTTGCGGAGCATTTGGTTGATTTCGTTCATCCGGGATCTGAGCGTTTGAAGTGAATCGGAGAGGATTCGATTGTTCACCTCAATTGACCGGATACGCTCCCTGTGAAGCTCCAAAAGCTGGCGCAGAGTTTGAGCGTCTGCCCGCTCGGGATTTAAGTTTTCCCGGAGCATTTGTTGCTCATAGCTGTTGACGTTAAGGTCGGTTTGCAGTTCGTTGATCCGGGCATCAATATCCGACCTTTCCGAGAGTAACCGTTCAATTTCATCTCTGTTTTGTGGATTGCGGACCTGCTGCGTCCGATGGTTGACCGATACGACCTCGAGGCCTTCCCCGCCTTCTCCATCAAACCCGACGGTAGCCCGCCTGGAGTCAACGTCTGAATTCAATCCCGTGAACCGTAGTGTGTGTCTGCCCTCCGGAATCTCAACATTGGATCGGTGTGTAATTTGGGCACCCTGCAGATACACCGTTACCTCTTCAATGGAGGGTTCAACGATTATTTGGTTGCTGTCGGGTTCTGTTTGATTTGCCGTCTGGCTGAATAAGGCGGCATGAAAAGTGAGTAATAAAAGGATGAATTGCATCTGTTGAGCCCCCGGGTTATTGCAAATAAGAAGATAAACGAAAAGAGCAGGCGGTCAGTATGATTGACACACCCGCGCGATAGTACGTTTTATAATACCTGAAAAGAAAATGTTCCGCAATGGCAGGGCAAATGAAACGGGGCGATTCGTGATGATGAATCACCTTAAGAGGCCGGAAATGATAGTTCAGAATTTTCAAATCACAAATATACCGGGTGAAGAGCCATTCAAAACCCTTTCGGAGAATCCCCCGAATGGATTGCTACCGTCGATTAGGTGATTTGCCTTGGGATATAATTTCGGGCATTCGTTATGTCATAGCGCTCCGCCCCATGCTTTGTGATGTGGCTCCGTGAGAGTCAAAACGTGAACATGATCTGTATAGATTCAAATCAGATCCGACCCTGAAAGGATCATAGCAAACAGCCCGGGTCAACGCCCTGGGAATGAGATGGGGGAGGTAAAAAACCATCGGACGGGGAGCCGCAAAGGGATCCTATTTCAATCCGATGGTTGTCGGGAATGATCCAATCAACGTCTTGCACATGGTGGCTATTCAAACCGAATCATCAGCGGAAATTCCTGGCGATCGTTAGGCTTTTCCCGCAGCAGCTTCAGTTCGTAGAGTTCGCCATTGAGCCATGTCTCCACAAACTCATCGTAGGTTTTGGATCCCGGATTGCCGCTCTGCCCGCCCGGATAGACGCCGTAGCCGCGGACACCACCCGGGTCCAGCTCCACGATCATTCGCCATGAGGGGCCGTGACTTCCGCGTATCGCGTTAATCGATTCGGGTCCGCCTCCGGTAAACAGGTCCTGTACTCCAAGCCCCGGAATCTGCCCGATGTGATTCATATTGGTGTTATTGACGTTGCCCCACTGCCACGAGGCACCGGGCTCACCATAGGTTTCGATCATGCTATCAACTGCATCTGAAAAGGAGTTTTGAACAAGGATTGACAACGTCTCCTGTTCATCTGTATCTGCATTATCAAACAGTTCGGAGCCGGGATTCTCTACAATTAAGTCCACCGTCATATCCCTGGCGGGCTGGCGCATCGGGAATTCTGTATCATATTTGTTATCCCAGATTGCGCTGTACAGCTCCCGCCACCATTCCCGAAAAAGGCTGGGCTCCAACAGGCCGGCCCGGTTCGTGTAGTTCCAGTTGCGAAGCTTGTTCAAAAGCTCCGTTTCTGATGGATCCAGGCCCGACGCGTCGATAATTTCAAGCAGCCGGGGAAGGAGCGTATACGCGTGGTAGCTAAACTCATCCATGAACATCTCTTTAAAGTCGTCCACAGTAATATTATCCATCTCCCGCAGCAGGTCGTTAATTCTGCGGCCGCGTTCATAGGGTGCAAATGCTTCTCCCAGGTAGTGAGGATATTCTTCGGCCGTGGGATACTGGTTTGCGGCGCTCAGAAAACCACGGTCCGGATTCAGTGCGTAGGGGTTTTCTTTGTAGGGAATGAATCCGGGCCAGTCGTATCGCGGGTCGGTTCCATCGCTGACCGTGCGTCCCTGGAACCTCCACTTAACCGGGAACCGCCCAACCGTTTGCATGGCAATATTCCCGTCCGTGCCTGCGTAGTTCATATTTTGCGCCGGCGCCTGGTAGTGCCGAAACGCTTCCCTGAACTCCGCATAATTTGTGGCCCGATTGAGTTTGTAAAAGGTTAGCAGTTCGTTTGACGGTTCGTGTGCAATCCATCGTATAGCGTGATTTTGCTGTATGTTTTGGCTGATGGACCTGCTTTTTTCAGTTTCGTACACCGGCCCGTGGTGGGTAAAGAGCAGGGTGTCGGTTACCACCTCTCCTCCTTTCACCTGAATGGTTTCGGTGCGCGTCTCCACAGGTTTCCATGTGCCGTCGTGCAAATACTCCCGTTTGCTCTCATCCCGGAAGGTGATTTCGTACCAGTCCATCACGTCCGCACCGGTATTCGTAGACCCCCAGGCAATGTGCTCATTGAAGCCCACAATAACCCCTGGCGCTCCCTGG
>JAAAOB010000055.1 GCA_009909035.1 Bacteroidota bacterium
GCCCAAAAGCTCATGACGACCTCCGCTCGGGAATTTCACCTGACCGTAGACGCGAAATATAGTGCTTCCACTGCAGGGGGCTCGACTTGTTAAAGGTCAGTTGCCAGGTCTGCTCCGGTGCTGTGATAGTGAGTTTATGATTTTGCTCAATAGATGAGTAGTGTACATCTTCAAGATGAATGCTCCGGCGGCCGGCACCGTTTGAAAGTGAAATATGATCAGCGGTTAGCTCAACATAACCGCTACCATAATCAATGAGTCCAAGGCTGCTGTCGACTCTGTGAAACCGGCAACCAATATCGGATAGTATGACGGATTCCCGGTTCATCTCCATGGGGAAATGGCAGATTTTTTCAAACAAGTCTACGACAGACAGAGAAGCGCCATCTCTTGAATGTAGCCTGGACCGGGCATCCATAGTATAGGATGTGCAAGAGGATCGGCTGACGACGGTTCTGCCATCGGGCGAGGATATTGCGCCCGAAATTCCTGTCTCCGGGCATCGATAGAGTAAACGCCCAATACCGGCGGCCGGCCGTGCACAGGCATGGAGCTGTATGGTTCCGGGCGGTGAGTACTCCTCGAATAAAATTTGATCCCTGCACATGGCTGCAAATAAACTATAGGTTTTAAAATCAGACGGATGCAGCGGTTTCATCCACCGGATTTCAATCGTGCTTTTTCGCGGCATATCCGCCCAGCGGGGCCAGGACAGGTATGAACCGTGAATCTGAACGGGGTGGACAGGAACTCTCATTTTCCAGAAAAGCTTCAGCGTCGTCTCGATCAATGGCTTCGGCTTCCCGGTCCAGCGTCGGCCGCCCTCCGGGAAAATGACGACTTTTCGCCTGTTGTCAAGCATCGTTATGATATGGCGGACCGCAGCAGGGTCCGGCACATATTTGCTGGTAGGCACGATGCCTATTCCATTCATAAACAATCGGGGAATCGTTTTATAGAACTGGTCTCGGGTCATGACACCCGCGGTGGGCTCATCCGTCATCATGAAATTGATGAAAAACGGGTCAAAGTAGTTGCTGTGATTTCCGTAAATGAAACAGGGGCCGGCAGCCGGCATATATTCCGGATTTGATACAATCGGCGAAAAGAGCCGGCGCATGACCGGAACGGTAAGGGCACGCATGATTGAAAATGCGGCGGGCGATATGTTTCGTTTATTTTTTTTAAAACTGAACGCCATTGGTTTGCATAAAGGATTTAATCTTAAGTGGTTTAATTCCCCGATCCTCTAGGTTGGGAAAAGATAAAAGTCCCTTTTCCCCATCGGGATCCCTTCGGGAGAAGGGGAAGCGAACGGAGTGAACTGGAAGGATGATCCAGTAGGCGTTGATTCAAGCAAATAAACAATTTTTATGGGCTCAAAACTCTACAAATCATCCCCCATTGCCCCCTTCGAAGGGGGACACTCCAAAATAAGCTTGTAATAAGAAAAAAATTAAGGGTTCATAGTTGAACCTACCGGGCTCTGCCCCGAGGTAGTTCATTTCCAGGCCCCGACAAAGCAGGATATACAATCGGATATGGAGATTCTGCCGCATATATCTGCAGAATGCCGGGGATTCCCTGCAGGCAGCAGTGCTGACTTAAGAGTTAATGGCTGCAGTATATCGGGCTCCGGGAATTGTTCATACTGCCGATGGGCGACCCCGGCGGCGTGTAGGGCGCCGGGGGTATTTCAAAAGACCCGGGATTTTCAATGTAGGAGTCAATCATGTCTGCCATCTGTTTGTAGTGTGCCTTCCAAACCGTTGGGTCCGTGTCTGACTGGAGATCGCGCAGTGTACCCGACAGTTCCTCGAGCTTAAGTGCCATGATGCCGGTGACATCCGGGGCAGCATCGTCTTCGGCGGCAAGACGGATCATATTCCGAATTACGGCCATATGTATTCCTCGCTGCACGGATCCGGTGTAGCCATCTCTTGCTCTGTCCAGTATGGAGTGTTCAAGTACGGTTTCCACAAGGGTATCGAGTCCGGGCAGCGAGCTGTTCCCGGCGCTTTGAGCAGAAAGACGGGCGGCTCGCTGTGGATTGAAGAGCAGCGAGGCGGTGTGGCCGGCGGCTACTTCGGCCATTGCCACAGGATCTATCATGGGAGTTGTATAGCCGCGAAACTGTTCCCGCGTCTGTGGTATTCGGGCGGGACGGGGTGGAATCAGCCCGGTGATATGTTCCGGCAGAGCAAGCAGTTCAGGGTCCAGCGTTTTCATGAGGGCGCTGAGTGCATTGAGCTGTAAATCGCCGTCTACTGTTTCTGGAGTAGGTTGTCCGTCGCCGCGTACCGCGTAACTATATTCAACCCCTCCCAAAAGTTTAACTGTGGCTTCCGTCTGGTAGCGGTGAAAAAGGTAGATCGGCACAAGGACGTCCTGTAAATCCGACATTTTACGCCCCATCCGAATACTTTCCGGGCCAAAATTGTGCAGGGCCGTGCTGCGAATCTCCAGGATATGGTCGAGTTGTTTGACAGGGTCGGTTCCATAATCCCATAAATGCGCGTAGGGATGGGCGCCGTAAGCAGGACGCGCGGCCTCATCCGAAATGTACATCAGGTCCATATCCAGCGTTTCCCGGATGATCTTTTGGAGTTCCTCTTCTTCATCGGCTTCATCATGAAAGTCCTGGTATCCATACGCAATGGCGCGTTTATCCCATTCGCCAATGCCGCTGTCGTAGGCATTCTGCAGGCTTACTGTTCCATCATCCAGTATCGAAGCCCTGGGGTGCGGATAATCCATGACCGAGGCCAGGTTGTTGGCGCTTGCAGCAAAATTATGAGCAATACCAAGAGTATGACCGATTTCGTGAGCTGAAAGCTGCCGAATCCTGTCCAGGGCCATCTCAAGCATTTGCGGGTCCGGCTCGGCACCCTCCCGGTAGGGTGAAAGAAGGCCTTCCGCTATCATGTAATCCTGCCTGACCCGAAGTGAACCAAGAAGAACATTCCCTTTGATAATTTCACCGGTGCGGGGGTCGGTTACGGATGATCCGTACGACCAGCCTCTTGTAGAGCGATGAACCCAGTTGATGACGTTATAGCGAATATCGAGTGGGTGGGCATCAGCCGGAAGAACGTCTACCTGAAATGCGTCTTTGTACCCAATCTCTTCAAACGCTTCTGCCCACCAGCGGGCCCCTTCAAGCAGTGCCGTTCGCACCGGTTCGGGGGTACCGTTATCCAGGTAATAGACAATTGGCTCCACCGGTTCACTTACCTCGGCTGAAGGATCCTTCTTCTGAAGCCGGTGGCGGGAGATAAAGCGTTTGGTCAGCTCCTCACCGATTGGAGCGTTGTAATCCTGGTAGGAGATACCGAAATACCCTGACCGGGGATCAAATGTTCGTGGTTCGTACGCGTCATCCGGCAGTTCAACAAAGGAGTGGTGTTGGCGGACTGTAATGGATTCAGGCGTGGGCGTTACAGAGCGCACCTGGCTGCCCGGAGACTCACCGGTAAAAGTCAGGATCGTCTCAAATTCGCTGTTTTTCGGGAAATTAAACGTTCCGGGAAGGTGGATGGCCGAGCGGCTGGCATCGAGGGAGAAATTGCCCTGGTTTTGACTTCTCAGCTTGCCGGTGACGTTGTGGGCATCCCGGATCAAAAAGTCTGTTGCATCTACCAAAACACGGCCATCTTCGGCAGCATCTGTTTCAAACCCCCAAAGTACCGATTGAGCAAAGGCCTCGTCTACTGATTTTTGTTCGAGAGGATTGGTTGAAGTGGCCCGGAAACCGTAGTTCGGCTGAATCATCAGGATTTTGGGCCTGCTTTTCTTGAAATAAACCACACGGGAGTCTCCAAGCTGACTTCTGTCGAGGCCGATATCGTTCGAGCCTATTCCTGCGGCTAAAGAGTTTACGTAGAGGATCTCTTCGTCCAGTTTGTCAATTTCCATCCAGATTTTTCCGGTGGTATCATCCCACCAGAAAGTAAAAAAACCATCATAGCGCTCCATGTCAGCCGTTTTGTCATCGATCACCGATTGTGCATTGGCGAGGGAGCCGAATGTGAGAGAGAATAGAATGAAAAGAAGAAGTATGTTTTTCATAGGATGCATGCATTCGTTTGCAGGTTGCACCCAATAAACAAAATTGTTGCTTGAGAAGGAAAATACAATTGTAAATTATTATTGGCGGCTGAAAAAGACGGTTGCCAGAACTGCGCCAAAAGCTTTAGTTCTGAAAGTAATATGCAAAAAAAAGCCCTGCTTCATTGCTGAAGCAGGGCTTAATATCAAACCTTAGCAAGTAAGTAATTTACCGGCTGAGGGAGACAGGCTGGTGTCCGCCAAGAAAGTCAACGATGGATGCGTGTCCATATCGTTTGGCAATCTTTACGGAGGAGTAGCCCTCTGCATTTGTCATTTCCGGGTTGGCACCGGCATCAATCAGCTTCACGACGTTTTGTAAAACGCCCGTTTTAGCCGCAATCATCAGGGCTGTATTTCCCTCGTTGTTGCGTCGGTCAATGTCGGGGCTGTGTACAAGAATAATCTCGATTAATCTTGGATTTCCTATTTTAGCTGCCAGCATTAGTGGTGAATTGCCGGCTTCATCAACAGTATCAACGGATGCGCCTTCCGCAAGGAGGACATTCAGGCTGATAAAATCGATCTCTTTTACTGCTTCTATCACATTCTCTGCAACCACATGCTCAGTAGTGCCAAAATCTTTGGCGTCTACCGATCCTGCGGAAGCAAAAAAAGTAAATAGAATGAGTAGTAATGTTACGTTTATAGACTTCATGGTAGTGTATTGTTTACTCTTAATTTTCCCTGATTATTATATTATGCCGGGTTTTTCTCAGGCATTTTTTGGTGTATTTATCCGGCCTCTAAATTCGGCTGTTATAACGGTTAAAGGATACGGAAGGTTTCACTTTTCTCTCTCCTTTAGACGACTCATAGAAAGTAATCCATAAGTGGCGTTGACAGTAAAATAGTAACCCCGGGAAGCCTAAATAATTAAGTAAAATCGCTTACAAAATTCGCCTGATTAAAGTATTTACGCCGCGAATTCCGAATTAAACAAAAATAATTTAGGAGTTTGTGCTAAAATGAGGTTTTCCGTCACCTGCCGTGCGAAGACAGCGCTTCGCACCCCGGCACCATACATTTTTAGCCGGTGTAGATTTATTACAGGTCGAAGTCTCCCCTGTTTCTGCGGAGGGCGTAATCTTTTGCGGCTTCTCTGACCTTGGGTGACAGAAGCAGCGCGGAGATCATCGTTGGAATAGCCATTATAGCAAACATTCCATCAATAAAGTTGATCACCGCATCAATGGAGACCACCGCCCCGAGTATGATGGTGACAACGTAAAAATAGTTGTAGTAGTGCTGCCGTTCCGCCCCGATGAGAAAGCCCAGGCATTTTGAGCCGTAATAGGAGTACGTTAGCATAGAGCTGATGGCAAAAATAACGACGCTGGCAACCAGCACGTAAGCACCCGCTGGCCCATAAACCTCCATGAAGGCCATGAGTGTCATGGTTATACCGTTATCTTCCGCACCTCTCCAAACATCCGTAACTAAAATGGCCATTGCGGTCATGGTACAAATTATGATCGTGTCAATAACCGGACCCATCATTGCTACAATGCCTTCACGAACCGGCTCTTTTGTTTTAGCAGCACCGTGGGCCAGTGATTCGGTTCCTATCCCCGCTTCATTGGAAAAAGCCCCGCGCTGAATCCCCGTCCGTATAATTTCCGCTACGGCCCCGCCGAGTGCCGCCTGGGCGGTAAAGGCATCAGTAAACACGAGAATAAAATACTCCGGAATATCAGCGATATGGATAAAGAGAATATAGAGGACGCTGAAGAAGTAGAGAACCACCATAAAGGGGACCATCCGGGCAGCCACGTGGCCGATTCGTTTTATCCCTCCGAAGATGACTATAGAAACGAGTCCGGCCAGGCCTACACCGGTAAGGAAATTGGCCATAAAAAATCCGCCATCCACACCCCACCCTGCCGGTTCGTAAATAACATCACGCAGAATTTGTGTGAGCTGGTTGGCCTGGAAAATTGGAAGAGGGCCAAATAATCCACCCAGCGCAAAGAGAATGGCCAGCGGTTTCCATTTGGAGCCAAGCCCCTCCATAATTACGTACATGGGACCGCCCTGAATATCACCGCGGCTGTCTTTTCCACGGTAGAGAATGGAGAGTGTACATGTAAAAAATTTTGTGGAGACCCCAAGAATTGCACTAACCCACATCCAGAAGAGAGCTCCCGGGCCGCCTACAAATATGGCAACGGCAACACCACTAATGTTCCCAAGGCCAACCGTTGCCGCGAGGGCACTTGAAAGCGCCTGGAAGTGGTTGATATCGCCGGGATCATTGGGATCGTCATATTTCCCCCGAAGGAGCTCCACCGAGTGCTTAAAATATCGATACGGAGCAAGGCGCGAATAGATAGCAAAAAACACACCTCCACCCACAAGTAAATAAACAAGTGGGTCGCCCCACATAAAGGAGGAGAACTGTTCGAGAGCAAATTCTAATGTTTCCAGGAGTACGTTGGTTTAGTTAGCAATAAATATTTAAGAAATTGAATATCGGAGTTTAAAACAAATTTAAAGCCCTCGAAAACGACCTGCGGTGGCTGCTTGTCCGGCTATCGATTGTATTGCAGGTAATCGCTATAATCAACCGGAGGCGGGTCTATACCGGAACGTTTCAGCAGGAGCGAAATTTGTGCCCGGTGATGCTGCCCGTGACAAATCAGGTGGCTGCAGATATCTGTAAATGAGTGCATAGAATGAACTCCGGACCCGCTTTGATAGATTATCGTTGCGTCCATATCCATGTCGTGGTCCCCTATCAGGTTGACCCAGAGCTTGTGCACCTCTTTTGCCTCCTGTTTTATATCCTGGAGATCGATTTCAAACCAGGGGTTGACATTTTTGATGCCGCTATCTATCACACGGTTAAACCAGATACGCTGTAAATTGATGATATGAGAAAGGAAAGCCCTGCAGGCCGCTCGCTCCCTGAAAGAGCCTGATGAACTTATCCGGTCGGTAAGTTGGCGGGTGCACCACAAATCAAAAATAAACAGGCGCTGCAAGAACTGTCGTGACGTCATGAGGTGGCGAAATTGAAATATTGTGAAATTCCGCTCAGAATAAACTGAACACTTATGGCAAGTACGATGAATCCCATCAGGCGGGTCATGACATTCAGGCCGGTGTAGCCGATATATTTTTCTGATATCGGGGCAAGACGGAGTAAACAATAGGTAACAATAGCTACCAGCAGTATAGAAACCGCGTTCATTATGTACTCTATAGGAGATGTTGCCTGGGATGCAAAACCAATCACCACCGCAATGCTGCCGGGCCCGGCCAGCAGCGGGAGCGTAAGCGGGCTGAACGAGACATCCTCTTTCTCAAGTGCGGCGGCTTCGCCCTCCAGGGTTAACTTTTTTCCTGAGGTATCCGTGTTCAGCATTGAGTACCCGGAGCGCATAATGATAAGACCGCCGGCTATTCGTACACCGGGCAGGCTGATTCCAAAAAAACTAAGCACATATGTGCCGATCAGAAGAAAGACACAAAGCAGAACGAACATATAGATGCACGCTTTGGTCGCCGTCATGGTTCGTTCTCTGTCGGTGAACCGGTTGGTTAATGATAAAAAAACCGGCATTGCGGCAAGTGGATTAACAACAGAAAAAAGGGACGTAAAACTGGCAAGAAGCAGTGTAAAGGACGTAATTGCATACCCGCTGTTACCGGGATCGAGTTCTGATAGTAGTTCAGCCATACCGTAAAGATAGAGACCTTTATCTGACTTTGAAATGGTCAATATCGGATTGCTAAAATTTGTATTTTTAGGCTTCCGTCAAATAAATATGTACAGGGTGCAGGTCACCTGAAAACTGATTGAGATGTAACCAATGGATATAGAATCGATAGTAGACGATGCAAAACAGGCCATTTATGGCAGCAACAGTAAAGAAGATGCATTGCGGGCAGTGGCAGAACTTTTGAGCCGGCGGGTGCCGGCATTCGACTGGACGGGCTTTTATCTTGCTTCAGAAACAGAGGAGAACATGCTTGAACTTGGGCCTTTTGTGGGGGAGCCGACCAATCACACAAAAATACCATATGGAACCGGCATCTGCGGACAGGTTGCAGAATCGCACGATACGTTTGTGGTTCAGGATGTTTCCAAGACGGATAACTACCTTGCCTGCAGTGTAGATGTACAGTCTGAAATTGTGGTTCCAATCATGAAAAACGGAGAATTTGTTGCACAGCTGGATATTGACTCCCACACAAAGAATGCAATCACAAAAACACACAAAACGTTGTGCGAGAAGATCTGCAGGCAGCTTGAAGCTATTTTTTAATTGGCGGTAGCTTCATTTTTCCAGTATCCAGCTTAAACAGACCACGAATTCTCTTTATGACGAAAGAATTGCAGATCGATATCCCGACACAACATACAGAGCTTTTTAAAACAATCGGCAAGGTTGCAGATGGCCTCAACCAGGATGTGTTTGTGGTTGGGGGATATGTGCGTGATGTCTATCTTGACCGCCTTGATGAGAACCAGATAACAGATATCGATTTCGTTACGCTTGGATCCGGCATTTCACTTGCAAGGGCGGTTGCAAAAGAAATGGGTGCAGAGGATGTCTCGGTATTTAAAAAATTCGGGACCGCACAGGTAAAACATGGCGGCCTCGACCTGGAGTTTGTGGGAGCCCGAAAAGAGAGCTACCGGAGCAACTCCCGAAAACCGATTGTGGAAGATGGAACTCTTGAAGATGATCAGCTGCGCCGGGATCTCACCATTAACGCCCTGTCGTGGAGCCTGAACCGGGAGTCGTTCGGGGTACTTTACGACCCGTTTCACGGGATCAGGGATCTGAAAAAAAAGATCATTCGCACACCGATCGACCCGGAAACAACCTTCGAGGATGATCCGCTGAGAATGATGAGGGCCGTGAGGTTCGCCTCGCAGCTTGGGTTTGTCATTGAAGAGGATACATTTGCCGCGATACAAAAAATGGCGCACCGCCTCTCCATTATTTCGATGGAGCGTATCACCGATGAGCTCAATAAAATGGTTCTGTGTGAAAAACCATCATACGGATTTGAGCTGCTGCTGAAAACGGGTCTGCTGGAGCAATTTTTTCCTGAAATGGTGAAGCTTCTGGGGGTGGATGAGAGAAATGGACAGCGCCATAAAGATAACTTCTGGCACACGCTTAAAGTACTGGATAACGTAGCTGAGGTAAGTGACGACCTTTGGCTGCGATGGGCCGCGATCATGCACGATATTGCAAAACCGCCCACCAAACGATTTTCAAGATCAGCCGGCTGGACGTTTCATGGCCATGATGCGCTGGGTGCAAAATGGACTCCTAAAATTTTCAGGCGCCTTGGGCTTCCCCTCGATCACAGAATGAAATATGTTCAAAAGCTTGTCAGGCTGCACCTCCGCCCCATTGCCCTGGTCTCAGACGAGGTGTCGGACAGCGCCATCCGGCGGTTGATTTATGAAGCGGGTGACGATATTGACGACCTCATGACGCTCTGCCGGGCCGATATTACCAGTAAAAATGAGTGGAGGGTGAAAAAATACCGCCGGAACTTTGACCGGGTTGAAGAAAAAATCAAATCGGTGGAAGAGAAGGATAAAATGCGGAATTGGACCAACCCGGTGAGCGGTGAGGATGTTATGGACGTATTTGGCGTGAAACCCGGGCCGATTGTTGGCCGGGTAAAAGATCAAATAAAAGAAGCCATCCTGGATGGGGAGATTCAAAATAGCCGGGAAGCTGCATTTGAGTATCTTCTAAAACTGAAAGAGTCCTACAATAAAAATGAGAAGAAATAACCTCATCTAACATAAATTCAATCGGTTCGAATGGAACTATTTACCGTTGTTGGCCTGGCCGCCGGGTTTTGTACAACCCTTGCTTTTTTACCGCAAGCCATAAAAACATGGACATCAAAATCTGCCAAGGATATATCACTGGGGATGTATATGATTTTTTGTACCGGCGTTGTGCTTTGGTTGATCTATGGCATTATGATTGAAGACCTGCCAATTATACTCACCAATGCAGTAACGCTGATGCTGGCACTCAGTATTTTGTATTTTAAATTGACGTTTAAGGAATAATGACCTGATTGCCGCTTATGAGCACTAAACTTTGGATAGCCGAATCGTTCGGGAAAATCAACCTGGGGCTCAATGTCCTGGAAAAACTGCCAACGGGATACCACAGGATAGAAACCGGGTTCGCCTTTATTGAATGGAGCGACAGGTTCGAGGTTCGTCCCTCCGATGCGTATGATCTTACAATTACCGGCGCTGATCTGCCCGCAGATGAATCAAATTTGATTACGCGCGCCTACAAGGCGTTTGATACGTACGTAGGGTTAAAACGGCACTATCACTTTACGGTATCTAAACAAATTCCGGCAGGCGCCGGCCTTGGGGGCGGAAGCAGCAACGCGGCGCTTACGTTTCGTATGCTGAACAAAATGGAAGATGGCGGCTTAACGGACCATGAGATTGTAGACCTCTGCCGGGATCTCGGTGCGGATATCCCGTTCTTTGTCTATGGGAAAACCGGCATTGGCACGGGGATCGGCCAGGAAATTGAGCAGGTGGATATTCAGCCGGATGGATGGATCGTAACCATCTATCCCGGGTTTGAAAGTTCAACAGCGGAGGCTTACAGGCACTGCATTCCCAATCCTGAACCCGATTTTTCAATTAAAGGTGTCCTCACGGAGGAGCCGCTGGAGGAGTGGCAGTACCTGTTGCAAAACGAACTGGAGCAGGCGGTGGTACCCCGGCATGAGATGATTGGCAACATCAAAGATCAACTGATCGACTTTGGTGCAGATTATGCAGCCATGAGTGGCAGCGGTTCAGCTGTGTTTGGCATTTTTGACCAGGACTTTGTTGCAATTAACGCCTACGAGTCGTTTCATGAGCTTGGATTCTCAGCCAAGCTGACACGCCCCGGGTTCACTCCGGATTATGGAATATATATGAAAGGGTGATGACCAGGCAAGATCAGAAGCTTAACAATTAATTTATTGTATTTATCAACTAAACAGTATTTTTACAGCACAACGTTGTAACAGATCGTACCCACAATTACAGGATTATGGCAAAAAAAGATAGCAATAACATACGCAGTGGAATGGATGCAGACGCATTCAGAGAAGATATTAAGCAGCATTTACGGTACACCCTGGCTAAAGATGAGTACTCGTCTACGGATTGGGATAACTACCGGAGTGTGGTTCTGAGCGTTATGGATCGCCTGCACGACCGATGGATTGAGACACAGCAGAGCTACTACAAAGAGGATAAAAAGCGGGTCTACTATCTCTCGATGGAGTATCTCATCGGCCGGCTGCTTGACAATATGCTCGTGAATTTGGGTGTCCAGGATATTGCGGCAGAAGCAATGGAAGATGTAGGGCTGGATTACGAAAGGGTCCGGAGTGCTGAATGGGACGCCGGTCTCGGGAATGGTGGCCTCGGCCGGCTTGCCGCCTGTTTCCTGGATTCGATGGCAACGCTGGGCATACCGGCGATCGGCTATGGTATCCGGTACGATTACGGCATCTTTTACCAGTCAATTGAGAATGGCTACCAGGTTGAAAAGCCGGATCTGTGGCTGCAATATGGCAATCCGTGGGACGTGGTGCGTCCAAAAATCCAGTATACTGTTCCGTTTTATGGAGATTCAGTAGCCTATCAAACCGATAACGGCGATGTCCGGTTCAGGCTCGAAAATACGCATCCGGTCAAAGCTGTTGCCTACGATACGCCGATACCCGGCTATAAAAATGAGATCGTAAATAATTTGAGATTGTGGAAGGCAGCATCATCTTCTGCCATTGACCTGAAGAGCTTCAACCAGGGTCAATACATTGACGCGGTTCGCGACAATCAGCTGAATGAAAACATTTCGCGGGTTCTCTACCCAAATGATAAGATGTTTGTCGGGCAGGAACTCCGGCTCAAGCAGGAATTTTTCCTCGTGTCTGCATCAATGAATGACATCCTGCGGCGATTTAAAAAAACCGAGGACGACTGGAGAAAACTCCCCGAAAAAGTCGCAATTCAGTGTAACGATACACACCCAAATCTTGCAATACCGGAATTAATGCGCGTGTTGATTGATGAGGAGGGACTGAACTGGGATACCGCCTGGGACATCACCGAAAATACGATGGCCTACACCAATCACACGCTGATGCCCGAGGCGCTCGAGAAGTGGCCGGTATCGTTAATGAGGAATTTACTGCCGCGCCACCTGCAGATTATTTACGAAATCAACCGCCGGTTTTTGAAGAGTATTCAGGCCGACGTTGGTGATGACCGCGGCAAAATCAGCCGCCTGTCGATTGTTGGCGAAGGCGAAGACCCGGTGGTGCACATGGCGTCGCTGGGTATTGTCGGTTCCCATAAAATCAATGGCGTGGCAGCCCTTCACAGCGATTTGATAAAGAAGACGCTGTTTCGGGATTTTTATGAAATCTTCCCGGATAAATTTACGAACAAAACAAACGGCATTACGCCGCGCAGGTGGCTTCGGCAGTGCAACCGGGAACTTGCCGACTTAATCACCTCTAAGATCGGAGAAGAGTGGATCACCGACCTGGATCAGCTGAAAAAGCTGGAGGAGTTTGCCGATGATTCGTCCTTTATGAAGGAGTTCGTTGCCATAAAACAGCGCAATAAACAGCACATGGCCGACTACATCAAGGAGAATCGCGATGTTGAGATCAATACGCGCTCTATGTTCGATATTCAAATTAAACGAATACACGAGTACAAGCGCCAACTTATGCTCACACTCTACGCCATAACGCAGTATAACCGCATTAAGGAGAATCCGGACGGAGATTTTGTACCCCGGACCATCCTTGTGGCCGGCAAAGCGGCTCCCGGCTATACGCTTGCTAAACTGTTTATCAAGCTAATGAACGATGTGGGCGAAAAGATTAATAACGATTCGGATGTGGGGGATAAACTGAAGTTTCTGTTTCTTGAAAACTACAGCGTAACGCTTGCCGAGAAGATGATTCCGTCTGCCAACGTATCGGAACAGATTTCAACTGCCGGAAAAGAGGCATCGGGCACCGGCAACATGAAATTTGCCCTAAACGGTGCACTCACCATCGGTACTCTTGACGGTGCCAACATCGAAATTAAAGAGGAAGTGGGCGATGAAAACATATTCATTTTTGGCAACACGGTGGATGACGTGGATAAACTCCGGCGTGAAGGGTACAACCCGTGGGATTATTACAACGCAAACAACGAGCTGAAGAAAGCTGTTGACCAGATCCGGGACGGGTTTTTCAATGATGACAGCGAGCTGTTCAACCCAATTATAGAGTCACTGCTGGAGAAAGGAGATTACTTCCTGGTACTGGCTGATTACGAATCGTACGTGAAAAAGCAGGGCGAAGTGGATGAACTTTATAAAAATCAAAAGAAGTGGAACCGAAAAGCATTGCTAAATACCGCGCGGGTGGGCAAATTTTCATCCGACCGAACCATCAGAGATTACGCCGAAGAGATCTGGAATGTTGACGTAAAGAAATAATCACCCGGTAGCGGGAGCGAACCGGTTGTGGGTGATTGGATTCCGTTGGTGGCCCGGGGCCGCGTGATGAATGAGCCCATCACACCAGCGGGTAGGACCAAATGCCAAAGCTGTAGATGCTTCAGCAATGGATCTGCATTTACTTATCTGATTGAAAACCCGTATTTTAAAGCGCTTAAAGAAGAAGAAATTACAGGCAACCGAAAAAAACCGCCTGTAAGTCTAACCCTACATTTTTAAAATTACTGAACCGATGGCTAAAGAATTTGATGTATGCGTAATTGGAACCGGGCCGGGTGGATATGTGGCTGCAATTCGTGCCTCGCAGCTTGGCTTTAAAACCGCTGTAGTAGAAAAACGATCATTAGGCGGCGTCTGCCTGAATATTGGCTGTATCCCGACAAAAGCACTCCTTCGGTCTGCAGAAGTATTTGAATCTATCAGCCACGCGTCTGATTACGGCGTGGATGTGAAAGATTTTTCAGTGAATTTTGAGGGAATGATCAAGCGGAGCCGGAAAGTGGCGAATAAAATGAGCAAAGGCGTCCAGTTTCTCATGAAAGCAAATGACATTGAGGTTCTTCGGGGAACCGGTGTTTTTAAATCCGGAACAGAACTTGCCGTTCAGGATGAAAACGGGAAAGAGCAGGAGAGTGTAAAAGCGAAGCATTTTATCATTGCTACCGGCGCACGCCCCCGGCAACTGCCGAACCTGGAAATTGATGGCAAATTGATTATCGATTCCGAAAAAGCGATGCAGCTTGAAAAACAACCGAAAAAAATGCTCATCATCGGTGCAGGTGCCATAGGTGTTGAGTTTGCCTACTTTTACAACTCTATCGGCACGGAGGTGACACTTGTTGAACTGCAGGATACGCTTGTTCCTGTGGAGGATAAGGATATCGGAAAAGAGCTCGGTAAGATCTACAAGAAGAAGGGAATAAATATCATGACCGAGAGCACGGTTGAAAAGGTTGAGAAAAAAGGAAAAGGTGCCAAAGTTACGGTCAAGACCAAAAAAGGCAAAGAAGAGCTCGAAGTGGACGTGGTGCTCTCCGCTGTGGGAGTGACCGGAAATGTTGAAAATATCGGGCTTGAAAAGGCCGGTGTGGAACACGAAAAAGGCGACATAAAAGTCGACAAAACAACCTACAAAACTACGGCAGATAATATTTACGCTATCGGAGATGTGATAGGGGCTCCGTGGTTAGCGCATAAAGCGTCTCACGAGGCCACGGTTCTCGTTGAGCAGCTTGCCGGCGAAAATCCGCACCCGGTTAAATATGATAATATCCCGGGATGTACCTACTGCGAACCGCAGGTAGCCTCCGTTGGGTTAACGGAACAGCAGGCGAAAGAGGAAGGCTACGAGGTAAACGTCGGGAAGTTCCCGTTTTCAGCCAGCGGTAAAGCCGCCGGTTTGGGCCATGAAGAAGGGTTTGTGAAGGTTGTGTTCGACGCTAAATATGGCGAATGGCTGGGATGCCACATGATCGGCTCTCATGTAACGGAGCTAATTGCTGAAGCCGTGGTGGCGAAAGACCTTGAAACAACGGGCCACGAAATTATCAGCGCCGTTCACCCACACCCAACCATGAGTGAAGCCGTGATGGAGGCAGTAGCCGAAGCCTACGGCGAAGGTGTCCACCTGGGATCTGAGCCGAAGAAAAAATAGCGGGACAGACATCTGCAATGCGTTAAGGCCGGTCGGTGGATCGGCCTTTTTTATTTGAAAATTGATCATCATATGTTCAGGCCACTCTTTTTTTGCCTTCCGTTTCTCACCGCCTCTCTATTTTGATTCAGACTCGTCCTGCCTCTTCTCCGTGAGACTCATTCTATCGCTAAATCCGTTGGTAGAGTTGCAAACACCCGGCTGCAACGGTTATGTATTCCGGATTGAATTCTTGCAGGCACCTACATTAGAAATTCATAATATAATCGTAACATACCGATAAAGAAAAGAGGTGCCCAATTGGACATTAACCTACCGGAGGTTCCAAATGGAAAAGTCAACAGAAGCCAGAAAGTTCAGAACCGAAAGAGATCCAAGAGTTGATCTTCGCAATTATTACACGATATTCTTCGAAACGGGTGTCATACTCACGTTGATGGTCTTCATCGCCTTAACAAAAATCTCGATAACGGCATCGGATGAACAGACGATCAATTTGCAGACACAGGAAGTCGTTGAAATGGAAGAGATTATTCAGACTGAACAACAAGAGAGAGTTCCTCCTCCGCCAAGGCCGCCCGTGCCGGTTGAAGTTCCAAATGAAGTCATAATCGAGGATGTGGACATTAGGATTGATGCTGAGCTTGATCTCTCCTCGGCCGGTAATTTACCGCCGCCACCTAAACCCGACGAAGAAGAGGAAGAAAATCAGCAGGAGGAAGATTTCTTCGTTATGGTTGAAAAAATGCCGCAAATCATAGGCGGGTTGGAAGGTATTCAGAAGCGAATTAAGTACCCGGAACTGGCGATGAGGGCCCACATCGAGGGGCGTGTGTTTGTACAGTTTATTGTGAACGAGAATGGAGATGTTGAAGATCCCGTGGTACTTCGAGGGATCGGCGGTGGGTGTGATGAAGAGGCGCTGCGGGTCATAAGAGAGACGAAGTTCTCCCCCGGCATGCAGCGGGGACGGCCCGTGCGAGTTCGATATGCTGTGCCAATCATTTTTATGCTGCGAGAGTAACCTGGTTCATTACGTCTTGTTGGAGCGATTCACCGGATGAAGGGAATTCATCCGGTGAAGGGTCTATACTCATCCGACGACTCCATCACTCTATCGTTGACACAACATAGGGTCACGTAAATGATTAAAGCCTTGGTTTCCGGATCAGCAGATGAGGTTCCTGTCATATTTCATTATCTTTTGGAATGACCAATCGAATCGAACCATTTGATTTAGGCAGAGTGCCATATCGGCGGGCCTGGCAGCTGCAGCAAAAGCTGCAAAAGCAGCTGATCGACCAGAAACTCGCTTGCCGTGAGGACGCCACTCTTGGAAAGCCCGTGGCCGATTCCCTTCTTTTTGTAGAACATCCCCACGTCTATACGCTTGGAAAAAGCGGGGATGCCGCACATATGCTAAAAAAAGCATCGGAATTAACGGAACTGGACGCGGAATTTATTGAGAATGACCGCGGCGGAGATATTACCTATCACGGGCCGGGCCAGGTAGTGGGCTACTCGATCCTGGACCTGGATCGCCATTTTACGGACGTGCATAAATACCTTCGATTCCTGGAGGAGGTCATCATTAAAACATGCGGTGATTTTGGTATCGAGGCGGGACGCATCGAGGGCCTGACCGGCACGTGGGTTGGGGATGAAAAGATTTGTGCCATGGGCATTCGCTGCTCGCGGTGGGTAACCATGCATGGATTTGCCCTGAATGTAAATACAGACCTCTCCTACTTTGACCACATTGTCCCGTGCGGGATACGCGATAAAAAGGTGACAAGCCTTGCACAGGTTGTAGGCGCCCGGGTGGATACAGAGCTGGTAAAAAAGCGGATTGCAAAAAACTTTTCCGACCAGTTTGGCGTTACCATGGCACCGCTGCGTGAATGGGCGGACCTTGAAAAAAAGCTTTCGGCCCCTGTGTAAACCTGTTGCGGGAGTTCGCTCTATTCCGCGGTTACACCTTTGCAAAATTCACAGTATCTTCAGGAAGGATTACTACCATACAGGTCAATTTTTAAAGGCAGTATCATGATCAAAGAATTAAACGTTTTAGAAGATTCATCCCCAGGGCAGCGCCGGCCGGATTGGCTGCGTGTAAAATTGCCGTCCGGTGAAAAATTTAAAGAGGTGTCCGACACGATCCGGAAGAACAACCTTAACACGGTCTGTTCTGAAGCACGATGCCCGAACATGGGCGAATGCTGGGGGGCCGGAACAGCCACGTTTATGATTTTGGGAGATGTTTGTACACGGTCCTGCGCCTTCTGCGCAATTAAGACGGGCCGTCCTGTTCAGGGGCTCGACTGGGATGAGCCCCGGCGCGTGGCAGATGCAGCTGCTAAAATGAAGCTCAAGCATGTTGTGCTTACATCGGTCAACAGAGATGAGAGAAAAGATGGCGGGGCACCCATTTTTGCCGAGTGTCATAAAGTAATCCGTGAAATGATTGATGGCGTAACCATCGAATCGCTGATACCCGATTTTCGCGGGGCCTGGGAGGACGCTCTCCAGATCGTCATTGATACACCGCCCGATGTGCTCAGCCATAACCTGGAAACCGTACCGCGCCTCTACCGGAGCGTACGTCCCCAGGCAAAATATGAGCGCTCCCTGGAGTTGCTGCAGCGATGTAAAGATCAAGAACTCCGAACCAAGACGGGGATCATGGTTGGACTGGGCGAGACGAGAGAAGAGGTGATTGAGCTTATGCAGGATTGCGTGGACCATAGTGTCGACGTGTTAACGATAGGCCAGTATATGCAGCCAACAAAGATGCATCATCCTGTTGTGGAGTGGGTACACCCCGATCAGTTCGCCGAGTATAAAGAGATTGGTGAAAAACTTGGGCTTGAGCACGTTGAGAGCGGTCCGCTGGTGAGATCGTCCTATCACGCCGAGCGCCACGTATAAAACTTCACTCTCAATTCATTCCGTATTTTCTTATAATACGAATGAATCGCAATCTAATTGGAATCGCTTCCAATGATTTCATTACTCACAGTTATTGTCCTCTGTTATCTTATTGGTGCCATTCCCAGCTCATTGTGGTACGGAAAAATCGTGCACAATGTCGATATACGCGAGCATGGCAGCGGGAACGCCGGTGCCACCAATACCTTTAGAATTCTCGGTTGGAAAGCCGGCACACTTGTCCTTCTTTTTGACTTTGGAAAAGGATTGATCTGTACGCTTTTTGTAAGCCAGCTCGCATATAGTGTGGGCAGCGGGCCGATGCTGCTATATGAAAACTGGGATGTGGAGTCGATGGTGCTGATTATTTGCGGTGTCTCGGCAGTTATTGGCCATATGTTTCCGGTCTATGCCAACTTTAGCGGCGGGAAAGGCGCCGCTACTGCCTGCGGAATGCTCTACGGAATCGAGCCGCTCTCTATTTCAATAACGCTGGCGCTCTTTCTGATTATCATGTTCTCTACTCACTACGTATCGCTGGCCTCAATAACCGGTGCCTTTGTCTATCCATTCTCGCAGCTCATTCTTCGCTACGGTTTCGACTGGTACATCGACGGGAGTATTATCATTTTCAGCAGCTTTATTGCACTCGGCATTATCATTAAGCATAAAGGAAATATAAACCGGCTTTTGAACGGTACTGAAAACAGGATTAAATCGTTTAAACTATCCGAAGGCAGGCTCAATAAGGAGAGTTCAGCGTGAAGAGAGTAAGTATTATCGGGGCGGGAAGTTTTGGCACGGCCCTGGCGGTTGTGCTGGGTCACGGCGGATTTCCCGTAACATTATGGGCAAGAGAACAGAAAATTGTTGATGCCATTAACTCAACCCGGAGAAACCCGTCCTATATCCGCGATGTTGAACTGCCGAATTCGGTCACGGCATCTGCCTCTATGGAGCAAACCCTGGAGGGTGCGGATATCGTGCTTTTTGCAACGCCGACCCACGCGCTGCGCGATATTGCCGGCGAGGTGAAGTCCTATTTATCCGGCCGTGAGATCATCGTAACCGTATCCAAGGGAATTGAAAAAGATACGCTGATGGTGCCCACACAAATTTTAGTGAACGTGCTCTCCGGCGTGATACTGGAAGATCAGATTGGGGTCCTGAGCGGGCCAAGCCATGCCGAAGAGGTTAGCAAATTTAAACCGACAACAGTCGTTGCCGCCGCATACTCTAAACGAGTGGCCCGATTGATCCAGGAAACTTTTATGACTCCCATGTTCAGGGTCTACCTGAACCAGGATATCATCGGGGTTGAAGTCGGCGCCGCCCTGAAAAATATTATGGCGATCGCAGCCGGCATTGTGGATGGCGCTGAGTTGGGCGATAATGCCAAAGCGGCGTTAATTACACGCGGGCTCCATGAAATGAAGCGGATGGGGGGCGCCGTCGGCGCATCGCAGGATACGTTTGCCGGCCTGACAGGCATGGGGGATTTGATAGTGACCTGTACCAGCCAGCACAGCCGGAACCGTTATGTGGGCTACAACATCGGAAAAGGGAAAAAACTGGATGAAATTATTGAGGGGATGAATATGGTTGCAGAAGGTGTGAAGACAACGGATTCTGTGAACCAGTGGGCTGAAAGAAACAGCATAGAAATGCCGATAACAAAAGCAGTACATCGTGTTCTTTTTGAGAAATTAGACCCGAGTGACGCACTATACGAGCTGATGACACGTAATCCCAAAGAGGAGAAGGTTATCTGATATCTTCACAGCAGGTTCAAACTATCCACAGATCTTTTAGAAAACGCAATATTCATGAAGCTGCCAAACGGCGAAATAGAGATTTCCAGCATGTCGCCCGGAGATTTGAAAAACCTGGTTCAAACAGGCGAGGGGCAATACCTGGAGTTTAAACGGCGCATTCCGACGGCCAAAAAGATTGCCCGCGAAATAGCTGCATTTGCCAACAGCAAAGGCGGCACCATTTTGGTTGGCGTTGATGACAATGGAACCATACCCGGAATCCGGGAGTATTTCGAAGAGGAGTTTTTGCTATTTAAAGCTGCCTACGATCACTGTGTGCCTGAGGTGCCCCTGCAGATTGAACTTGTGCACGCAGGCCCGGTAGATGTTATGGTGGTGAGGGTGCACGAGGCTGACAGCAAGCCCGTGTACAACAAGAGCAAGAAAAAGCGGCTGGTCTATGTTCGCCGGCAAGATGCAAGCATGCTGGCAAGTGATGAGCTGGTGGAGGTCATGAAACAACAATACTCCGAAAAAGGTGTTACCTTTGAGTATGGCAAGAATGAGCAGATGCTGTTCAGGTACCTGAATGAATATGGTGAAATTACCGTTTCGAGCTTTGCAGACCTGATCAACAAAACAAGCTACAGAGCCTCAAGAATTTTGATAAATCTTGTCAGTGCCGGCGTTCTGAAGCTGTTTACGAAAAAAGAAGTCGACTACTACACATTTTCCAATCGAAAAAAAGAGTAAACGATACAATGGCTGTTGAAGACGAAAATCTTGATGATGTGATCTCGTCTCTGATTGATGAGGATCCGGAGGATAGCAATGAACCGAAGGGACTACCCGGTTTTCCCGAGGTGTCGGGCGACGTGGGGGAGCATCCGATCAATCTGACGGAGCGTGCGGCCAGTCAAATTCGTAAAATAGAGGAGGATGAAGGCCTGGATCCCGAGCTCTATCTTCGCGTGGCCGTTGAAGGGGGCGGTTGTTCCGGACTGAGCTATAAACTGGGCTTTGACATACGCACGGACAATGATAATATCTACGAATCGCAGGGCCTGGAAATAATTGTGGATCCCAAACATATCATCTATCTCGACGGGATCGAAATTGATTATCCCGACGGCCTTGATGCCCGCGGATTTACCTTTGAAAATCCAAACGCTACCGAAGCGTGCGGCTGCGGCTCCTCTTTTGCGGTTTGATAATTGAACTCAGATTCGGACTCGTACTCTTTCTAATTTAATTTAACACGGGCGCTTTCAGCTAACTCCTTGATCTCTTCTTTTGGTATGCTAAGGCTGTTCCCGCAATAGTGGCAAACAATCTCCTGGCTTTCATCCGTCATCTCTTTTAAATCGTCATAGCTCAGCATAGAGAGAGCGTTTTTAAACCGTTCCGGCGAGCAGCGGCAGAAAAAATCAACCGGCTGACGATCCAGCTCTTTTACTGAATACGGTTTTGAAGCTTCAACCATAATATCATCCACATACAACCCATCAGAAATCAAATCTGCCACAGGCGGAAGCTGCTTTACCGTTTCCTGCAGATGTCTCATCACGTTGTCGTCCGCATCCGGCAGGCGCTGAATCAGCAGGCCTCCGGCTTCGTTGACGCTCCCGTCATCAGTAAGTGACACATCAAGCAAAATAGCTGATAACACCTGCTGAGACTGGGCCATAAAGTGAGCGACATCCGAATTGATATCTCCATTGACCAGCTGAATGGTGCTGGTTTTGGGCTCAGCCTCATTATACAGGATTTGAGAGACCGTCAGCAGCCCCACGCCAAGGCCATCCCCAATCTCAGTATCCGGATTTGTGTAATTAAGTTCGGCATGCGGATTTTGAAGATATCCGCGGATTTCGCCCACCCGGTTTGCCTCTGCGGAAATCATACCGAGAGGGCCATTGCCTTCAAAACGCATCTTGATCCGTTCCTCCCCTTTCAGCTCTGAGGCAAGCAGCATGGAGGCCGTGAGAGCCCTGCCCAGCAAGACCGTGCCAAGCAGAGAGAGGCCGTGATTGGTTTGCGCCGTACGTACAACATCCGTTGTTTTGACTACAGAGATTTTAAATGCACCCGCGGTGTCGATTCCCTTAATGAGACGATCTTTGAACTGGAGTTCTTTTTTTAGAGACATAGTCGGTGATAATTGGTGATGTAAAATTTTGCTTACTACAGCACCGTAACAAAATTTTAAGTTACAGCCTTCAAAAATACGGAGATTTTCAACGAAAAATCATCCATTGTCTCAAAGTGATCCTGTTTTATAAATAGCTTACAGCCATCCGGTTTGATGAAACTCGTTGATAGCCAACCGTCGGGCACAGACCTCATAGAGGACCTTGATAGCAGCGTTTGGACAGGAGTCCCAATCTTATTCAACTTCATTTCCGGCAGATGGTAGGCGTGTAATGAACTTGAGAATAGGAGTCTACGGAGTAGAGTAGAAAAACGCCTCCCCGGCACAGCATAGGTTCGGGGAACTCAAGGAACTCGGGTGAGTGCTTCGAAATAACAATTTTTTTTTGTAATGTATCTCAGACTCCAAACTATCTAAATAGCAGTCCGGGTATAGAGTACAGCGAATCCACCGGGTTTCCAGTGTTAAGAAAGATATGTTGCTTATCTGCCAGGCAGACTGCATGGAAAAAAACCGTCCATTCAATCATCAAAAAAGCTATCATCATGAACCCCCATGAAACAAACTCATCAGGACCATCAAACACCCAAACAAACAAACAAACAAACAGGTATCTCATCTTTAAGGGAGGCTTACAGAAAACTGAGCAGCATGGAGAGTGAAGTTCTTCATAAATTGCTGGAAGGCCTGTCCAATAAAGAAATTGCCGATGCGCTCCATATCACCGAAAAAACGGTTGAAAATCATATCACCCGGATTGGGAAAAAGGTACATGTGAGAGGGCGGGGACGCCTTCGCCGGTGGCTGACCAACCTCAAAGATCATGGCAACGGGCAGCAGTCTACCCCCCAAAATAACAGGGGAAGAGAATAGATAAATTTTTTCTATTGTGTTTGGAGTGCAACATGACAGTGACTTAAGAACAGGCACATTGAACGTTCATAAGTTGAACTAAAGAAATTTATCCAAACGTATGGCAACTGGATACATTTGGCAATTCGAGCGATATGAGTTTAATGAATGTAAATTCAGATGAAGCAAAAATATCAGAGAAGTAGAACTATGTTTGAGCGATCAAACATGGGTTAAATCATAGCCTGTACCCCGCCGAATGGTAAAACAGGTTTAATTTAAATGGAGAAAATGTAATGAATGCGATGCAAACATTAAACCGATATGAAATGAAAAATATAATGGCAGGTTCATTCGGAAATAGCTGTGGAAGATGCTGTTACGAACATGATCCAACGAATTGCAGCGCCTGTATTAGTTATTGTTCGGGGTCTGATTGTAATTGCCCAGATGATCCGGAAGGCAGATCAAGTTCTGGCGAACCCTGTAGGTGTAGCGATTTAGAAGTAAATTAAACTTTCACCTGTAAGCCTAATTCGATCATATAGGACTGATCGAAGATGGCCTACCAGATTTTCTATTTTAAAAATTAGACAACAATAAAGATAGTACAACGTAATGCTCAACTTTTTTAAAATAGAAACAAATATAGGTCTCGCTTGGGTGACTTGCTTGATCTTGCTTTTAAATGGATGTTTGTCTGGAAACGAGTCTTCAAACGAGTCACAAAGACAAGAAGAGTTTTCATTACTTGAAGACTATGAAACTATCGTTTCATACGAATCCAATATTTTATCATTTCCATTAATCATACGAACTGATGAGGAATCAAATTTATTTATATACGACTCAGGAATTGAAAAAATATTAAAGTTTTATATAAATGAAGGGAAAATTATTGAATTTGGTAGAGAAGGGAGAGGACCAGGGGAGTTCGTTAATGTTAATAATATATTTCCTGTAAATAATAATTTATACATATTAGATAATTCACAACAAATAATTCATAAATTTGATAATAGAGGAAAATTTAAATCTTCACGATCAAGTGGCCCACAATCGATAAGTCAAGTTCCTCCACCGCCTCCATTACCACCATTGGACATTTCATATATAGATGTTGGTGAAAAAAGAGGAATAAATAACCAGCCCCATATAACTGCAAATGAGGAAGTTATACTACTGAATACTCAGAGTCGGGAAATGATCTATAAATTGCAGAAATGGAATAGAAAAATTATTTCAGAATTAGGTCAATATCCAACAGGGAGTGTATTTGAACTTGACTATACAAAATATAGAACTGAAGTGAGTGAACGTGTTGTTCCATCGTTGTTTAAAGCAAATGTTGTTATAGTAAATGATAGATTAAATACCGATGAGTATTATCTTGTTTATAATTCAATTCCAAAAATCTCAAAATATAAACGTACTGGTCAGAAGTTATGGGTTAAAGAAGTAGCTGATACGCCTGAAATAATACATTTAGAAGAGAGCTATTACAATACGATGGACCAAATTTTAGATTTAGTTAACACAATTTTACCATTAAGGAAATATGTATCTGGCCAAACAAATAATCAGGGTGAGCTATATTTATCAACATATTCTTTTACAGGGGTTCCATTATATATTCATAAGTTTAATTTAAATGGAGATCTGATACACAGATATGAATTAAAATCGGATGTGGACCTTCATTCTCTTTTTGCCATCGATTATGATAAAGAACGGTTTATCGTTATAACAGATGGGGCTGAAATAAGAGCATACCCTTTTTAGGTGTTATTCCGCATTTCAAAGCTGAAATTTTAATGAGGTAACCGAATGTTTGAGCGATCAAACAGGGGGTCTTTTAAACCCGTACCCTGTCAAATGACAAAACGGGATTAATTTAATGGAGATAACAATGCAAATATTAAATAACGTGAGTTCGAGATAAGGATGCTAAAAAAGCATCAGTTGGTTGGTGTCAACATAGGTTGTTTTGAGGATCGGCTTCTTTTCCGTGAAGTTATAGGCGATTAGTGCTGAGAACAGATTAGTGAGGAAATTTTTAGGGCTTCGATGCCGGGAATGTTCAATCTGAAAGATGTTCTTGAGCTGGTCAATGATGGTCTCACAAATAGCTAGTTTACGCAGCATGATGGCATCGGCCATGGGCGTGACCAGGTTCGTCTTCATGTTTTTGCGAAGCTTGGTGACCAGGTGAATGCCCCCGGCGAACAATCCATCGAAGAGGTCTTTGGAGATGTAGCCTTTATCTCCGTAGAGCTTGCCAAACAGTTTTTTGATGAATCCGTCCATTCTAAGTGGTTTTCGGTCATCGGTATTGCCAGGGGTGAGCATAAAATCGACCACATGGCCGCTGTCGCTGGTAATCAGGTGGAGCTTAAATCCATAGAACCAGCCAATGGAGCACTGCCCGCGGGCCGCCAGTCCGTCAAATACTTTATGGGAGTGAATACGGCGATTATGACACACCCGAAGCGGGGTGGAATCGATAAAGCTGATGCCGGTGCACTCCCCTGTCGCGTTGGTTTTCAGGTAAATGGCCAGCGGCACAATCATTTGGCCGCTCAGCTCGGTAAACCGGTTATAGGATACCAGCCCGGGGAACAGGTCCCTGAATTGTTTACACACGTAGTCGGTGTAGAATTTTTTGAACGTGCGGACCCCCGACAGATGGAACAGGACCTGAATGGTCATGACCTCAGATGGAGAAAGTCGGGCAGGTTTGATGCGTGATTTACCGCCAGCGATCAGGCGGCGGTTCCAAACGGGAAGAAATTGTTGGCAAAAATCATCAATGGAACAGAAAATTTCAGTAATTTTAGAGGTAAGAATCATGGCAGGATGGAGTAGTTAAGTTAAGTGTAAACAGCTACTTAAATATACGAAACATCCTGCTTTTTTACTTCAAAAAACACCCGTTTCTTATCTCGAACTCACGTTAAATAGGAATAGCCAAAAAACCTCTCTCACCCCATAAACAAAAATAATGAAGGAAGAGGTGTCACTTAATGGCCCTATGCTCTTTTGACGGTTGATGCCTCTCTGGTCCGTGTCTGCGCTGCGGGAATATAAGAACCCATAATTTAATCTAGTACAAACCGAAACGTGATGGTTCCCCACTGCGGCTCTTGCGGAACTCCGGACGGGAGGCGGGAAAAACGCCAGCTTCGAAGCGTTCTCATAACCTCACGCTCGAGCTCGGGATTCATTTTACGGGATGGAAATACCCTGCCGAGTGAGCCGTCCGGGTTGACCTCGAAACGAATGGTGATGGTCGCCTCCTCGTTCGTGGGGTTTGAGGGTAGTGGCTGAACCATTGGGGTCCTGTCGAGCTCTCCCTCCCATTGAAGATCGTAGGGGGCGGATCGTTCTTGCGTGGTACCCGTCCCCTGCTCAACATTAGCGTCGCCTTCGGTTCCGCGCTCATCACCGCTTTCGGCCACTCCTTCTTGTACCTCCTCTTCTTCCTGTGTTTGAGGAGGCACATCGACCTCTTCAAGCTCTACGGGAGTTTCTTCAGCCTCCGGGTTCACCACGTCGGTTTCAGGCGTTTGGATCGTCTCATCCTCGGGAATTTCTTCCGTTTGTTCAGCAAGATCAACAGCTTTTGTCGCTTCTTCCTGGGGTTCTGCAGGCGGCTCTGTGGGTTGTGTAACCTCGGGTTCAGGTTCTTCAGGGATCTCTTCGGCCGGGTTGGGACGAGTTGCAACCTCCTCTTCCTGCTCCTCTGCGTATTCAGCAGGCGAGCCGCTCTGGAATTCACCCAGGGTCACTTCCATGTAGGCCGGACGGTTTACATTCTCAAAACTTACATAGTAGAAGAGCGCAAAAACAAGAAGAATAAGATGCAGCCCGCCCGTAATACTCCATGCAAAGCGTTCCTCATTATCCAGCTGTTTTTTTACGAAATTCTCCATTTAATTGGTGTCTCGCTCCGTGGCCATTACGATATTCAAGTTTAACGCCCGGCCGATGTTCATGGCCTGAACGGCATCTTCAACTTTTGCTTCGCGGTCGGCACGAACAACGAGGGTACTGTTGGGAGCAGCCTGGCTGGCCTGCCTGATTGCGTTAGAGAGGCTGCCGCGTGCAACACGCTCGCCCTGTACAAAAAAGGTCCCCTCGTTTGTAATTGCAACCGTTATTTGCTGCGCCTGCGTTGTGGTTCCTGTTTCGGCCCGTGGAATGTTTACCTGTATGCCGTAATTAGAAACAAACGACGAGGTGAGCAAAAAGAAAATCAACAGTAACAAAATAATGTCGGTAAGAGACGATTGAGAGAACATCGTCAGGGGTTCCGAGGTTTTACTGTCTTTACGAAAATCCATTCGTTATTCCTCTTTCTTTTTACGGGACGGTGTCTGTAACAGATCGATGAAGTCAGCCGATGCGTTTTCCAGTTCAAAAACCATCCGGTTAATTTTTCCAAGGAGGAAATTATAGAACCCGTAAGCAATAATACCCACAATGAGCCCTGATGCGGTGGTGATCAGCGCCTCCCAAATACCACCGGCCAGCACACTTGGGTTCACATTTCCCTGCAGCGATTGAATATCCATAAATGCACGGATCATCCCGGTCACCGTACCCGTGAATCCAATCAACGGGGCAACCCCGGCTATTGTTGCCAGCCAATTCATCCGTTTTTCGAGATAAAAAATCTCTTTCTTACCGGCATTCCGGATCGACTCTTCAATATCCCGGATCGGCCGTCCCAGCCTGCGTATACCCGATTTTAAAATCCGGGCCAGGGGTTTGTCAAACTCCTCGCAGTACTGGATGGCGCGCTGCTGGCTGCCTGATTTAAGCAGCGACTCGATGTTATTTAGCATGGCGGCAATATCCATTTTGGAGTTTTCGAGCGTGCGCCACCGTTCGGCTATAACATAAACGGCAAGTACGGAGAGTATAAAAAGGGGAACCATTAAGAGCCCGCCCTGCGTCAGAATTTCAAAAAACGACATCGATGTGTCGTCCTCAAGCATTTGTGCAAGACTGTCGGCCTCTGTACCCTGAAAGAGTAATCCTAAGTTAAGTTTCATGTAGATGATTTTTTACTGTATACGTTGTATAAAGTTTTGAGTATTGAAAGGGTCCGGAAGGGTTTCAGCTTCAGACATTGCAGATGCTACTGACTCGAACTGGCCCACGCCAACCCGGAATACGTTTTGGTTATTGACAGTTGATTCACTGATGATGGTGCGATATCCGTCTGCTGAAAGATCCCGGGCCGCATTTTCGGCCTGCTGCCGTGTGCTTAGCGAGTGAAGAACGATTGTATATTCTCTGCCCCCGGCTTCAACATACTCCCCGAGGAGCCCATATCGATTCTGTGTCTGCGCGGACGCGGCCTCTTCCGTGTCGTCACCATCCTGCGAATCGGCATTTGTTTCGGATTCTGCAGGAAGGGGAGAGTCCTCTTCAGGAACCGGTGTTATTTCATCAGAATCACTTACTTCTACGTCATTTTCAGCCGCCGGTTCCCCGGTTTCTGTAATGTCCTGCTGAGCAGTGACTGCGGGGTCATCCAATTCTTCAACCTGGTTGTTCTCATTGGCGGTTGGCTCCGGGGCTGAGAGATATTGACTAATCAAAAAATATCCTAAAACCAGAATGATAACCCCAACAACCCCCAGAAGGGCCTTGGGTATGGCGCCGCCGGATGGTTTCTTTTTCTTCGCAGGTGTTTTGCGTCTCTTTTTGGGGGGAGTTTTCCCGGCGGGTGCAGTGCCGGCTTTATGAGCCGGCTGCGGCTCTTCAGATTCATTATCGGCGGCCGGCCCCTCAAAGATTTTTGCAAATGAATCGGAGTCAAAGTCGTCGTCTTCATCTTCATCCTCATCGGAAAGATCGAGTTGTTCGGTATTGCCCTTGAGTGCTTCTTTGATTCCAAATATGTCGTCCTCATGGGCGCTATCCTCTTCAGGGCTACCCGCAGCGGTCTCTATTTCGTTCGTATCATCAGAATCATCGGTGTCCGGAGCATCAACAGGTTTGCGTTGCGGCGGTTTTATTTCCACAGGCTCCATGCCCGCATACTCAAAATTGATCTCCTTATCCAATTTGTCTGCAGCTTTAAAACTCAGATCGTTATTGTCATCAAAATAGAAAAGCCCGAAGTCTTTAATTTCAAGTGCTTTGCCTCGTTCGGCAGCGTCCAGTATGCGCTCGGTCAGATCGGCAAGATGACGTTCAACATCCGCTTTTGTCATCCGGGTTCTTTCAACCAAAAGCTTAATTAGTTTTTCCCTATTGATCGTCATTTCCGAGCTTTTTTTCAGGTTTAAATTCGATGATGTCTTTAGGCGGCAGAACCTCGATTCGCCCATCGTTATATTTTCGCTGAACCTGTGTTCTGTGAGCTTTGTAGAACTCACCCAGGCCGTCAATTTTTACACTGTTGTTTTTTGTCACCTCTTCCCGGATGATATCCTTTAATTTATGTATAAACAGTGGTTCCATAGGGTTTAATTAAAACAGGTATGTAAAGCCAAGGTATGCCTGGAAACCGCGCTCTTCGTATCCTTGCCATACCTCGTAACTTACATCATTAATATTTAAGAGTTTTGCGTAGATACCGGAGGTCTCCGTCAGCGATAGTTCAAACTGAGTGCCGAGAACAACATAAGAGCTGAGATCGTCGCCTTCCGGGTTGAACCGGCTTCCGGAAACGTCGGCCCATCCTTCAAGTACAAGCTGGCTGATGGGCCGAAATGAGGCTGCCCCGCGGATACCAACCGATTCAACAAATGGAATCTCTTCATTGCCCGATAACCGCGGACGCTGCCAGTAGGCATCGGCGCTGACCCATAATTTTTCTGCCGACAGCTGCTGCGAGAATGAACCGTAGAGTTTTAAAAAGGTAGCATTTTCAAAATTCGGCTCAAAATTTGACAGAACTGAAATTTCAGAAGATGGAGCCGAGCCTGGCAAAAACAGTGATTCCGCACGTGTAAAGTAGGTGTAATTCCGGATATACTGGAACTGGACTCCGCCCGTGAAAACGGATCCGCTGAGGGGCTCCAGGATCAATTCGCCTTTCAGGTCTGTAGTGTACTGGTGTGATAGCGGTTTATCGAGGCCCACAAATCGGTTGATGTTCCAGAGCTGACGGTAGGATCGATGGGTGGGGGTTCCCGACAGGTGCCCCCGCAGGTCGACTCCGTCAAACAGCGTGTGGCGCAGATCCAGTTTTGGCGTGATGTAGAGCGTGGAGCCGTCCAGTGCATCCGAGACGACTGCCACACCGAACGATGCATTAATATCCGTCTGGTAGTTTAACAGGCGATCGTATGTGGCACCGGCTTGCGTTATGCTCCAGCCCTCATCCGCTGTTTCGAGCAGGCCAATACTTCCTGCCTCCACACCCGCAAACACGGAGTAGCCTTCCTCAACTCTTGAGCCGGCCCAGGAGTAGGAGAGCCCGATATCACCGCCCCACTCTGTTGCCTCTCCGGGCAGTGTAAATGGTACATCACCAGTGGTTTTGAGTTCAAATTCATGGCTGTATAGAGAAAAATCGGTTTGAAAACCGCTGATGGAGCTTCTGTTATACGCCAGATCACCGTTAAACTGGAAACCATAGCTGGTAGATTTGGCGCTTCTGCGAAGGCCGGGGCCAAAATCGACATCGGGAGCGGTAGTGCCGACCTGTTCATTGATTTCGTTTTGAGGTAGGTAATTAAAGTCAGAGAATGTCCGGGCGTTAAGCCTGAGTTTAACCTTTTGTGTTATGTTGAGCTGAGATCGCAGATCGGCTGAAAAGTTCCGGAATGAGCTGTTGTAATCATCGATGTGTCCATCCGAGGAGCGATGCGTAAGGTTTCCGGAGACCCAGTTGTTCTCTCCAATACCCTGGATGAGGTAAATATCGGCTTCAGGTGTTACAAATGAGCCGATTCCCAGCCTGGCAAAGCCATTTTTTGGATCGGCATAGCTGAGAGGCCTGTACCCGGGGGCTTCGGGGCGGGTGAGTTCACCAACGGGCAGGGAGGCCACCATCGCCTCCTCTGATTCTATAAAAGGGGTGCGGTTGGGATCTACCTGAAAGACTCTCGGTTTTGGATTAAATCCTAAGATTGGCTGGCGCCGCAATCCGGGAAAGCGGGCCTGGAACTGGCTACGTATTTCGATATCCTGCGGGTCGATCTCCGGCAGCAGGTTTTGCGGCTGTTCTGCGGTATCCTGTGCATGCAGTGTAACAGATGCACCGGCACAAAGACAGAGCAGGAGTAAAAAATAAAGGACCTTGCGTTGCATAGATGGTTTTATAAATAGTTTAGAATATAACAAAATATGAATTTTCAGGCGTTCTTTTACTATGCGGCATGCAAAAGCATGTGCGGAAAATAAAAGAACAGCCGCCTTCGTCTCAACGTGCGGTTCCGTTTTTGAGTGTGTAGTATTTATCGAACCAGAGAGCGGCCGGGCATAGTATGAAAATTAACAAAATCATTACGCCATGCACCACAGTGGCGTATGTAAGAGCTGTAGCCAGCGGCACACCGTATAGCAACCACATGCTCTGCTGCATAAGCAGGTGGTAAGAGCCGATGCCGCCGGGCGTTGGTATGCTAACTCCAATGGATGATACAACCGTAAGTACAACGGCTGACTGAAGTGTAAGCCCGTACACTCCCTGGAGATCAAGCATCCAGAACGGGATATATGTCATTGCAATGTAGCCGACCCAGATACCCGCTGTAAGGAGTAAAAAAACAGGCCAGTTTTTAATATTTTTGATCGATATCATCCCTTCCCCAAACGAACGGCCGATCCGGATCATTTTTTCTAATATAGGGTTTGTCACGGTCTCTTTGCGGTCCAGGTAGATCAGGAGTTTGTAGAAAAACAGGATGGACAGAGCCACAAGAAGCAGTATTGCGGGCAGAATCAGGTAGGTGTACCAGCTCCAGCCTCCTATCCCAAGTAGCTCCTCCAGCAGCCCAAAATCGCTGCTTAGCGATATGGCAACAATGCCCATCAGAAGCAACATCGAGCAGAGGTCGATAAGTCTTTCAAGGACTATCGTGCCAAGAAGATTCCCTGAACTGAGCCCCTGCTTTTTAGCCACGTACACTGGCCTGGAAATCTCTCCCAGCCGCGGTATGAGGCTGTTCATCATATAACCGAACATCACGCCGGCAAAGAGAGTGGAGCGCGGCACCTGTTGCTGTGCTTCCTCCTTCAGGAGAAGCCGCCATCGCTCGGCTCGCAAAAAATGGCTCGCAAACAGCACAACAATAAACAGGGGAAGCCAGTAGAACGTGACAGATGAAAACTGCTCCCTGAAATCTGCCGGATCTACATTTCGCGCTGCAAGCCATATAAACAGGGCGGCTACAGCGAGCGATGCGGCTACATTCAGTATTCGCTTACTCATTGAGTATTGTACCGTAAATCAATGTATTCGGCATTATCAGGGGCATCAAGATCAAAAAGTTCACTCTTTGGGTTCATAAATAAACCGTCTGAAAAACGAGTTGTCAATATATTTTCGGCCTGGTCCCGGGCCTGGATTTCAGATGGCGTGCCTTCCGGTGATAGCATAATCGTGACAGTTTTAAATACGGAAAACGGGTCATCGGACTGCAGCACAATTTCTGTGGTTCCGTTCCGGCCCGCAGATTCGAGCACACGATAACTCTCATCCACCCCCTGGAGCATGCGTGAGGGGGCAAAATCATCCTCCTCCTCAATATAATCACTGATAATAAGCCGGTTTTTATCTTCGTCGTACACCCGGGATACATCTCCATCAACCACCATCACCTGGGTTGATCCCACAATTTTATACTGGTCTCTGCCGATCCATATTTCGCCGCTGTTTTGTTGCGTCTCGCCGGTAAATGAATCTTCATACCGATGGGTGAATTGAGCATAAAACACCTGGCCATCTTCGAACTTGTTTTTCAGCTCATCAAAATTGGGAGTTTCCTGGGCGTGCAAAAAGTGCCCGGCCGGCGCAATGATGGCCAGCAGAGCCATATAAAGAAGGTGTTTACCAAACATTTTAAAGGCCGATCTCTTCATAAATATCCTCCAACTCATCCTCTTCGGTTATCTTAACATCGCGTGCGGTGCTGCCCTGGTAGGGGCCCACAACACCGGCGTTGAAAAGCTGATCGATGATTCGTCCTGCACGGTTATACCCGATCTTCAGTTTTCGCTGAAGAAGCGATACGGACCCTTGTTGATGAAGCACAACAATTTTGGCTGCATCTTTAAACAGGTCGTCGATATCATCGAGCGGGTCTGGAATGCCCGTCTCTTCATCTTCTACCCGGGGCAGGTGAAAAGGTTGCTTAAAACCTTCCTGTGATCCGATGAACTGGGTGATTCGCTCAACTTCTTCTGTTGAAACGTAGGCATTCTGGATGCGAGTCATACCGGCCCCATTGGTAAACAGCATGTCGCCGCGGCCTACCAGCTGGTCGGCGCCGCCGGTATCGAGAATTGTGCGCGAATCGACTTTAGAGGCCACCTGGTAGGCGAGCCTTGCAGGGAAATTGGCTTTAATTGTACCGGTAATCACATTGACCGAAGGGCGCTGTGTGGCCACGCAGAGGTGAATACCGATGGCGCGTGCCAGCTGTGCCAGCCGGGCAATCGGTTCCTCGATTTTTTTACCGGCCGTCATCATCAGGTCGGCGAGCTCGTCAATAATGACCACAATATAGGGCAGATGCCTGTGGCCAAGTTCACGATCCAGCTCTCCTGCTTTAAACTTCTCGTTGTAGGATTTAATGTCCCGCACCATCGCCATTTTCAGCAGCTCGTAGCGCTCATCCATCTCATGGGTAACACTCTCGAGCGTTTCAAGGGCTTTGCTGGTATCGGTGACGATCGGTTCTTCTGCTCCCGGCAGAACGGCGAGAAAGTGATTTTGAATATACCGGTAGAGAGAGAGCTCAATTTTCTTTGGATCGATCAGCACAAATTTAACTTCATCGGGGTGGCATTTATACAATAAACAGCTGATTATTGTATTAATTCCTACGGATTTACCCGAACCGGTAGCCCCTGCAATGAGAAGGTGGGGCATTTTGGTCAGATCAATCATAAACACTTCGTTTTCGATCGTCTTTCCAAATGCAACAGGGAGCTCCATATCGGTTTCCACAAACTTCTTGGTGTTGATGACCGATTTTATGTAGACGGTCTCCCTGGAGCTGTTGGGCACTTCAATACCGACGGCCGATCGCCCCGGGATTGGGGCCATAATGCGCAGGCCATGGGCAGCAGTAGCCATTTTAAGGTCGTTGGCGTAGCTCTCTATTTTGCTGATTTTTACGTCCGGGGCGGGTTCCAGCTCGTAGAGAGTTACCGTTGGTCCTACAATAGCGTTAATACTTAAAATTTCAATCTTATGACGCTTCAGCTTATCGAGAATAATCTTCTTGTTGATTTTTATCTCTTCGATATCCACCTCGTTCCCCTCATTGGGCGGAGAATCGAGCAGGTCAATGCCCGGGAACTTGTATTTAATGACAGGAGTTTTTTTCGCCTTTTTCCGATTTTTCCGGGCCAGTTCGCTGGCACTTGCCTCTTCTTCGCCCTCACCGATAAAAACGGAGACCTCCACATCATCTTCATCGTCCGATAGATCAACGTCGCCTTTGTCGAGGATGGCGCGGGACGGTTTGTTTTCAAGTTCAGCGCTCTCTTTTTTACGTTCCTGTTCACGCTTTAGATCTTCTTGTTGCGAGCGCTCTACAATTTCATCAATTGAAGAGGATGGGGCAGAGTCGTTGGACTGATTGCCGGTGTTGTGTCTCTTTTTCAGCGTCTTTTCGGCTTTCTGCTTCTGTTCAATTTTTTCTTGTTGAAGGCGCTGCTCCTTTTTTTTCTGTTTTTCCTGCTTTCGGGATTGAAAGTCATCGCGCACTCCACCGGTCCAGCTCTTAAACGTGTCGATGGTTCTTTGCAGATCGCGGTCAATAAGAATTAGCGCAGATACAAATATGAGTACTGTAAGCATTACGATGGATCCAATGCCAAGGATTTTTTGAAAAATAGCGGCCGTCCCAAGCCCAAAATTTCCACTCCAGACCATGGGGACCAGCTCCATTTCGTTGTGAAACCATCCGAGAAGCGTAGAGAAAAGCAGCATCACCCATACGCCGTAGGCCATGGGCCAGCCCAGGTCCTGAAGATTCTTTTGCCTGAAGAGGAACCAGCCAACGGAGGCCGTCATGACGGGTAAAATTATACTGGTATATCCAAAAAGGGTGTGCACCAGTACGTGAGAGATATAGGCTCCGAGCACACCCAGCCAGTTGCTTATATTCAGCGATAGTCCCTGGTCTACCGAAAAAACGGCACCCGGATTCATGGACTGCACCACGCCATAGTCGTTGGGGCTGTAAGAGGCGATACAGAGTAGAAGAAGGGCCGCAACGGCCATTACTAAAATTCCGGCGATCTCCAGCTTACGCGTTGTGTTAAAACTGCTCAAAAAAGAATTTTTTGATGTTTGTTTAGCCATAGAGATTAGAGATGATGCCGTCGTTCAGGACGGGAAGAATATCACAAATATCGGTTTGAGCACAATAATCGATATCTTTTTCGCCCGCGATATTTTTGAGACGCACCGCGTGATTTGAACTGTGGATGACTTTGGGTAAGTTGCCGCGGAAGTTATCGTACAGGCCAAAAGCTACTTTAGCACCATCCCGTGCTTCTGGTGATAAGGCGCCGTCAGATAAATTGTACACGACATTTCCAGCAAAAAGCAGATCTTCAATAGCCATCCGTCCGCGCCAGCCGGCACACACCAGCACAATATCTTTCTCTTCACTCTTCAGGGTATGGACAATCGTTGATAAATTCAAAAAACTGCCGATATAAATCTGGGAGGCCCCAACGGCTTTTTTTATAGCTTTGGTGCCGTTGGTTGTGTTAAAAATAAGCGTTTTATTTTCTATCATACTTTCAGAATACTCGAATGGGGAGTTGCCAAGATCGTATCCTTCAATTTTCACACCATCTTTTTCGCCGCAGAGAAGAATATTCTCTGAGTCCACGCTCTGTGATATACGGCTCGCTTCGCCCATATCTTCCACAGGTATGATTCCTTTGGCGTGGTTCATTAAGGCAGTAATAATGGTAGATGATGCGCGTAAAACATCTACAACTACCACCACTTTTTTCCTCAGCTCTTCTTCATGAAATGATTGGGAAGAGAAAAAGACGTCTAATGTATTTAAATTCGCCATCAGTAATACTTATTTAGTTTTTATGAACGGTGGTTTTACAACTGTTGCCTGAACCAGCTCTTTGCGAATCTTAATCAACAGGTCTGTTCCCGGTTCGGAATGAGAGATCTTTACGTATCCCATGCCGATACCTTTCCCGAGTGTAATAGATTGAGTTCCGCTGGTGACAAAACCGATGGTTTCGTGATTGGCATTATGAATGTCGTAGCCGGACCGCGGAACTTTCCGGTCCACATCCATAGTGAAGCCCACAAGTTTGCGTGTTAATCCACTTTCTTTCTTATCCAGCAGGGCGCTCTTTCCAATAAAGTCGGTTTTTTCAAGCTTTGTCAGCCATCCCATCCGTGCTTCGAGGGGATGGGTGTCGGCTGTGATATCATTTCCATAGAGTGCGAGTCCCATCTCGAGCCTCAGCGTATCTCTTGCCCCAAGGCCGGCGGGCTCCAGGCCATATGGTTCTCCTTCTTTCATAAGCTTGTCCCAGATCGTGAGCGGATCTGCAACCGTTGTGTCAATATAGAGTTCAAACCCCTTTTCCCCGGTATATCCGGTGGCAGAAATGATAACATCGTCTTCCCCTGCCACGCTGCCCGTTGTGAAGGTGTAAAAGCCGATATCTGAAAGATCGGTCTCCACGAGGTTTTCCAATATCGATGTTGATTCAGGGCCCTGAAGAGCCAAAAGTGCTATTTCTGCTGACCTGTTTTCCAGGGTTGCATTTGTATTGTTGTTGTCAACAATCCATTTCCAATCTTTTTCGATGTTCGCGGCATTCACAACCAGCATATATTCTTCATCAGCCAGCATGTAGACGATCAGGTCGTCTACAATGCCGCCGTCCTCGTAGCACATGGCCGTGTACTGGGCCTTGCCCGGGGTCAGCTTTGCGGCATCGTTGATGGTGACTTTCTGGATTAAGTCAAGAGAGCCGGGGCCTCGTACGATGAATTCCCCCATATGCGATACATCAAACAGGCCGGCTTTTTCGCGGACAGCCACATGCTCCTTTCGAATACCCGCATACTGTACAGGCATATCAAACCCGCCAAATTCGGTGATACGGGCACCGGCTTGTTTGTGTTTTTGATAAAATACGGTTCGCTTGGCCATTGAGTACGTCTGTTTACTGGTTAATTTTCAAATAGTTGTAGCAGGTGTAATGGAAGCGCAAAGGAAAAACGATCCACTACGAAAGTTGGAATACCGGCCGCGGAAGTTGATCATTGGGTCAATGGTTTTGTGCGGCTTTCGGGTAATTCTGTTAATTTCAGACTCTTTAAGTAATGAAAAGCTGATCATAATGTTAAGTTCCTGAACCTCAGGATGCTGTTCGGGATGACACCAATATCCTGGGGTGGTCATTTTGCGGCGTTGTGTGTTGGTATTTTATCGCCATGTAATTTTTTTAATCGTACGATATCCCGGCAGGAAAACGCCTGTCGGAAACGTAATGCGAATAAAATGGTGCAATTTACTATGTACATTTGGGCCTGTTGTTGAGCTGAAAAGTTAACCAATTTTAAACTTAATTAAACAAATGATATAAAAAGATCCCGGATCGCCGGGCAGCCTGGATAGGATCTCCAAAGTAGTCAATGGGCAGGTGTTGATGCGAACCTTAGTTTGTGAACTTGCGTTTAGATAAGCTGGATAATTCGTTATTTTAAAATAAACTTTAAACGCAGCACATATTCCATAAAATGGCAATACGCAAAGAGCAAATTCTCACGGCGTTAACACATGTACTTCATCCTGATTACGAAAAAGATCTCATCACGCTCGACTTGATCCAGGATCTTATTGTCCAGGAAAAATATGTCTCGTTCACGCTTGAGCTGCCGGCTGAAAATAAACCGCTTGCAGCCGAACTGAAAAAGAAGTGCACAGAAGCGATTCATAAATTTGTGGATAAAGAGGCGGTTCTGGACATTACTGTCGGAATCAATATCTCCAAAAAACGAGAGCTTGAAGGAGGGGAGGAGAAGGAAAAACGATCTCCCGAAGGCGGCCAGCAGCAACAGCCGCCAATACTTGAAGGAGTAAAACAGATCATTGCCGTTGCGTCGGGCAAGGGTGGTGTGGGTAAATCCACTGTAGCCGCAAACCTCGCGGTATCCCTGTCTAAGGCGGGGCACAGCGTCGGGCTTCTGGATACGGACATTTACGGGCCGAGCATTCCCACAATGTTTGGTGTAACCGAGCGGCCCAACATCACAACGGATAAAAAATTGGTGCCTGTTTTTAAACACGGCGTGCATTTGGTTTCCATGGGGTTCCTCGTGGATACGGACCAGGCGATGATTTGGCGTGGCCCGATGGTTACGAGTGCCGTTAAGCAGTTTATGCAGGAAGTAAGATGGGGCGAACTCGATTATCTTATACTCGACCTGCCGCCCGGCACCGGGGATATCCAGCTTACGATTGTTCAAACAGTTCCGCTGACGGGCGCTGTGATTGTCTCCACCCCGCAGACAGTGGCGCTGGATGATGCACGAAAAGGCGTGGCGATGTTTGGCAAGGTGAATGTGCCGGTTCTTGGCATTGTGGAGAATATGGCCTACTTCACCCCGCCGGATATGCCTGAGAAAAAGTACTATATCTTTGGCAAACACGGAGCCCGAAAACTGGCTCGTAAACTTGAGGTGCCTTTTCTTGGGGAAGTTGCGCTGCAGGAGAATATACGCGACACAAGCGATACGGGAACCCCCGTGGTGGAGTCGCAGCCCGACTCAGCTGCTGCAAAATCCTTCATGCAGATCGGTCAGCGTGTGCAGCAGGCACTCGATACGCAGCAGAAAGTAGCCGATGGTTCTGGAAAAATTGAAATTAATATTCGGCCATAACGTACGAGCATGGCGGAACACCGCACAACAGATCCAAAAGACGCGAATTCCCCGGGCCGGCCAGCCTTGCGACGGACGGCCATTGAACTTGCAGTGATCGGGATGCTGGCAGCTGCTCTCTACCTGTCGGGCTATCACACCCAGGTTATCGGGACACTCCAGCGCGGTCTGCTTGCCACAGGAGTTATAACGCCCACTCTGTCTGTAGATCCGGATGATATGCGTGATGGCAGCAGGGAGTTTTAT
>JAAAOB010000148.1 GCA_009909035.1 Bacteroidota bacterium
ACCCTACTAATTAGACAATCGAGATCATAAAATCTTGCAAAAATTTTTTAATTTTTTTGACGGTTCAAAAAAAAGGACGCTTCGAATTGAAGCGGCCTTGAAAACGGATGGATGAGGCAGGTACGAATCTTTACGGCAGGTCTCGAACGGCCGGGTGTCTTGCTCGGGCGATTCACCGGATGAAGGGAATTCATCCGGTGAAGGTCCTCATCCAACAATCCCGTCACTCTATCGATAACACCACACAAATGTAAACATAGAGAATTTGAGAGTACCGAAGAAGAAATCAGAAATCGTACTGCAGGAAAATTGTTCTGAAAAACGTTTCAACCCGGAGGTGGGATTCTAACAATGGATCTGAAGGGCAGGAGTTCCGTTCCAGTCTGAGAAAAAGATAGTGTGGACGGAAAAAATCTATTTTTTAAGGCATCTAATAAGTTTTCATCTCTTGCTGTGTTCGAGTCATCGCCCGCATCCACAAACTACATCTCTACTGCCGTGTGCTGATACATGTTCTTTTTTCCGGGATCCATCAGCCCGGCGGAATTGAAGGGATTGATCGCTTTTTTTACATGTTCAATAAACTGTGAGATTTCTATCTCGGACGGTGCATGGGTACCGTTCCAAAGGTCATGCAGTCTGCCGTGATACTCCTCTACAATGTGAAAAAGATCCGGCTCTTCAGCATTCAGAAAGGTCTCCGGAATTGTACCGCCAAGCCGCAGCTGTTCGTAGCTGATTGAACAGATGAAATAGAGTATGGTGTAGGCCGTAAAGAGCTTAAAATGTTGCCTCGATCTGTAGCAACCCGATACCAGCAGGTCGATGAGCTCCAGCTCTTTGAAAAAAGCCGCCTCATACTGCTGCAGTTTTTTTTGCCGGGCCGGCTCACCGTGCTCGGTTGCAATCAAAATCGAGACCAATTTTTCCACGCCAGCCAGCGAGTGCGCAATCCCTGTGCTATGAAGTGGGTCAACAAAACCTGCGGTGTGATGGAGGGCAGCCCATCCGTCTCCATGCATTGTGTTAAGCTTACGCTGGAGTCGCCCTGTTTTCTTCAAGCGGTTTGGCGGATCGGCCAGTGTGGCATTGTTGAACATCTTTTCTAACGATGGATAGTCAGAAATGATGGACGCCCACTCTTCATGGGCTGAGTGATTGTTTTTATCCGCACCATCCAGAACCAAACCGGCGCTTGTGAGAGCGTCGTTAAACCTGAGCATCCACATCCAGCCGGGCTCCAGCAGATGGTGAAGTGCAGAGTGATCGGGGTTATATGGATAATCATCGGTTCTGAATCCATTCTCCACCAGGAACGAGTTCCACGCAGCAACATCCCTGAAGTGAGAATAAATAGCCCTGGAGCTTGTTCTGAAACCATCAGCTGAAGATGTCGTGCCAAAAAACCTGGCTGAAAAGTCAGGAGAACCGGTGGCGTCGATGATAAACGCGCTTTTCAGATGCATTTCATGGCCCCTGGTAGTGGCTTCGATAGACCAGCTATTGGCACTCCTTTTTTTGATCGATTTTATTTCGGTGTGATCGAGGTACTCTATTCCTGCATCTTTTGCCATCTGAACAAACAGGGCGTCGGTATCCGGACGGTACCACTGCGTATCTGAATTTTCATCGTCAACGCTTGCGGCCACAAGAAGCTCATGGACGTGATGTTTATCAGATGTAAACCGTTTGTTTTTAAAATGTTTGTAGTAGCTGAATCCTCGTTTGAGTCCACAGGTCACGCCAGGGTAGTTCGCCTGCCACGATCCATATCGCGACAGCTTTCGAAGCCCGGGCAGATCATAATTCTCCGCCAGTTTACGAAGAATCATATCTGCGATGGGTGTTGAAGATTCGCCAATAGCGAACCTGGGGTGTTTGCCCTTTTCAACCAGGCAGACTGAATACCCCGCGTGGTTCAGGCAGAGGGCTGCGATGGATCCGGCAAATCCACTGCCGGAAATAAGGAAGTCGTAACTGTTTTTGGGATGTTGCATATAGCCTGTTCGGTGCAATAATTTTGGACTTAAATGTTTGAATCATAGGTGGTTTAATTCCACGACCCTCTGGGTCGAAAAAGATGATAATAACCTATTGCACTCCGCCAGCCGTCGGAGGGACAGTCCTAAAAAAACAAATGTTTAAAAAAAATTATGGGTTCTAAATTGATACCTCGCGGGCTCTGCCCCTGGGTAGTTCACTGTGTCAGAATTTGTTATCGAATGTTTTCACAGCCTCCCGAGTGGGGATGTATAGCGGCCCCTACGGCATAGATCTACAGCTATTGATACATGTAGCCCGCGGGAGAACTTTTTGCTGTAGATTCATCCTTTCAAGGCGTTCTTTTCGGGCGGAAAAACAATCATCACAATCAGAGAATTTTTCAAGATCCCAGGTATCTGCAAACACACGGCCTTGATCCAGCTGAAGGGCGCGGTCGAAGGTCTCTTCAAGGGCTTTCAGCGTGGGCGGTACGAATGATCCTTCCGTTAGCAACCGGTCCATCATGCCGTTGCCCGGGCGCGTCGGAATCACCGAACAAGTATCCACACCGCAATCAAAAGCAAATTGGACGGCTTTTAGTGCCCACTCAATATTTTCGCGTGGATCGGTACAAAAGGGCGGGTTCAACAACACGAATGCACGCGTCCGGATCCCGTTCTTCATCAAAAAATCTGCTGCTTTTTTAAAATCATCTGTCGTGAGCTGCTTATTCAGCCTGGGTAAAACGTCCGGATGAATAGACTCAAGCCCCATCGCTATTTCAAGCTGACCATGTAGTAACCTTTGAAATTCCAAAACAGATGAATTGCAGAGTTTCGGGTGGTTTTCAAGCAGAATAGTGTCAAAAGGCTGCAGCAAACGCGCAATGGCCGCGTGATCCTGTGGCGGAATGGCTTTTTTATCAAAAAAATTGCCGTTGTTATAGAGCTTGACCATCTGAGCTTCGGGCAGCTTCTCCAGTCCAAAGCGTATTTGCTCCGGTATGGCTCCTGCGGGCGTCGGGCGGTCGAGCGTCTCTTTCCAGAGATCGCACATCACACATTTAAACGAGCACTCTTTATTGGTAAGAAATAGTGTATTTACGGAGAGAATCCTTCCATCGACGCCGGGCTCGTTTTCGTGCAGCCAATTGTATGGGCGTTTAAAATCGACCTGTTTTTTCGGGGGGCGTAACTGCTCAATTAAGCGACGATCAGGCATAGAGAGACCGGAAATAATTTCGGTAGGTCATTTCACGTTTCGGGAAAAGATCATTGAAGCACTCCTCATTGATGGCCCCGTGCTGAAATCGTCGCTTGGGATAGACCGGCATGTCAAACCCTGTGACCGCTTTGATCCCTCTCTGTACCACGTCACCTTTCAGGGCATAAAGCTGCTCGTGCTCCCAATCGGTGAGTTGAATAAAGGGGATGCCTTCCGACACCTCTATGACGTTGGGAAGCGTGTATGGGCTAAATCCTTTAAAACCATATCTCTTTGCCGGAGCATAAGTTCTGATATGGCCACGGCTCTGTCCGCCGGAATAGGTAAGAGAGTGTTTGATTTTATCCACTCCCCACCCTTCGTGATAGAGCAGCGGATTGTTCAGCACGCTGCGAATTGTAAGCTCAGGATTGTCTTCAATCGGGTAGGATTTCATGTTTTCGTCTCCGCCATCGCCGTCAGCCATCCAGAGCCAGTTGGGATATGCCACCCGAATTTTCTTGAGCAGTGTGAGCCCCATCGTTGCCGCCTCAACATCCCGTTGCTTATAATCTTCTATAACCCGGATCGTCTCCTTATAATCCAGTTCAGACGGTTCAGCTTCCATAACCTCAAGAAAAACAGTGAGGTCAAGTGAGTCCAGAAAAGAAAAGGCCTGATCTGCATCTGCAGCATCCCCTACTTTCAATGTAAATGCTTTCAGGCGCGAGGGATTCATGCCCAATTCCAGCATTTGATGATAAAGAGACAGAAAAACCGAACCGCTGTCAATTCCACCGGAGAACATCACACCAATAGGGTCATCCACCGGTACGGTTTGCACCCACTTCCGGCACTCGTTGTTTAATGCCTCGATATACTGTTCACCTATGGCATCAAGGTCGGCGTCCATAATATTACGATTTGGTTCGAAGTAGCGGTTCAATTGCGGGTTGGGGTCCGGGCAGCCGATTACGTCGAGCCGCACCAGGTAGTGAGCGGGCACCATGCGCGTGTAGTCGGGACGAAACTGATCGTCTAATCCCATCTCTTTCAGGTAGTGATGGATTTCATCCATTCGTTCGGCTACAATCAGAAGAGGACCCGATACCTGCTTAGCCATAAAATACCGCATGGGACGGCCAATGGATCGGGCCATATACACCTGTTGTCCCGATTTGTGAACAATGGCAAATGAGCCTTCAATCTCACGTACCCTGGCTGGATCACCGGTGGTAAGAAGCTGTTCGGCCTCATCATTTGACATGTTCAATAGTTGGTTTTCAGACGGATCAATCAGGCTGACAAAATCGTGAAGCTTTTTTTCTATATGAGGCATGAGCGGAAAATGAGTTTTTTAAAACGTATCGGTTTATCAGAAGATAACGTAATGTGGTTAATCTCCAGTTCCAACAGATAGACTTGGCCTATCCATAGATAAAATATGATGCTCAATGGATTTCATGCGATAGAGTTCAAAACAAGAAACTTTTTTGTGAATCTCGGTATCTACGACGGGCAGAGGATGCACGGTTCAAAGAGGGCGGTAACGGTTTTATCGGCGTCCATGGTGATTGATATGGAGTTGTTGGTGCCGGAGGCGTCTCCCTGCCACTCGATAAACTCCCACCCCTCATCCGGCGTTGCCGTCAGGGTAACACTCTCACCCTCATCATAGAGCTCTTTGTCCGGTTCTTCTTCTACGCGGCCTTCTCCCTCGATCTCTACAACGAGCAGAAACTGAGGTTCAAAAATCGCCGTCACGCTCTTCTCTTCATCGAGCAGAAGTGATTCGGGGTTCTCACTCCCGGTGAGATCCCCCTCCCAGCGGCTGAACGCCCAGCCGGCATCCGGAAGTGCCGTTAGCGAGACGGTTTGCCCCTCAAACTCCCGGCGAACCTCCCCTTCGCCCGATACATCGACCTGAAGAAGCGACTCTACCGCCCGGAACAGAGCGGTGATCGTTTTATTATCGTTCATGACCACGGTAGCCGGATTGTCTTCACTTTCAAAGTCGCCCTGCCATCGCTCAAATATAAAGTCATCCGAAGGGTCCGCTTCAATGGAAACCTCTTCGTTCTGCACGAATTCTCCTTCAGCCGGTGTCACCGTTCCCCCCTCTCCGGGTGATGCCGTTATCGTCAGAGTGAGTACATCCGGAAGGGATTCGTCAAATGATGAACTGCTGGAATCGCAGCCGCTAACAGCAACAAGCGTGACTGCTGCCAAAAAAAGGGATACGTATTTCATCATAACGATACTGTTTTACCTGTTAACGTTCATTTTTATAATCTTCTCGCACCCGCAGGAGAAGTTGGTTTTTTTAATCGGAAATAGGGTGAATGTTCCTCTTCGCCTGCAAGCTGTTCAAGATATTGACACTATGCTGTCAAAACCAACCGGGAACGGATATACCGGCAGGGACGTGCCCGTTACAGGTCGTCATCTGCGAAACAAGCGAAATTCTTGTTGGTATTGATTTCAGGAATGATACCAACCTCTTCTGAAAATTGAAACAGAAACGGGCTCCTGTATGCAAACTGCGGCCAGGTGCCCGTTGAGTATCGCTCGTTTGATTCCTGCAGCGGATGTTATGAAGCCGCAGTCGCCAGTTCGCTCAGCGTATCGGCAAGTTTTTGCACTTTTTGGCTATTGGAAGAAGCTCCTGCACGGTTTTCAACTTCAGCCGCAAGTTCATTCAGCAGGCGCGATTGGCGTGAACCGCCGGCTTGAAAGGCTTCATCAATTCCGCTGCGGATCATCTGCAAGGTTTGCATATCAAGGTCCCGGTTCCTCTCAAGCTGATCAGCATACGCACGCGCCAGGTGAACCGTTGCGGGCCACGAATAGACGGGCTGCCCCTGCGGGTTGAAATAGTCCAATTCTACCGTCTTTGAAGCGGCAATTTCGTTTTCCGTCAGGTATTCACTCGGCTTGAGCTCAAAGATGTCGAGGCCGCGGGCGATCTCTGAATTTACGAGCACTCCATTGTACCAGTAGATCGACCAGCTTCCACCCATCTGCATTCGATCCGCACTGATCGGGCCGCGATCGTGGAAGGCGATCTCTACCGGGTTTTCCGGATCGGTGAAGTCGAATACACTTATACCGCCCTGATACCACGACTGGACCATCACATCACGATCGGGGATCGGTATCATAGAGCCGTTGTGGGCAACGCAATTCTCAAGGCTTGTTTGTGGAGCCGGCATTTTAAAATAGCTTTGAAACTCCATCTGGCCATCTTGAATGGCGTATATCGCATTTGCACCCCACTCGTATGGGTCGTCTGTCTGACATTTAGGCTGGCCTCCTCCGCCCCATTCATCCGTAAAGAGCACGGTGGAGCCGTCGTTATTGAAGGTGGCCGAGTGCCAGTAGGCAAAGTTGGAGTCGGCTACGGCATCAATCCTCACCGGGTTGGCGGGCTCATCGATATCCAGGAGCAGCCCCATACCTTCGCACGCCCCGCCGGCAAGACCGATACCCGGATAGAGCGTGATGTCGTGGCACTGGTTCGGGCCCAGCGCTTCCGACGCCCGTCCGCGGGCCGCAAGCATCTCATCAATAAAATCGGGAAGCTGTTGGCGCAGTGCCGCGCTATCCGCTGCCGTAGGCGCTCCGGTGCCGCCGCGCTTTTCAACGATGTCCGCAAGAAATCGACGGGCGAGACCGTCGGGAATCACGCGTTCACGGCCCATCATCTGTCCAACAAAACGGCCCTGTTCTCGCGCAGCTTCAATACGCTGCTGCTCTTCCGCTGTCAATTCTCGTGCAGGCGGAGCATCCAGCCCTTCAAAAATTCGCGGCGAGTTGGTGATGGCTGCATCTTCAGGGCTGGCAAGCGGAACTTTAATCACTTCAATCCTGAAGAGCGGGCTGTCGGGGTCCTCATCCGGAAAGGCTGTGGTGCATCCGGGCAGCTCTTCCGCGGGGCGAACCGGCGCGGATCCGGAGACGTAAACATAAACATTTTCTTCATCATCGGGATCCGCCAGAACAGAGTGTGTATGCGATCCGCGGCAGGTCTGTACATTTGAGATATATTTCGGATTCTCAATATCGGATATGTCAAATATCCGGATTCCCCGCAGCCGGTCCGGGCTGGCGGTTTGCCGTACACCTTCCGTGCCGCAGTCGAGCCGGCCGCCCAGGCCCTCACCCGAAACAAACAGAAGGTTGCCATACACGGATACATCGCTTTGCGATGCCGGGCACTGATAGTCTACCGTAACTTCCGGGTTCGCGGGGTCTGAAATATCCCATACAATAAAGCCGTCGTAATTTCCCTGGATGGCGTAGTGATCTGTAAATGCAAGATCTGAGTTTGTTGATCCAAGAAACCTCTCGGGGGGTGGTGTTGTAGAGATAAGTTCAAGATTCCAGATCGCTTCCCCGGCGTCAAACAGACCGGCGTCCAGGCCAACACGCGGATCAGGGGCGGGTTTTTCAATTTCGGTAACAGGCTGCAGTGTGGGCAACATATTGTCTCCATCCTGTTGTGCCATTTCTGATGAGGTACAGCTATAGATGCTGAAGAGGGCGGCTATAACGAGCAGCGCCTCGGGGATTCGTAGGTTCATAATGTGCTTTTTAGGTTAGGTAATGTCGGGTAATCTCCGGTATCCGGAGTAATGCGCTCGGTTACTGAATGGAATCGAGCATTTGCTGCATCCGGTCTATTTCGGTGACCTGATCGGCATGTATGCCAGAAGCCAGTTTAAACATCTCCCGGTCTAAAGCAGCGCCGTCGGATGCAAAAAGGGTTTGGACCATGGTTACAGCCCCGCGATGATGTTCAATCATAAACGTAAGAAACAGCCGGTCAAATTCTGTTCCGGTGGCTTCAGAAAGCAGTTTAAGCTGCTGCTGCGACAGCATGCCGGGCATATCGGAATGATCGTGCATGGCGTGGCTATCCGAATCCTCCGGCCAGTGGACCATCATGGATAATCCGTCGATATGAATGTCGGGAACCGGCTGATCCCTGTCGGCCAGCCACTGATTCATCAACTCAATTTCATCACGCTGTGCATTAATAATTCGTGCGGCCAGCGTCTCTACCGCCCGCCCGGCGTCATTTTCGGGAGCCAGGCGCGACATAATGAGAGCCTGCGAATGGTGAGGAATCATGCCGTACATAAAATCAATATCTGCCTGGGTAAAGTTCATACGGGAACTGTCAACCCGGGCCCAGTAGCGCTCCTCCAGTTCCGACAGGTTCTGCTCTTTTTGAGACGTTTCTGAACCCGCATCAACGGCCTGTTTCGTTCCTGTACAGGCCGCCATACCAAAGAGCAGAATGAATAAAAGAAAACTTGCTATGCGCGGTGCAATATCACGGAATGAAGTAGGCATAAAGGTTTCATCACTGTTTTTTTACAATCTCAACAATACAGCAATATTTAGATGAATCAAAAATTACGACCCGGATTTGTTTGTAAAAAATAGTTTAAATATCCGTTGAGCAGTGGCTGAACGTGCTCAAATAGTTGAAATGTACTCAGTCTATACAAGAAGAGGGGCGTGCCGGCGCTATGTATCTCCGGCCGTTTTTAATTTTTGACGGATGAGTTGTTCCAGCTGATCTGCCTGTAGGACGCCCGCCTGCTGCCAGATAACCTTCCCTTTCTTGAAGAGCACAAGATTTGGAATTCCCCTGACATTATACCGGATCGCTGCGTCAGGATTTTTTTCGGTATCGATTTTTAAAATGTGAATCGAATTGCCCATCCGTTTTTTTAACTCCCTTAGGATGGGAGGCATCATCTTACAGGGAGCGCACCAGTCGGCATAAAAATCAACCAGAACCGGGGTGTCTCCCCGTATGATGTCAGAAAAGGATGTTGTTTTAACTTCTTTTCTCATGTTGGAATCGCCTTATTTTTGCGGTTAAAATCAAAGAGTGCCAGCCAATGGTTGAACATTATGATGTGTGTTCGCCCGATATATAACTGATAGTAAGCCCAAAACGTATGCTCTCGTAAACGGCAAGTTTTGTAAATAAAAAAAGGACAGCTCTCTTTCGAAAACTGTCCTTTTGTAAGTAGGCGCTGAGGGATTCGAACCCCCGACCCCCTCGGTGTAAACGAGATGCTCTAAACCAACTGAGCTAAGCGCCCTGATCTGCATGAATTAGGAACGCCAAATATAAGAAGGTTATCGATTCTCACAAAACAGTTTTTTCTCTAATAATATTTTTTTATCTATAGGTGTAGGTTAACAGCGTTAACCTGTCGCTTTTCATCCCAAATAAAAGGAAACCTGGCATGGCAAAAACAAAAAAAGGCAACGAGGTGGTGTTTGTAGATGGAGGACGCACACCATTTCTGCGCGCCGGTACCGATTTTAAAACGTTGACGGCATATGATCTTGGCCGCCGGGCCATTGCAGGCCTGGTAAACAAAACCAAGCTCGATGGCGAGCAGGTCGACCGCGTATTCTATGGAAATGTGATCCAGGATATCAATACCAGCAATGTGGCGCGTGAGTCCTCACTTGCCGCCGGTTTGCCGGATGATATTCCCGCCACCACTATCTCCATGGCGTGCATTTCCTCAAATATGGCGCTCACGATGGCGATGGACACGATTGCAACGGGAAATGCACGCGCTGCAATTGTGGGCGGTACGGAAGTGATGAGCGATATTCCGATCCGGTTCAGGAAAAAATTCAGGCAGAAACTGCTGGAGACCCAGCGCTATAAATCCCCGGCCGACTACCTGAAATTTTTCAAAAACCTGAAGCCATCCGACCTGCTGCCGGAGATCCCATCCATCGCGGAGTTCTCAACGGGCGAGACAATGGGCCAAAGCTGCGATAAGATGGCTGCTAAGTACGATATCTCGCGGGAGGAGCAGGATGCCTACGCCCTGCGGTCGCACCTGAAGGCCGACCAGGCCGGGGAGCGTTTGTCGAACGAGATCTTCCCGGTATCCCTCAATGGCGGTGAAACTATCGTGGACCAGGACAATGGTGTTCGCGGTGACAGTACACCAGAAAAACTGGCGAAATTGAATCCCGCGTTTATCAAACCGCACGGAACGGTCACCGCCGGTAACGCATCCTTCCTGACCGACGGCGCCTCGGCGGGGCTGGTGATGGACCGGGAGTTTGCCCTGGAAAACGGCTACAAGCCCAAAGCAACGCTCCGCTCCTACAGCTACGTGGCCAAACGCCCGGGCGATGAACTGCTGATTGGCCCCGCATTTGCCGTACCGCAGGTGCTGGATCAGATGAAGCTGAAACTGGAAGAGATTGATGTGTTTGAATTTCACGAGGCGTTTGCCGGCCAGATGCTCACGGTGTTGAAAGCGCTGGCCAGTGATGAGTTTGCCAACGAGCGCCTCGGCAAAAAGAAGGCGATTGGCAAGGTGCCCTATGATGCGCTGAACACGCGAGGCGGCTCCCTGTCGATCGGCCATCCGTTTGCCGCAACGGGCATCCGTCTCGTCACAACGGCAGCCAATCGACTGATCGATTCCGGTGGCCGGTACGCCCTCATCGCTGCATGCGCCGCCGGCGGACAGGGCCACGCAATGGTGATTGAGAGGTTTGGGATTGAAGATTAGAGATAAAAGATTTGAGATTATAGATTGAAGATCATAGATAGGAGATATGTTAATCTCCTCTTGAACGAGGGGTGATTTGCAGTGCGTTGTTCATGCATCTGAGCTCAAAAGCAATACTACATCCGCTGGAAGACACTCTGATGAATTTGCTAAACGCTCATTCATCTGTCCCTTCTCGAGAGGGAATTTATAAACCGTTTTAAAACTAAAAACCCAACATCATGGCCAAGAAAAAATCGATCCTGCAAACTGAAACCATCGAGGGAGTTGTGATTATTACGCTCGATACGCCCGGCGAAAAAGTCAACAAGCTGAATGAAGCACTGATCGGTGAATTTTCCGGTATCCTGGATAAGCTCGAATCAGACGGGGATCTAACAGGGGCCGTGTTGCTGAGCGGCAAGGAGAATAATTTTATTGCCGGAGCCGATATTGAGATGTTTAAAACCCGGGATACGGCCGAAGAGTTGAGTGAGCTGAGTCGAACCGGCCAGGAAATCCTTCAGCGGATTGAACACTCGGAAAAGCCGGTTGTGGTGGGTATTCACGGATCTTGTATGGGGGGCGGCACGGAGCTGGCCCTGGCGTCTCACTACAGGATCGTATCCGATCACTCCGACACGCAGATCGCCCTGCCGGAAGTGAAACTGGGCCTGCTTCCCGGGATGGGCGGAACACAGCGTCTGCCGCGGCTGATCGGCATTCAGAAAGCGCTGCCCTACCTTCTCACCGGAAAAAACATGTATGCGCGTCACGCCCGGCGAACCGGCTTTGCGGATGAGGTTGTGCACCGGCACGCCCTGAAAGATGCCGGGATTCGCGCGGTAAACAGGCTGACGAAAAAGCCGGCACGACATCCCGATAAGCGGTCAATGGCCGAAAAAGCCCTCGAAAGCAATCCTCTCACACGGAAGGTTATCTTCTCACAGGCGCGTAAGCAGACGATGGGAAAAACAAAGGGCAACTATCCCGCCCCGTTTAAAATAATTGAGTCCGTGGAGTATGGATACAAAAACGGATTTGAAAAAGGACTGAAGAATGAATCAAGACTGTTTGGAGAGCTGGCGGTTACCCCGGAATCGCGCGCACTGGTAGAGCTCTTTTTTGCGATGAACCAGGCGAAGAAGAACCCGTTCGAAAAAAAGAAAAAAGAGGTGAAAAATATGGGGGTGCTTGGAGCCGGCCTGATGGGTTCCGGTATTGCACAAGTCAGCATTGAGGATGGAATTCACGTGTGGCTGAAGGATCAATCGCTCGAAAACGCAATGAAGGGGGAGGCTGATATTGAAGAGAACCTCAAAGAGAAGAGCGCTAAAAAAATCATCAGCCGTTTTCAGAAGGATGAGCTGATGAGCCGGGTTCACCCCACCACATCGTATGAACAGTTCGAGCAGATCGACCTGGTGATTGAGGCGGTGTTTGAGGACCTGGAGCTGAAACAGCAAATCGTGAAAGAGATTGAAACTAATGCCGCGGAAGATACCATATTTGCGTCCAACACCTCTTCACTGCCGATATCGGACATTGCAGCCAAGGCCAAACGCCCGGAACAGGTTGTGGGGATGCACTATTTTTCGCCCGTGCAGAAGATGCCGCTGCTTGAGATCATAAAAACAGAGGCGACCGCTGACTGGGTGCTTGCCACAGCGTACGACGTTGGGCTCCGCCAGGATAAGACGGTCATTGTCGTAAAAGATGGCCCCGGGTTTTACACCACCCGAATTCTTGCACCCTTTATCAACGAAGCGCTCCTGATGCTGGAAGAGGGCGCATCCATCCAGCAGCTCGATAAGGCGATGAAGCAGTTTGGGTTCCCGGTTGGGCCGGTTGCCCTGCTGGATGAAGTGGGCATCGATGTAGGTGCCCATGTTGCCGGTGTACTGAGCGATACGTTCGAGGAGCGCGGCGCCAAAACAAGTAATAAAGCAGCCGAACTGGTGGATGCCGGGTACAAAGGCCGGAAAAATAATAAAGGATTTTACAGGTATGGCAGCAACTCAGGGGAAAAAGAGGTAAACAAGGAGATCTACCGGTTCTTTGGCGGAACCGAACGGAAGAAATTTAAGGATATTGAAATCCAGCAGCGATTGTCGCTTGTGATGGTCAATGAAGCGATTCATTGCCTCGAAGAGGGAATTCTTCAGGACCCGGCCGATGGCGACCTTGGGGCAATTCTCGGGCTCGGCTATCCGCCATTCCTGGGGGGACCGTTCCGCTATGTAGACCGCGAAGGTGCCGGGACCATTTCGGATCGAATGAAAATATTACAAACAGAACTGGGCAAGCGGTTTACCCCGGCTGATCTGCTGAAAAACCATGCCGAAAACGGGACACGATTTCACGATTAAGGACTGAAGAAACCATCATGAATGAATCACCATGTCGAAAACGCTACCCGTTGTAGCCGGTGAAAAATTATCCTATCTTACAGGGCTTATAATTAACCAATATAAACCACTGTTTTTATGACTTTACTGCACGCATTTTTTATGATGGGAGGGGCTGAAGGAGGAGAAGGCGGCGCCCTGATCAACCTTGTGTTTTTAGGCCTGCTCTTTTTTGTGTTCTATTTTTTCATTATTCGTCCTCAAAGCAAGCGTCAAAAAGAGATTCAAAAGAAAGTTGAAGAGATGAAAAAGGGCGATAAAGTCGTTACAGGCGGCGGCATGATTGGCGTTGTGAATTCTATTGATGAGGATACTGTTCTTTTGGAAGTGGACAGCGGTGTTAAAGCCCGGTTTCAAAAAAGCTCGATTACAGATGTAAACCCCAACAAAAAGTAACGATGTATGGCCTGCCGTGAGGTTACAACCAATAATTGGTTTAATCCGCACCGGTAGCCTGCAGGCGTCTGCTCATACAACCTATGGCTGATTCACCATTTAACAGCATACCTGAGGCGATTGAAGATATACGCAACGGAGAAATTATAATCGTTGTGGATGATGAAGATCGCGAAAATGAGGGCGATTTTCTGATGGCTGCCGACAAGGCGTCACCTGAGGCCATCAATGTGATGGTGAAGCATGGCCGGGGCTTGGTATGCGTTCCGATCACCAAGGAGCGTGCGCGCGAAATGGAGCTGGATTATATGGTGACGGAGGGCGCCGATCCTGATGAAGCAGCCTTCACGATCTCCGTGGATCACAAAAAATTGACCACAACGGGTATCTCGGCACCCGATCGCGCCAATACCATTCAAGAGCTTATCAACCCGGAGGCCTCTCCGTCCGACTTTCGCCGGCCGGGCCATATCTTTCCCTTAATCGGGGTTAACGGCGGCGTCTTGCGCCGGGCCGGCCACACGGAGGCTGCCATAGACTTTGCCCGCCTTGCAGGTTGCCAGCCAGCAGGTGTGATTTGTGAAATCATGCACGATGACGGCGAAATGGCGCGCCTGCCCGAGCTGATTGAGCTGTCGAAACGGTTCGACATGAAACTGGTTACAATCAAGGATCTGATCGCCTACAGGATGGAGAATGAGTCGCTGGTGAAACAGATTCTCTCCGTTGATATGCCCACGATCTACGGCCACTTTCAGCTGCAGGTGTTTGAGGAAAAACTCACCGGCGAACACCACCTGGCCTTTACCAAGGGCGAGTGGAGCACGGATGATTCGGTGCTGGTCCGCGTACACTCGGCAAACCCGCTGGCTGATATTTTTGGCAGTAAACGGAGCGATAAAACCGCTGTATTGCAGCAGTCGCTCAAAATGGTGGAGACATCCGGTTGCGGCGTGGTGCTCTACATGGACCAGATGAGCAATGAATATAGCATCATCGATCAGATTGCGGCAATCCGCATGCAGGATGAGGGAATGAGTAAAGAGGAGATTCGAAAAGCGCTGGGCAGCAAAATGGACGCCCGTGATTATGGAGTGGGTGCACAGATTCTGCACCAGCTTGGGGTCCGAAAGCTGCGCCTGCTTACCAACAATCCTGTTAAGAGGGTGGGGCTTAAAAGCTTTGGACTTGAGATGGTTGAGGAGGTTGAGATTCCGCTCGATCACATCGATACCGAGCACCACGAGGAGAAACTCGATAAACCGGAGACGACCGAAGGATTTCTGAAGAAAATGATGCTGGAATAGCAGATGGTGCAGTTGCACTATTTGCAACTATTCCAGCGTAAAACCGAGCTCATAAAGTTGGGACCCATGGCTCCAAACTGCTTATCTGTTTATATACACCGTCTTTTTATTCACAAACTCACGGATTCCCTCCCGGGAAAGTTCGCGCCCGTATCCTGAATTGCCGGTTCCGCCAAATGGCAGGCGCGGATCCGATTTTACAAGCTCGTTAATAAAGAAGGCACCATCGGGAGCTTTGCCGATCCGCCGGCGCGCTTTTTCGATATCAGAAGTAAACAGCGTGACACCCAGGCCGTAGCTGGAATCAGCGGCCAGCTCAAACGCCTCATCTTCGTCTTTTGCCTTAATGATGGCGGCCAGCGGGCCAAAGGTTTCTTGGTCAAATGCGGGCATGCCCGGTTGCACGCCGGTCAGAACAGTGGGTTCGTGAAATGCGTCATTCTGTTTACCGCCGGTTTCAATTTTCGCTCCTTTTTCAACGGACTGTTCCAGTTGTTGATGAAGCTGGTCGGCCAGGTCTTTCCGGGCCAGCGGGCCGATCTCGGTAGATTCATCCACCGGGTCCCCTTTCTTGATCGCCTTCACGCCATCGATAAAAGCGGGCAGGAACTTGTCGTATGCATCCCCCACCAGGATAAACCGCTTGGCGGCAATGCAGCTCTGACCGCTGTTCATCATCCGGGCTGTAATCCCTGTTTTCACGGCCTGATCAATATCGGCATCTTCCAACACAATGAATGCGTTACTGCCGCCCAGCTCCAGGACCGATTTTTTCAGGTATTTACCGGCCAGTGCGCCGACCGATTTACCGGCCCGTTCGCTGCCGGTGAGGGTCACTGCCTTTACGATATCATCTGAAATAATACGTTCTGTTTTATCGTGATGGATAAACAGGTTTTGAAATACGCCATCCGGAAAACCGGCTTCAAGGAGCAGCTCTTCAATATGTGTGGCGCATCCAAACACATTGGGGGCGTGTTTCAGCAGCCCCGTATTACCGGCAGCAAGAGTAGGGGCTACAAAACGAAACACCTGCCAGTAGGGGAAATTCCACGGCATAATGGCCAATACGGTACCCATCGGATCATGACTCACGAAGCTTTCTGAAGCATCTGTTTCGATGATCTCATCGGCCAGGAACCGCTCTGCATTTTCCGCATAAAAATCACACACCCAGGCGCACTTCTCAATCTCTGCTCTTGCCTCGCTGATCGGCTTTCCCATCTCCAGAGTCATCGTCTTAGCATATGTATCAACGTTGTTTCGGAGTACACCGCCTGCATTGGTCAGCAGTTCGCAACGCTCATTGATCGGAACGTCTCTCCAGGATTCAAACGCCGCCCGGGATTTTTCCAGGATTTTCTGGACCTGGTCGTCAATCTGTTCCGTGTATGTGGCGATCTCTTTTCCGTTGTAGGGATTAATGCTTTTGAATTCCATAGATTTGAGTCGGTTTAATGGGTGAAAATTTTTTGGTTGACGTTAAATACAGTTGAATGTGAACTTCTTTATCAAAAAGGTGAAAAGCCCTGAGATCTCCTCTGGAGAAAGAACCTTATTTTGTCTAATTCTCGTTAAAAAAAAGACTTGTAACCGATAACGGCCTGGCATTTATGTGGTGTGGCTACCATCTAAGAATACAAGCGACAAATGCTTACCCGTACCCCCTATGTGCTCTTATATGTAACAAACGACAAAATATAATAAGTAACTTTGTTTGCGCTACACCTTTTATTAAAGCAATGAAACTATAATTAGCTAATGGGTTCGAGTTTATAGATACGGCCATAGCGTGAAGCGGATTCCACGTCTTCTCTTTGTAACGCTTCCCGGGCATCATCAAGCTTGGTTGCATCTTGAACACTCAGGTAAGGTGCCCATTCATCTTCGCTTTCAATCAAATCAACTTCTACTTCAGCCACATATCGGCCTGCATGAATATATTTTGTCTTTTTCTTTACCATCATATGTCTATTTAATTCTTTGCAAGAATGTTTGATCCCAACGTTTGGGATCCGGCCTGTAAGATGTGACTAACACAACCGGTTTGTCATATCCTTTGGGTATTCCCCACAATACATGAACGGGTTTGCCATGGGTATCATTTTGCAAAAGTAATATACATCTTCCTTTTGGATAATCCGGATATTCCTCCACGATTTGAGCTTCATCAATACCATCAAGTAACTCTTTGACAGTCAATCCATCCTCAGCAAGTTCATCATAGCCATGCTCTGAAATTCTAACCTCACCTACAGCAATCAGATGACGAATTGCATTTAAAAAATCGCTCAATTCGGAATCTCCATTTCAACTATAGTTGTGTTTTCTATTTGAAGAATAATACCGGAAGAGGAATGAATCTGCAACCATACAGAGACAAACCGAGGTAATTCGTCTCATTTCATCAGAAAATGAAGTCTGAAAAGTTTCTGTTACACAACTAATAATGAACCCCCAGTCACTTCCCTCAATAAATCAAAGATTCAGCCTGCTTGGATATTTGAACGGTTATCTGCTGTTCTGTAAACTCGTAAAGCGATTGATTTAGTTCTTTTCCTTTCCAGAACAGTTTTGCTTTCCCGGTGTCGGGAAACCAGGCTGCACTGTATAACGTACCGAAGGATTTTTTAACATCAAACTGGTGCAGCGGCGGCTGTAAAAATTTTCTAAAGATCGTTTCAAGATCCATTGTTTCATCACTAAGATACTCTTCGGCAGCTTTTTGCCGTTCAATAGTCTGCGTTTGGCGGGCATATTCGGGCCACACAATATCTTCCTGGTGGTTGGTACAGGCCTTTTTTGTGATCAGTGCAGGATTTCGGTCGGGTCCCAGAAAGAGGGTTGCGTATTCGCCGTGCCGGTCCATCAGCATGACGTTGTAAGCCATATGAACCGGGAGTCGATCCAAGGTTTTTACTGCTTCCTCTACATTACTACAGGTTTCAAGCAAGTAGCGAATGACCAATGGAATACCAAACCCCTGTCCCACAGCATTGCGTCCGCCAAAGTTGAGCGATGCGCAGAGTCCGCTGCCGTTCATTCCATCCAGCAGACCCCAGTTGCAATCGCTGACACCCATCACCGGCTGCAGCCAGTGGCTTTTCAGCATCACGCCTTCAAACCATTTGGGATTGTAGTCGTAATTCCGAATCAGGGCTGGCCTGTTTCGGGTCCATGCCACCTGCGTACAGCCGCTCATGAACGCGGGTGGGTTCCACATGGAAAGATAGCGGGAAGCCACATCTCCACCGCCGGCAAGCTCACATATGTGCTCGTAGAGAGGCGCCAGTTCCGGCATGTGCTCTTCCAGGGCTTCACTGCAGCTCAGGTATCCCGGCCTTGCGGTAAATCCCTCCTGCAGATACCAGGCGCGGTAATGGGGCCATGTTCTGTTAAAAACCTTTGCCCATTTTTCGCCAGGCTGATCTTCATCAATACATTTGATTTTGATTATCATGGGTTACTGCTTATAAAGTTGAGCACTGGTTGAAAATGAGCGTGAGTGAACATTGGTATGAATTCGAAACTTTTGAGGAGTTAAACCTCCCCTCTGGAGAGGGGAAAGTGCAGCACCGATACGACGAAGTCGTAATCGGGGCAAGCAAGGAGTGTGTTCCGTAACTTTGATCGTGAACCTCAGCCGCATTAGGTGCCTTGCCTTCATGAACACACCCCTGACCTTCAAAACACGTGCTGCGCAATGTTTTGAAGGTCTGTCCCCTGTCGAGAGGGGATTTATATGTTGCCTTTTTCAATATTTCACCACGCATAAACACGGCTTTAAAACGTTGATTCAGTTCTATATGGTGAACAGTATCTATTACATATAGCAGATTCATTACATCATCTTAAACCCGGCAATTTCTGTAATTTTCTCCTTTTCAGCTTCTGTACTTTGCGGTTCCGTGGTTTTGTATTGATCCTGAATGGCTGTGATCCACTCTTTGGCCCGTTTGGTGAGTTTAAAATCGTCCGTCATCAAACGGCCTCTCATCACCAGGATCCCCACATCAGCTCCTTCGTAGAGATAATCTCCTTCTCCGGTAATTCGCAGAAAAAACGCTTCATTTTCTTTTTCAACAGCCCGGCGGTGGGTATCCATCCGGTCATATTCAATGGTGCCGTCCTTCTGTTTTTTCCAGATGCCGGAAGGCGGCGCTTCCGTGATGTACTCCACCGTATCTTCAGTGTGTTTGATCACGAGCTGACTCCAGTTATCGATGTTTTCGGGCCTCGCCCAACGGTCGTTGATCGATTTTACGCTTAGCTCGTACGATGTGTCCATCCATTCCAGCAGGTGAAAGAGGAAGAGCGGCGCATCCGCCAGGGCAAACACGGCGTGATTGGTAATGGAGCTCGCCCCGGTGATCCGTGGGTTCAGCTCTCCAAGGTAGACCTGGCCATTGTCCTGGTCAATCAGAAAGTCGAGTTCAAAGTATCCTTTGTAGCCCTCCTCACGAAGCTGATCGCCAAACAGCCGCGTATACTTTCTGGCCTTCTGACGTATCGAACGGGTAAAAACGTCCGCGTGAATTTCGTTGCCGCACCAGCCGCCTTTGTAGGGAGTCAGTTCCGGAAATCCCACCAGTTCTGTCATCAATGGCGCTACGATGGTTCCGTGCCGCGTCACACAAGCCTCAATGGCGGCACCCCGGCAGTTGATCCGCTTCATGATCTTTACCTCTTTTTCTCTGATGATTTCTTCTTCATGCTTCTTGAAGTCTGCTTCACTGGAGATAAAAAAGGTGGTGTGTCCGGAATCACCAAAGGGAGTCTGAATAACGAGATCATTCCCCAATTTTTTAGAAACATCCCGCAAATGATCATATCCCTTTACATCTGAAAGTACATAGGGAACACAGGCAACGCCGGATTTTTCCGCAATCCGGTTGGTGTTTACCTTGTTATCCATGAATGTACGCATCTTGGCCGGCGGAAAGCAGACCTCCAGGCCGTTCTTTTTGGCCAGTTTTTCCGTTTTTTCATCGAACATCAAAAACATCGCCTTTCCGGCCTTCCCGCCTTTCTTCCGGCTCTTGAGGTAATCCACAACCTCCTTGTGCTCAAGAAGATAGTTATTGATATCCTCAATACTTTCGAATTCATCATGGGGTACTTCTTCTTCCGGAGAGAAGACGTTGGGATGCTGCCCGTCGAAGCACTCGATGTAGCAGATGAATTTGAAACTCTTGATCCACTCATCCGCCCCGAGCAAATTAAAATTTGTGGCACTGATAAAATAAACGGGAACCTCATTCCGGTGGAAAAATCGGCGAATATCGGATATTCCTCTAAGTGGTTTTACTTCTTTTTTTGAGTCAGCCATGGTGACGTTTTTTTGTTGGGTTGAGAGTTTTATTGGCTTTTCTTTGGCAGTTATAGAGCTTGGTCTATCAATTATTAAAAATTGGAGTTGAAAGTCCCCCCTTAGAAAAGGGGATTGAGGGGGATGTAAAGTTAAGACCTCGATCCTTAATAGAATCCATTTCCTTATAAGATCCTGTAACACCCCTTTGAATCTCCCCTTTTTAGGGGAGACTCTACTTAAAAAATTTCATATCTAACCACCCGGCATTCGTTCGGCCCGAGCCGGGATCTTTTCCTGGCTTTTCAGCACCTCTTCGGTAAACACTTTGAGCCCCAGTTCAGGCCGGTAGCCGTGAATCTCTTTAACATCCAGTGCAAGAAGAAACTGTATGATCTCTTCACTGATTACCTGCCCGGGTACCAGCACGGGAAATCCGGGAGGATAAGGAATCACAAATGTGGTGGATACCAGCTCTCGTCCACCGTCTATGATATCTAAACAATCTTCGAGAGCAATATATTCACAGTTATCTGAGGTATACGCAAGAAAATAGGCCTGCCGGATATCACCCCCGGGCACGCCCGCAACGGCCTGGAATGAAGAGTGAAACCGGCTAAAATCGGGCAGCGGCGGCACATCCTCCATCAACGATTTTATTCGATTCTGAAGAATTTCAGACTCCTTTTTGTTCATGGAGGGATGTTCCTCATCCAGTTTAGCCGCAATTTGTAACAGGGTATTGACCAGGTAGGCCACGCTTCCGCGAGTGGTTCCAATGCTGGTCATGAAGAGAATGGAGTTCCGAGATGTTTTATTAATCTGGATGTTGTACTGATCCATCAGGAATTCATTCTTGAAGGTGTCGCCGTCAATGCCCGACAGGCCGACCGCCAGCGTAATTTTGGTTGGGTCCAGCACAAATTCATCATGTTCCCATGCATCCTCCATCCGGTTCCACCCGTGGTCGTCCGTATAATATTCATCCAGGCCGGACGTCCTGAATTCATCTGGTATAAAATCCCGTACGGTCAGCACCCGGAAATATTTATGAAGCTGAGGATGATCGTGTATTTTGGCCCGGATCGACATCGCCAGCTCGATACTTTTTTCCACCAGCTCGTAGCCTTCAAACTGAACCTGTCGCCGCCCGGCATCCATGGATGCCAGGATCTGGTAGTTGGGAGATGTGGAGGTATGGGTCATGTAGGCCTCCTGGAAACTGTCGGACACCAGCCGCCGGTATTCTTCGTCCCAGATATGGATCATCGATCCCTGGCGGAAACTCGACAGTGTTTTGTGCGTGCTTTGTGTGGAATAGACCCGAATCTTCACCTTGTCGGGATCTGGCATGGACGGTATGTCTCCATCACCGAGAGACTCGACATGGTTTTTGTACTTTTCACGGTATCCCTCCGTGCGGTACTTATTGAACAGCTTATTGGCTACAAACATCCCCGTACGCTGTTTGTAGGTGTAGGTAAATCCGGCAAAAGCGAACCAGGCCTCATCCCACAAAAAGATCATATCCGGCTTGATGGCAAGAATCTCTTCCATCACTTTTTCGACATTATATACCAAGCCATCAAATGTGCAGTTGGTCAGCAGCAGCATCTTCACTTTATCCAGTCTGCCGGCTTTCTTTAGTTCCAGCAGCGTGTGTTTGATCTCCTCCAGCGGGACCGCGCCATACATGCTATATTTTTCAATCGGATAAGAGTCGAGGTAGACCGGAAGAGCCCCGGCCAGTACAAGTCCGTAGTGGTGCGATTTATGGCAGTCGCGGTCGATCAGGACCAGGTCGCCCGGTTCAACCAGGGCTTGCTGTACAATTTTATTAGATGTGGACGTACCGTTGGTGACAAAAAAGGTGCGCTTGGATCCGTAGGCGTTTGAGGCCATTTCCTGGGCTGTTTTCAGCGAGCCGGTTGGCTGCAGGAGTGAATCGAGTCCGCCGGTGGTGGATGAGGTTTCAGCCAGGCAAAGATTACGCCCGTAAAATTGGCCAAAATCCCGGATCCATCGCGATTTAAAAACCGAATTCCCGCGGGAGATCGGCATGGCATGAAAAACCCCCACCGGTTTTTGGCTGTACTCTTTCAGGGCCGAGTAAAATGGTGTTTTATAGCGTTCCCGTATTCCCCTTAGAATGGCCAGGTGAAGCTCCTGTATGTCATCTTTTCGATAAAAGATTCTCCGGAAATTTTTCACGGTTGAATCCTTGAGCTGAAGCAGCGAGGTATCCGTTACGTAATAAATATCCAGCTCAGGGCGGAACTGCTTGATGATTTTTCCTAATATCGGGCCCAGGTCCTCCTCGGATACATCCGAAAAATCGAGATCGTGAATATAGCCTAAAAACGGCTTTAAAAGATATTCAATATTTTTCGATGCGTATGGCGGGGCGTAGCGAATTACAACCGCCTGGATATTGTAATTGAGAAGCAGAGCAATGAGTGCATCCTGGAACGAATGCTGTACGATAATATCATATAAAAGATGTTCATCCTCTTCGCGAAATTCAGCGATTTTCGACCTCATCGCTTCCTCTTCCTGGCGGGGCAGATTATCCACAAAAAGAACTTCAAAGTGGTTCTTAGTACCGCTCCGGCTGTTGTGATCAGAGTTGTCGTTGCCGGAATTCTCTTCATCGGAATCATCCGCAATCAGCCCGGGGTTACTTCGATAGGATTCGCTCACCAATTGACGTACAAGTTCATTTACCCGGTTGGAGGCCGTATAAAATTCCTCGTTGTTAACAATCTCCTGTAATTTTTTTATTCTGCGTTTACCCGGAAAGGAGTAATACTGTTCAACAATGGCGAGATGATCAAGAAGCTCTGATATGCTCTTAAGGCTCCCTGAGTCAACCCCTCTCCTGTCGTCTTTCTGGTGCAAATGCAACTGAGACCGAAGCCGGTTCCATAAATCGATACGTAATTGGGCAACATTAAAGTGGGGAGTGCTGCTCTTTTTGCTGGCTGTCATTGGCTTCGGTTTGGTTAATAGAGGAACGTGTTATATCAATAAGTGCACTGTTTTTAGTCTGGGTTATTGGCCTTTTTTGTAAATGGTGGCTTCTATAGCGTTATTGGTTTCGTGGTTTTTAGGTAATTGATATCCCCCTCTCGAGAGGGGAAAAGCGTAAACGAAACGGCAAAGCCGGGTGAGTTTAGCGAGGGGTGTGTTAGATGAGGCCGGAGGCCTATCAATAGCTGCAAACCCAGATCAACGCCTGAGACACACCCCTGGCCTGCTGAACACAAGCTTCGCATGTTTCCGCATGCCCGTCCCCTCTTCCCAAAGGGATCCCTTCGGGGCGAGAGGGGGTGTCATTCTCTTCAATAAATCTCAAAGTAAAGCATCAACACCTCACATATCGTCGCTCAAATTCCGTTTATATTCTGTCCCGGGTTCGTGAGATTCCAGGTTTTTTTCATGCATTTTCAGTTTTGCTAACTCATCCACTCGCTTCGGTTTAATGAGCGGACCGAGTGATTCGAGGTAGGAGCGATCAGCCCCTTCCTTGTAGATGTTGAAATCTCCCATATGATCACGGAAGCTTTTCAGCGGCTGCCCCAATCGCAACAGGCCCAGCTCACGGCTTCGCTTTACTTTTTCCATGTTGACTTCAATTGGAATCAGCTCTTCTGTTGAGTCAGCCTGGTAGAGGATTCTGCCATCCGGCCCGCAGATGATGGAGCGTCCGCTTCCCCCTGATTCTAATCCATTGATATCAAAAAAGTAACACTGGTTGGTAGCGGCTGATGCGCGGGCAATCGAGAGCTCAATTTCGCGGTCTATCGTGCCTGTCAGGGTGGGATGGAGAATCACTTCTGCCCCCATCACACTAAGGGTGCGGATAGTTTCCGGAAACCACATATCGTAGCAGATGGACACTCCAAATTTCCCCACTTCGGGAACTTCAAATACACAAAAGTCGCTGCCGGGCGTCACGCCAACTTCATACGGGTAGAACGGGAACATTTTACTGTACCGGGTGACGACCTCACCTTCAGGATTGTAAACGGTAGCCGTGTTGTATACATCCTCTCCTCTTTTTTCAAAGATGGATCCCGGAAGAAGCCAGATGCCATGTTTTTTGGCCATTCGCTTCATTTCGAGTTCAAAGGGGCCGTCAATTTCCTGTGCGGTATGTATGAGCGGACCGTATGCACACAGTTCACTAAATACCACCATCTCCACCCAGGGATAAAGATTCATCAAAATATCCAGTTTCACCTTCATCATCTCCACGTTCGACTGGGTGGCGAATACCTTCATCTGAACTCCTGCTATTGCAAAGGGCTTCATGAGTTCACCCCGCAGGTTTTTTTGGTTTCTTCTTCTAAAATGGTCAGGCCCCGGTCAAGCAGCTCTTCGCTAATCACCAGGGGAGACAGAATACGAAGCACATTTTTGTGTGTTCCAGCACTTAACAGAACCAGTCCGCGCTTTGCACAGGCTTTAACTATTTTTCCTGTCAGTTCACCGTCTGGTTGACGAGGGTCTCCGTTTTTTACAAATTCTACGGCAAGAAACGCCCCCAGACCTCTGACATCACCAATTTGAGGACAGTTTTCCTGTAGCTTTTTAAGCCGGTTCCGGGTGTACAGGCCTACTTCAATACCCTTCCGATTCAGGTCGATCTCTTTCATGTAGGCAATGGTAGCCAGAGCAGCAGCACAACAAACCGGGTTCCCAATGTAGGTTCCGCCAATGGTTCCGGGCGCAGCGGAATCCATGATGTCAGCCTTGCCTAAGATGGCGGCAATCGGCATCCCCGATCCCAATGATTTTGCATAGGTAGAGATATCGGGCGTGACCCCATAATTCTGCCAGCTTGCCCAGTTTCCGGTTCGGCCAAATCCGCTCTGAACTTCATCAAAGATCAGCATGATCCCGTGGTCATCACAAAATTTCCGTAGGCCCTTCAGATACTTTTCAGGCGCCGGGTTGATGCCGCCTTCGCCCTGTATGGGCTCGATGATGATGGCGGCCACATTTTCCGGATCCACCATATTTCGCATACTTTCGTTCAGGCGCTTCAACTCCCATTTCACAAACTGATCCAGATCTCCTCTTCGGTTGTACCGGTAGTAGTTTGGAAAGGGCAGCCGGTACACTTCCGGGGCAAACGGGCCGCAGTTTATCTTGTAATCGATCTTGCTGGTCAGGGTCATGGCCATCATCGTCCGGCCGTGGAATGCACCGGTATAGCACACAACCGCCTGCCGCCTGGTGGCCTGCCGGGCAATTTTAATGGCATTTTCCACTGCTTCGGCCCCTGTACTCACAAGCATCGCCTTGGTCTTTTTTCCGTGGGGGAGAATTTCAGCAAGTTGTTCACAAAGCTCGATGTAGGGTTCGTACGTCACCACATTGAAACTGGTGTGGATATACATAGCGGCCTGGTCCTGGATCGCTTTCACCACCGTTGCCGGGCAGTGCCCCGCGTTTATCACGCCAATGCCGCCGGCAAAATCGATCCACTCTTTGCCATCGGCATCTGTAATTGTGGCACCTTTTGCGGATTTTACCGTGGCAGTGTTAAAAACTCCAACCCCGTTTGCTACAACGGATTTTCTGCGATCGAGAAGTTTTTCAGAATTGGTTTTAAAAAAATTCATCATAAATCTTTAATAATAAATAATTTAGCCCCTTGTCTTTATGAATCTTACATATTTTTGGGCATAAATGTAAATAATAAACTAAGTAAAGCGATAATCTACGTCGAAATTCAATGGTTATTGTAAACATTGGAAAATTTTTTCTGGGACCAGAACAACGCTTTTGTATTGAGTTCAGTTGTCAACAAAAGGCACATTGCCTGAAGGAGCATCTGCCTACATACCCGTTCCATAAAAAGGAATTGGTAGATCTCAATTTGGGAATAGATCCCGGGTTATGGAGAAAGGGATAAAAGGAGTGACAAATCAGAAAATAGAGTACGCTTCGTTTAATACATTGTGCAGTATATGGTAAAAGCACACCAATGCTTTGGAATTAAAACAGAAACACAATCAAGCATCCATGAGGGTATATTTTATTGCAGTATGTTTTTCGGTCGGGATTTTAGCCGCATGCGGGTCTGCTGAAGAAGAGAATGTACAGAGGGAGGAGCATCAGCAGGAAATCCAGAAGCAGCCAACATCGAATCTTCCCTATAATTTCAGATTGGAAATGGACTCCGTGCTGACTCGCTATTTTGCGCTGAAAAAGGCATTTATTGAGTCAGACAGCGAACAGACTGTGAAAAAAGCTGAGGAGCTTTCAAGGTTTAGTAAGAGCGTGATGGATGAAGTTCTGGAAGCAAAAAAAAGGGGGCTCTGGCTGGCCATTGACCGCATCATTCAGAAGGAATCGGAAAACCTGATATCCGAGCCGGACGTGGACGAGCAGCGGGTCTATTTCAGGCGTATTTCCAATGCAATGATCCGGATGGTGGAAGAATTCAACCCTGTAGAATACACCATATATCATATGAGTTGCCCGGATTTCAGGGGGAGGACGGCCGAGTGGCTCAGCCGCGAAGAGGATATCCGGAATCCATATCACGGTGAAGAAACCCCGGACTGCGGGGAGATTGTCCAGAGGCTTTAACGGGCAGGGGGACCGGACAGCGGGTCAAAAACAATTTTGCCAGAAGGCAGAGGTTGGGTCAAAAACATGTTATTTTATTCTTTTGAGTAGTTAAAGCATCACACGCCCCTTTCCAGCATGACCTATCTATCAGTAGAAAATCTTTCCAAGAGTTTTGGCATTAAAACACTGTTTGAAGACATTACCTTTGGTCTTTCAAAGGGTGATAAAACCGCCCTTGTTGCCCCAAATGGAACCGGTAAATCAACTCTGCTTCGTATTATTGCCGGCGAAGAGGTGCAGGACAGCGGCGAAGTGATGACCCAGAACGATATCCGGATCGGCTACCTGATGCAGGAGCCGAAGCTGCATGCGGGAATGACGATTCGCGAATACATCCTGCAGGGCGATTCCGATATCACGGCCATTATTAAGCAGTACGAAGAGGCGGTAGATCAACAGGCAGAGGACTTTAACGAAACAACCCAGGACGCCTACATGAAGGCCACAGCCGCGATGGACGCCGCCAATGCGTGGGATTTTGAGCAGCGGATGGAGCAGATACTCGGCAAACTGGACATCACCGACCTGAACCGCTCCATTGGCACGCTGTCGGGCGGAGAAAGAAAGCGGGTGGCGCTGGCATTTGTATTGATTGATAATCCCGATCTGATCATCCTGGATGAGCCTACGAACCACCTGGATCTCGATATGATTGAATGGCTGGAAGGCTACCTGATAAAAAGCAACGTGACCCTTCTGATGGTGACTCACGACCGGTACTTCCTGGACCGTGTCTGCAATCACATTTTGGAAATGGATGCCGGGGAGCTCTACCACCACAACGGCAATTACGGCTATTACCTGCAGAAAAAGGCTGAACGCGAACAGCAGGAACAGGCGGAGCTACACAAAGCAGGACAGCTCTATAAAAAAGAACTCGACTGGATGCGGCGCCAGCCCAAAGCCCGGACGAGCAAATCCAAATCCCGGATCGATGCGTTTCACAAAACCAAAGAGAAGGTCACATCGGCCACCGACGGGAGAGAACTGGAGCTGGATGTCTCATCACGACGGATTGGCGGACAGGTGCTGGAGCTGGAAAAAATTTCCAAATCGTACGGCGACCTCACCATTCTAAATGACTTTACCTACTCGTTCAATAAGGGCGAACGAATCGGCATCATCGGGAAAAATGGCGTGGGCAAGAGCACATTCCTGAAAATAATTACCGGCGAAGAGCAACCAGACTCCGGTGATGTAAACACGGGCGCAACCATTGAATATGGTCACTACCGACAGCAGGACGTGGATTTTGATGAAAACCTGAGACCGATTGAAGTGGTGAAAGAGGTGGCATCAGTCATCGAACTGTCGGACGGCAGCCAGATTTCCGCGTCACAGTTCCTGGAACATTTTATGTTTCCCGGAAAGCTTCAGTATACACCGGTGGGCAAACTCAGCGGGGGGGAAAAACGGCGGCTTGCATTGATGATGGTTCTGATCAACAACCCCAATTTCCTGATCCTGGATGAGCCGACCAACGACCTGGACCTGATGACCCTTCAAAAGCTGGAGGAGTTCTTGCTCAATTTCGGCGGATGCCTGATTGTTGTTTCGCACGACAGGTTTTTTATGGATAAGCTGGTGGACCACTACTTTGTGTTTGAGGGAGACGGCGTGATCCGGGACCATAACGGCACCTACATGGAGTACCGGGAACTCAAAGAAGAGGAACAGGCTGAACAGCGGCGTATAGAAAAAGAGAAAAAATCAGCCCGTAAACCGGCCCCTTCCCGGTCAAAAGCTACTGAAAAAAAGAGGTCCACACTTACATTCAGGGAGAAGAAAGAACTAAAAAAACTGGAAAAAGAGATCGCAGCCCTGGAGGAGAAAAAAACGGCTATTGAGACCAAAATGGGCAACGGAGCCCTGGATGCTGATGAGCTGCAAAAAGCCTCTGAGCAGTATGGAGAGCTTACAGACGAGATCGACGAAACGACCCTGCGCTGGCTGGAACTGGCCGAAAAAGATGAGGAATCCTGAGGTTAAGTTTAAAAAGATATCCCGCCATCTCTTTCTTATCTTTTCTAATTCACTCATCCACCCAAACGGTTACAATGCAATCTATTATACTCCGACTCATTACTGTTGTATGGCTGCTATTTTTACTTTCGTGCAGCGGCGCAGAAGATAGATCCACAGCGGATCTGTTGATTACCAATGCCACAATTGTGGACGGCAGCGGCGGCGAACGGGTCACCGGCAGCATTCTGGTGGAGGACGGAATCATCACAAAGATTGGAGAGATCGCTTCCGACGAATATTCGGCGGCAATAACTGTAGATGCGGACGGACGGGTGGTTAGCCCCGGGTTCATCGATACGCACTCGCACGGAGATCCGCTGGAAACACCGCGGTTTGATAACTTTCTGTCGATGGGAGTGACCACCATCACTCTTGGGCAGGACGGGAGCAGTCCGCGTACCGACAACGTATCCGGCTGGATGGATGATGTTGACCGGCAGGGAACCGGGCCGAATATCCTCTATTTTGCCGGTCATAACTCCCTTCGCCGGTTGGTGGATGCCCCGCGGCAATCAAACCTGGACACCCGCTACATTATTGGGATGCAGGAGCTTTTAAAAAATGCCATGGCTGACGGGGCATTTGGCTTGACGACGGGCCTTGAATACGATCACGGCAGGTTTGCCGACCTGCCGGAGCTGGTGGCACTGGGCGAAACCGTGGCGGAAACCAACGGCGTGGTGATGAGTCACATGCGAAATGAAGATGACGATCAGATCGAAGATTCTGTCAGGGAGCTGTTACAACAGGGGCGCGAATCGGGTGTAAGCGTTCATGCTTCGCATATCAAAATTGTGTTTGGCGACACCCCGCGGCAGGCTGAATCTGTGCTGGCCCTGATGCAGGAGGCCCGCAATGAAGGCCTGACCGTTACGGCCGACCTGTACCCCTACACCGCCAGCTACACGGGGATTGCCATTCTGTTTCCCGACTGGGCTCTGCCGCCAAACGACTACGATGAAGTGGTGAAAAATCGCAGGGAAGAGCTGGCCGATTACCTGCGGGAACTTGTGAATAAGAGAAATGGCCCGGAGGCTACGCTGTTTGGTACAGAACCGTGGGCAGGCCAGACGCTCGCCGATCTGGCCGACACCATGAATAAGCCGTTCGAAGACGTTTTAATTGAAGATATCGGGCCGAGCGGAGCCAGTGCAGCTTATTTTGTGATGGATGAAGAGGTAATGCGTCAATTTCTAACCGGCCCGTATGTGATGGTCAGCTCCGACGGCAGCCCGACCATGCATCATCCCCGCGGCTATGGAAGTTTTGCAAAAATCATCCGACAGTATGTGAGCCAGGAGGAGCTTCTCTCCCTGGAAGAGGCAATCTATAAAATGAGCGGCCTCCCTGCAGAGACGTTAGGTTTATCAGATCCGGCGACTGCCGAGACCCGCCGCGGATTGATTCGCGAAGGGTTTGCCGCCGACCTGCTGATTTTTGATCCGGCAGCTGTGACCGATAACGCCACGTTTGAAGATCCTCATGCCTATGCGGAAGGATTTGACTGGGTATTTGTGAACGGGAAGGCTGTGATTGAAGAAGGGGAACGCAATGACCTTCTTCCGGCGGGAGTACTACGAAGGAATTCTCGGTAGGGAGTGATTGAAAAAAATAGTGTCCTGTCATTCATAAAGTGTCGTATATCTCTGTAGTCATCGGATGAGTTGATTCTGAAAAATCGAGTCATCATGAATTAAAATGTCATTCATCGTAGACTCATCCGATGACTTGCATGCGGTCAACGTATTGTTGACATAACAAAAGCCTCATCTTTGAATTTATTCACGAGTAGACTGCTTTTCTAAAATTGAATGGGCCCTGAAGAGCATGTCGGCGGACTGCAGAATTTTCATTCTCAGTTGTGGATTGTAATCAGGGCGGCTGTCAAGAAACTGACGGACTGTTTGGACGGCGTCTGCCGACGAGTGATTTTGGAGTATAACTGGCATCCAGCCAGCGGCTTGGAAAAAAGATATCGCTGGTCACCTGGATCTCCTGCAGCAGCTCAAGGCTTGGCAGAATATATCTCTCCGACTCATCGACGCGCAGCGGATGGTGCAGGTAGCCGAGCGCTCCAAGTACCCACGATTCCGTGTGGCGGTTCTCGGCCTCTTTCAGAGATTCAAAGAAATCAGCCCGTGTTTCAGGAGAATCAGACAGAGCCGGCAGAATGTATTCAAACCGGCGTTTCCGGTCCTCATCTTCAATCCTTTCCAGTTGCGTGCTCAGGATTTCTTCAGCGTTTCGATGCTCTTTCACTGCAAGATCTCCCGCCATGCTGATATAATCCGACTCAGATAAGTTGAGTCCGTCAATCGTACGTTCGCCGCTCCAGATCTCGTAGATTTTTTCCACCTGGTCATCAGAAAGCGCAATATTCCGGAATGTATTAAAGAAGATTTTCTTCCGGGTTGCATCCGGCTGCTGAAGCATCTGGTTCCATACAATTGATTCCAGCTTTGGCCCCAATTCGCTGCGCGTCTTCTGCGTTATGAGATTCCAGTAGAGGGTTTCCAGGTGGGCAAGGGATCTGTTCAGCAGCAGTTGATTCTCTTCCGCCTGTATAATCTGCTGCAGCTCGGTAAAATAGGCCTCCGGCTCAATCACTCCTTCCAGAATGTTTTCATAGATATTGATCAGTTCAGCGCCTTTTGCCCGGTCACCAAGTTCCTCCCAACCGGAGAGGGTGCTGACAGATCCCGGAAAGAGTCCGTAGCCATGTCCATTTTCATTGAAAACAAGAGTGGAAGCGGTATCGAAATCCGCAGCTGTTCTCTCACTTTCGGAGTGAACGCTGTGGATGATGTGATCATCCACCTGATTTTCAAGGATGGTAAATTGCTGGGGCCAGATCCGGTTTTCACCAGACGGATCTGCCTGACGGACCTGCACCGGTTGTCCCGGTTCCACTTCAAGATGCGGCCTGCCCGGGCTGTTCACCCACACCTCGCTCCACTGCTCCAGGTCCTTCTCTGTTTTTTGATCCAGGATGTTAATCAGGTCCGGCCAGGTGGCGTTCTCAAACGCATAGCGATCCAGGTACTCTCGCATTCCGTCCCGGAACAGATCTTCACCGGTCAAAAGCTCAAGCTGACGCATCATTATGGGCGCTTTGTTGTAAATAATGGCCCCGTACATCTGGCCGGCCTCGTTCAGATTTGGCAGGTGCTGGCGGATGGCGTTCGCGCCTTCGGTCCTGTCCACCGAATAGGCGGAGGGATGGTGGCGAAGCATAAAGTTTAGGTCGTGGTTAATGTCGGGAAAGTCGGGGTTGACCATCTTGGCTGCCATAAAATTGGCAAATACCTCTTTGGTCCAGACGTCATTGAACCACTTCATCGTCACGAAGTTACCAAACCACATATGGGCGGTTTCGTGGGCAATCAGGCTGGCGCGGCTGAGCAGCTGTGATTCCGAGGGATCTTCATCCAGGAAAAGCGATCCGGCGCGGTACTGAATAGCCCCGGTATGTTCCATACCGCCGTATTGGAAGGATGGGATGAGCGCAAAATCAAACTTTTGAAAGGGGTAATCGATGCCGGTGTACTCTTCCAGCCACTGCAGCGAGGAAGCGTGGAGGTCAAAAACCGCATCCAGGTTTCGCTCCACCTTTGCAGTGTCGGTCTCCCGGTGCAGCATGGTCATCTCTACTCCCCCGACGGTGCGGGTCACCGATTCAAAATTACCGGCAACAAATGAGAAGAGATACGAGCTGAAGCGGTCGGATGGGGCAAACTCCATCACGTGTGTGGAGTCCATTTCTATGATCGATTCAACTTCCGCGTTGGAGATCGCCTGCCACGATTCGGGGATTTCGAGCGTGAGTTCAAAGACGGCTTTCAGATCCGGCTGATCAAAAAGCGGAAATGCCGTCCGGGCCCGGTCGGGCACAAAGAGCGTGTAGAGATAATCGGGATTCCGGTTGAGTGATGACTCCCCGGCAACAAACGCAATGTCCACAATATTTTCGCCCGGCGTAAGGTGTTCAGCCGGCAGCAAAATGTGTTCGTTTTCGAATGTAATGGGGACAGCTGATCCATTGATGGTCAGGGATTGGAGATGTTCCGGAGACTCCCGGAAGTCGAGCGGAATATCCGCCCCGTCATCCGTAAGGCTAAACCGGATAGAGACCGTTGCATCAATGAAATCCCGCCTGTTTTCCGGGATGCTAAAAAAGAGCGTGTAGCGAATATCCGTAATCAGAGATTTGCGAAATTCCGCCAGCTGAAGGGAGACACCCGCTTCATTTGGCGGCACCTCCCGGCTGCAGGATGATAGGTGGATGGCCAGAACCGCAGCTGAAAAGAGGAGCAGAGAGGCTTTCATAATATCATACGCATTTTATGGGTTGAACAGGGGATTGATGGTTACATCATGGATGTAAAAGTATCTGAAGGACGGATTACCGGCGATTCAACACGCCAATGGCCAGGAACATCCATCCCAGGATAAATGCAACACCGCCGATCGGGGTGATGGCGCCAAGCCAGCCGGTGTCGGTGAGCGTGAGCAGGTAGAGGCTTCCGGAGAAAATCAGAATCCCGGCTATAAAACTGTATCCGCACCATCTCAACCACCGGTTTTCGGGAATGGCGAGGGTAATGGCTCCCAGAAGCAAAAGGCCCAGCGCGTGATAGAAATGATACTCCACGCCGGTTTGATAAACCTGGAAACGATCGGGCGTGAGCATGTCCTGCACAAGGTGCGCACCAAACGCCCCAAAAGCCACGGCAAGAGCCATGAAAATCGCACCTGACACAATGAGAGTTCGTGGAGTCATTGAGGTGATTGGATTGGTTATTGATGATTTATGATTGTTGATTAGCCTGGTGTTGAGTCATCGATGGAGTGACGGAGTTGTTGGATGAGGACCTTCACCGGACAAGACACCCGGCCGTTCGAGACCTGTCGTAAAGATTCGGACCTGCCCCACTTATCTGATGACGGGAAGTCGACGGATGAAAATGGTACATTATCCAGACAAATCAGCATTGACAAGACACTATTCAAAAACCGGCTATCTGCCGATCTCACCATCGTTTGCCTTTGCTGACTCACGACAGTTTGTATTCTATCAAACCGTTCAAAAATCCTTGCGGATTTGTGCGTATCACCTTCCAAAGCTGATGTTAATATCAAGTTCAACCTCTTTTTGACAGGAAATTCGCACCCGATCTCCTGCAACTTGTACCCTGCGCCCTGCAGCCGTGTAGGTTCCTTCCAGGATGGCGGGGCCATTTTTCATCAGTTTTACGATCAGTTTTTGGCCATTATCACCAGAGGCCTCTGGAAGTTTGGAGTGATCGGCATCTGTGCCGGCGCCGAATTCTATGTTCTTGTGGGAATTGTCGCAGGCGGGTTTATTGCCGGACGCCCCGCAGCGGCAAAAGGCGAAACGAGTATCTTCCAGCACCACATTGCCCTCGTGATCTTGAACTTCGATGTCGCCGTACATGTAAATCGGCCCGTCTTCCTGCAACGAGATCCGGTTGCTGGACGGGGCGGCCTCGGTCCGGTCCGACGTTTTCATTTCGTACTGAAGCGCACCGGTCGGGCATGTTTCAATTACATCGGCAATTGCCTCTCCCGGCGCTTTGTCAGCATCAATCCAGGGTTTTCGTTCGGGATTGAACACATCCGGGTTACCGGCAACACAATTTGCCGCATGGATGCATCGTTTTAGATCGTACGTGACAGTTATCTCTTTTCCTTCGTAAGTCAACACTTTTTCTTCCATAGCATTTGTTTTGGTGTGTGAATGTTTTTCAATAGTCAATTAAAGCTTTTCATGGCTATTTTAAAAGCTTTGTATGAATGTTTTGAACAAACGGACTTTTTTGAACCGGTGGTGCTTTTTCTTTAATCTAATGTGGTTTCATTCCCCGACTTTCCGGGTCGGAAAAAAGATAAAAGTCCCCTTAAAGGGGGACACCCACCAAAAAGCTCATATTTTTGAAAAAATTATGGATTTCAAGTTGATACTTCCTGGGCTCTGCCCCGTGGCAGTTCATTCAACCTCAGTATCCTGTCATTCATAGTAGACTCATCCAATGCCTTGCATGCAACACCGTATTGCTGACATAACACTCAGTCTGTACGAAGGTTTACGTGAAGAGTAGAAGAAGTAACCACCACAAAATCGGGATTCCTTCCACCCAAAACGAGGCAAAATAGCGGGTTTGCTTTACCGCGGTTTTCATCACCATCACTCCTGTCAAAAGTGCTACAGCCCCAAAGAGTATAGCTTCTATGGAGTTCAATGGATCTTTCCACGCGCCCAGAATAGTCGCCAGCGAAAGCAATCCTATTCCAAGTGCGCGTGTTTTTTTAATGCCGATTGACTGTGGAATGGTGCCAAGCTGGTGAGTATCGAAACGGATGTCGCGGATATCAAACGGGAGGGTTAGAACAAGGACAAACAAGAGACGCTGAACATATTCGAGAGCGATGGTGGTGGACATCCCGGCACCGGCCTCGAGCACGGGCAGTCCAACACTGACGGAGGACCAGACAAATGCGATCACAAAGATCTTGATACCTGATATTTCCCTTAGAGTGGTTTGGCTAAATAGCAGAGGCCAGGAGTACGACATGGTGATGAATCCCAGGAGAGCTGCAGCCGCTATCACATAGAGAGAAAGCCAAAATGCCAGAACAACAGATATGGCCAGTGCTGCTGCCGTGATCCATCGAACGGCCGTGCGTGCCGGGGATGAAATCCGATCCAGGCTTTCGCCATACTTTGTTGCGTTATATCCAAAAACAGAACTAAAAAAAATGAAAAGGAGAAGTGCGTGATCGGGCGGAAGGTTAAGTGTGCGGTAAGATACCAGGGTTAATGACGTTACGGCCAGCGCCACATGGAGGCTGCTGTTCAGGTAAAGATCGAACAGCCATACGGCCGCCCGTTTAATGGTTCGGTTCATGGAAGTACTCGATCATAATGTCTGAGATTTCCAACGACTATTGCTATGATGATTGTAACCCTGCTTCGTTCACCTCGATCCAGTAGCCGTCTGGATCTTGAAAATAGACCTGCCGGACACCATCCGCACGGGTCGTGTAGCTCTGCGGCTTCCCTTTTGAATTGTGAATCTGAATATCGTTGCTTTTCAGCCGGGTCAAAAATGCATCGAAATCAACAAGACGCAGAGCAAGATGGATGCCGATAGTCGTGCTGATGGTATCCACCGGCCCTTCAACAACATGAAGTTCAGACCCGTTGCCGAGCGAAAACCAGCGAATATACTCCTTTTGCGTGCGATTTTCAATTTCGGGCAGCCCCATTATCTGACCATAAAACTGAGTGCTCAAATTAAGAGATTTCACTTTAATGGTGTAGTGGTCAAATGTCAGCTCAAACATAAAAGGAGTAGGGTGTGAGGTGCTAAAATCTGTAAAGGAGATCCTGCAGATTTTAAAATAAAAAAAGCCGACAGAATATCTGCCGGCTTTTGAACTATACGATATAGTTGGCGAGTTAGTTGGTCGTGGTGAGCTCAAGATTCAGCTCAATATTTACTTCATCGCCAACAACTGCGGTTGCGGCCCAGTCACCAACACCTACACCATAATCCGTTCTCATCAGGTTGGCGTCGGCTACAATACCGGCAACAACTTTATTGTCTTCCATCGGGTGATCCATAACGCCCTGCAGGGTAAAGGGGAGTTCAAAATCGCGCGTAACGTCGCGGATCGTTAATTCGCCAATGGCTACGAACTGATTGTCGCCCCTGCTTTCAATCGTATTGCTGGTAAATTCAATATTTGGCCATTTTTCAGCATTGAAAAAATCTTCCGATTGCAGGTGATTATCCCGCCGTTCATTTTTCGTATTGATGCTTGTTACGGGAATTTCCACGTCAATCATGCTCTCTTCAAGGTTCTCAGGATCAAAGATGACGGTTGCATCATAATCATCAAAGGTTCCGTTGACCGGCGTGAAGAAGTGATTGATAGAGAAATTGATCGCGCTGTGAGCCCTGTCGATTTCCCATTCGGTCGATGCGTTGGCGGTACGGTTTTCGATATCAGTTACCGCAGCTGCTGCTATGGCGAACAGGAGGGTAAATGAAAATGTGAGTGTTTTATGTAACATAATAAGTCCTCTGTGGTTGGTTGGTATTTGTAATTATTTCAGCTAAAAGAAACATCTAATATACATGAATAGTTTCCTTAAATGTTAAACAGATTCTAACAGATTCATCACGGTGGCGGCTTGATCTGAAATCGCCAGGGCTTGAATGCGTCTTCGCCGGCATAATCAACACCAATACGAGATGAGGCTTGAATATCTGCATCATGCACCGGTTGAGGCCTTCTCTTTACCCAGATGGGCGGTTTTGTGAGGGGAAGCCCGTTCATTGATGTGCGAAGTCCCATCGCCTCTGAAAGTTTGCCGGGACCGTTGGCCAGGTTTTTCAATCCATCCATTGAGCGTCGATTTTTCATTGTTTCTATTCCAGTGATTGGATGAATTGATCGAATCAGAACCGCATCCGCCAGGCCTTCCCGGTTGGTTACAATATTAAACAGATGATGTATACCGTAGCAGAGATAGATGTAGCTGTGGCCGGGCGGCCCATACATCACCTCCGTCCGTTTTGTGCGTGTTCCGCCGCTGGCGTGTGAGGCCTGGTCGCCCCGGCCGCAATAGGCTTCTGTTTCGGTAATCATGCCGGAGGTCCGGAGACCGTTGATTGAGGTGCACAGCAGACACCCTAAAAGATCCCGGCTGACCTGGACAACGTCGTCACGGGCGTAAAAATCAGTGGGTAAGATTCCGGATTCTGTTGGTGAGGTCATCAGGAGATGGCGGTGTATGGATTATATTCGATTGACGGCTGCTCTTTTTCATAGATATCCTGGTAGGCGCGCGCCATGATGGCGGTAATAACAAACAGGGCGGCCGCATAAAAAACCCATATACCGATAATGACCGGCACGGTGTAGCCCTGGTAAAAATAACGATAGGCCGTAAAGGCATACTCCAGGTAGGTGCCGATACCCAGTTTTGCAGATTCAAACAGTACGGTATAGACCAGGGCCGAGAGCAGCGCAACCCTGCGGGTAATTCTCTTCTCACTGATGTAGCGATATATGACATAAAAAAGCAGCGGGGTGAACGTAAGTGGAATCATGACGGTCAGAACGTCGCTGATCCAGCCCAGCTCAATAACCGTGCCGGTGACGGGAAGGATAATGGAATCGAGTGGGTAAAGCGATATAAGAGAGATGGCGATTGTAAAAAAAAGGAAGACACCACCGACAACGCCAAACGTAAAGAAGTTATAGACCAGCTCAAGAACCGGGTGCTTCCTCTCTTCAATATCGTACACATCGAACAATACATGTTTCAGAGAGTGAAAAAGCCCCTGCGAAAAAAACATCAGTACCACAATACCCACGATCCCAAATATGCGGCGTGCTTCCACCAGCGGCATGATCAGCGACTCCAGGGTAACGACACCCTCAATAACGTCTCCGCCGCGGGTTTCATAGCTGAACTGCGGAAACAGCTCGCGCGCGTAGCGGATTACCTCATTAAAAGCTGTTTCAACAGAGAGTACATAGCCAAGGATGGAGGTTAATATTAAAATGAATGGAATGGCACACAGGAATAGGTTAAATGTGATGGCAGAGGCGTTAAAAAAAATATCCTTTTTTAGTGCCAGCCGCCCCACGAGCCGCCAGTACGTTTTAAATTTTTGCCAGTTTTTATTCGCCATGATGAATAAAATAAGTCAAGACGGTGTGAATGCAAACAGCCACGCGATACTTTAACAACCTGAGTTCGATTAAACATAATGGGTTAAGTAGTCCCAAAAGGGCGTTCAACAACCAACTTTACAATTAAGGTTCTACGGGAATTCTTGTGGGTAGAAAATAAACTCAAGCCCCATTAAACTTTTTCTTGTTCATTTTGTCTTGTCCCAAGGACTCCTTCGGAGAAACAAAACGAACCAAAAATTCAAGGCTGTGAAAATATTAG